>CAYUNS010000054.1:10865-18532 GCA_964446155.1 uncultured Tepidisphaeraceae bacterium | reverse complement strand
TCGACGAAGGAACTGGGGGCGATCCTTGTGCTGGTGGACCGCTCGCGGAGCATGAGCATCGTCGATGCGAATCGTTCCCCGGCGCAACTCGTCGCCCTGGCTGACGGGCTTGGACAACTCCCTCCCGGCGTGCGCGAGGACCCCATCGCCGGGTTGGCGCAACAGGTGCAGGGGTTTTCGTCGCTGCGCGAGGAACTGATGCGCGCCGATGCCGAGTTTGATTATGCGCGCCTCTCCGGCCGAAGCGTGGACGCCGCGAAGGAGCATCTTGCCAACGCCTCCCATCGCTTCAACGTCGCCATCGAGGAACTTGTGAAACGAGCCGACGACGTGCCCGCACGCAACCGGCTTCCGGAAAACCTCAAAGCGCTGAAGGAGATCAAGCCGTTCGATCGAAGTGAAGCCTGGACGCGCGACACCATCGCCCGCATTCAGCGGCTCACCGCGACGATCGAAGCGTTTGAAGCGCCTTCGGATGAGCGGCTGTATCGCGAGAATGACCAGGTTCGCGCCATCTGCGATCGCCTTGCGAAGCTCTCCCGGTTCGAGCTGGTGGAGGCCGCGCTCACCGATCCGAAGTCCGGGCTGCTCCATCGGCTTCCGCGCGAGGCGCTGCTCTATGGATACGGGGTCGCGGACGGCATCACTCCCGTCGCGTTGCGCGGCGGGGAACAGGCGGTGCGCCGGCTCATGCTCGAACCCGGCGGTGACACCAGCGATCTCACCGGCGCGGTGCGCGGCGCCATTGATGCGTTTCGCGGGCATCCCGTGCAGGCGGTGATTCTATTCTCCGACGGAAGACAGGTCGGCGGCGACGGGGCCGTGCCCTACGCGTTATCGACATCGGGCGTGCCCGTCATTTCCGTCGCCTCGGCGATGCGGGGCAAGGCGAAGGACGTGTCGATCCTCAACGTCACGCTCCCCGCGACGCAGTTTTCGGGGGAGACCGTGACGGCGCGCGTCGAGCTGGATTCCCATGGATATGCGGGGCGGCCCGCGGTCGTCACCGCCGCCGCGGGCGAGATCCGGCAAACCCGGAAGATCACCCTCAACGACAAGGTGCGGACCGTCGATCTTCCTCTCACGCTCGACAACCCTGGATCGCAGCGGATCGTGGTGACCGTGGAGCCTCTTCCCGGCGAATCGAGCGAGGCGAACAACGAGGTCCATCGCTGGGTCAAGGTGCTGAACGACAAGACCCGCATCGCCGCGTTCGCGGGCGCGCCGTCGTGGGATTTCCAGTATCTTCGCAACGCGCTGTCCCGCGCGCCGTGGGTGGAATTGACTGATCGGATCATCGCTCGTGACGAGGAATTGTCGCTGACGCCGGAGGAAATTCTCCAACTCGACACGATTATTCTTTCCGACATCGACGCCGAGGCGCTTCGTCCGGCACAGTGGGATGCGGTGCATCAGCTTGTCGTCGAGCGCGGTGGGAGCCTGCTGCTCATCACCGGCGATGAGCGGTTGCCGGAGAATTATTCCGGTCATGTTCTGCTCACCGATCTGCTTCCGTATGTCCCCAATGCCTCGCCCACGTGGCGCGTCTGGCCGGGCGAGGAGGCGTTTTTCCGGCTGGTTCCCTCCGCCGATGCCCGGCGGCTCGAGGCGCTGCGGCTGGAAGAGGATCCCTCCGCCGCCTTGCAGCGATGGCATGCCCTGCCGGGCATGTATCGCGTCCTGCCGCTGGTGGATCTCAAGCCCAACACCCGTCCGTTGCTCATCGAGCGAGAATCGGGCGCGGCGGTGTTGACGGAGAGCCGGCTGGGCATGGGGCGCGTCTTTTTCATGGGGGCCAACGAAACCTGGCGCTGGCGGTACAAAACAGGGGCAGGCACGCACGACCGCTTCTGGTTGCAGTTGCTGCGATACGCCTCGGAGGAGCCTTACGCCGTGGTCGATGAGGGGATGGCTTTGGATGTCGATCGCGTGTGGCTGCCTCCCGGCGAGCCGATGTTTGTGCGTGCCCGCGTCCGCGATGCGTCCGGCGCGCCGACGCCATCGGATCAATGGCGGATCGACATTCTGAAGGAGGGCGAGGTGTTTCGCGCGGAACAACTTCCTTTCGTCAACGCCCCGGGGACAGGTCGATTCGCCGGTTCGATCACGGGGTTGCCCGCCGGCGAATATGAAATCGCGATGACCGCGCACGACAAAACCATCCGATTGCCCATTCATGTTTCGTCTTCCGAGGAAGCGGAGATGGTGAACCTGTCCGGGGATGAATCGCTTCTGCGCCGGCTGGCGGCCTCGACGGGCGGCGAAATGCTCCATCTCGACGAGGTGGAACGTCTGCCGGACACGCTGGAACGGGAGCAAGCCCGTCGGTCCCGGTTTGCGGAGGTGTCGCTGTGGGACAGCCCATACCTGTTTGCGTTCGTGCTCGCGTGTCTCGCCGCCGAATGGGCATTGCGAAAACGGCTTGGACTGGTGTGAGCCGGTGTTCGCATGAACAGATTTTTCAAGAGCATCTTTCAGTGGAACGATGCGGGGGGTGTGATTGGATTTGGAGACCAGCAGGTGAACTGACATGACCACGCTCGCCGTTCTACCGCCGCCGGTGCGAAGCTATCTCAGTGGGTTTGTTTCCCGGTTGAGATTGTTCACGCTGCTGCGTGCCCTGGCGGTGTCGATGAGCTTCACGCTGTCGTGGATGCTGTTTGCGTGCCTGCTCGATCGAATGTTGCATCTGCATGGATGGGTGCGGGCCGGTTTGCTCGTGATGAATGCGATCGGGGTGATCGGGCTGCTGCAAGCGCCTGTTTGGGCCGCGTTCCGTCGCCGGGTGGACTGGCTCGCCGCCGCCGCCGAGGTGGAACGCCGCGACGCGGGTTTCGCGCAGCGGCTGCAAACGGTCACGTCGCAGCTTCTGTCCGCACCGGGATATCGCGGATCGGAACAGATTCTCCAGCATCTTGCCGACGAGGTCGCGCGGCAGGCGGCGACGCGGCATCCGGCGGAGCTGATCCCCAGCCGTTCCATCGTTCGGCCGGGGATGATCGCCCTGGGCGCGTTTCTTCTGTTTCTTGCGCTGATGCTGTCGTCATGGTTGAATCTCCCGCGGCTGGTGCTGCGGTATGCGGCGCCGCTGTCGGGCGTCGCGCCCGTGACGACGACCTGGATTTCCGTCTTCCCCGGCAATGCCGATGTCATGCAGGGCGCGTCCATTGAGATCTCCGCCGAGACGAAACACCTCGGCCGCGACCTGTTGAAGTTGAACCTCTCCCGCGACAGCCGGCAGTGGACCACCACGACCATGGCGCGAAGCGGAGAAGGCCGTTTCACGTTCACGATCAACTCCGTCGAGCGCGATCTTCAATACAACGTCAGCGGTGGGGACGCGCGAAGCGAAACGTATGTCGTCCGCGCCCTGCGCCCGCCGGCGGTGACGGAGTTCCGGATTCGTTACGTCTACCCGGATTACACCGAACGCGCGCCGCTGACGGTGACGAACACCGACGGCGTGGTCGAAGCGCCCGTGGATACGGTCGCGCACCTGTCGATCCTCGCGAGCGAGGCGCTTCAATCCGCTGAATTGGAAGTCGCCGGGCAGACCATTCCGATGACGCCGGCGATCGAGCCGGGCGTCTATCAGGCGAAGGTTCCCGTCACGAAGGACGGGCCGTATCACCTGCGGATGATCAGCGAACGCGGTGTGCCGGGGAACGGGCCGGCGAGCATGGCGATTCGCGCCATTCCCGATCGTCCTCCGCTGGCGCGCCTGCTGCATCCGGCGTCCGATCTGCGCCTGCGCCCGCGCGACATTCTCGGGTTGCAGTACCTCGCGATGGATGATTACGGCGTGGTGGAATTGTCGCTCCGCGCGCAGGTCAACGGGCGGGATGCGCTGAGCGCTCCGATCCCGCTGCGCGGCGATCGGCGCCGCCAGGAAGGGGTGTATGAGGTGGACCTGGCGACGCTGCCGCTGGAGATCGGGGACATTGTGTCGCTGGTGATCTCGGCATCCGATCGGTCGGGACATTCAGCCGTCACCGAGCCGCGGTATGTGCTGATGTCGCCCCAGTCGATCGATCTTAACACGCATCTCCGCATCGCCGAGCTGGGCGCGGCGCTGCGATCGGTGACGGCGATGGTGAGCGAATGGGACACGGCGGTGAAGGCGATCGAGGAGGCGCGCAATCGCGCCGAGCCGGAAAGCGAGGCATGGGCGCGCGCGCTGGCCGATGCGACCCGCTCGTTCGCGTCCGCCGGTGAACTGGCGACCATCACCCGGATGACGCTGTTGCGCACCATCATCCGCGGTGGCGAGCCGCAGCTTTCCGTGGCGCTGGCGACCATGGTGGACGAGGTGCAGCAGCAGTCGGGCTGGGCCAATCATCTCCTGATGCTGTTCGATCATGAAATCGTTCGCGACTCGTCCGCGCGCGATCATGCCCAGCGCCGGCTCGAAAATGCCAGGCAACTGCAATCGCGGCTCCAGATTCTGCTTTACGGGGAGCAGGCGGCGGCGCTGCTGGCGGAACGGCACAACCTGGCGGCGTCGGAGGAGAAGGCGAAGGCCTCCCCGGAATCCGCCAAGCGGCTCGACAAGGCGATCCTTCGCGCCCGCGAGGATATTTCCACCGGCGTGCGCATGATCGGTCTCGATCCCAATGCGGGAGACCTGGATCGACGGCTGAAAGGCGTCATCGAAGTGTCGGCCAAGGAACTGCGGTCGTTCAAGGCGGTGGATTATGCGGGCGCCGCGCGGGAGTGGTCGCGCGGGCTTCCCGGGCGCGACGCCCCGTCGCTGCTCGATCAGCGGCTTGCGACGGCTTCGCAGGCGGAGGCGATTCGCCTCGACAGCGACATGATCCGTGCCCACGATCTTCAGCTTGCTTCACAGGCGGCGTCGGCGATCGGGAAGCGCGCCGCGAGGCTTGCGTCGACCGAGGCACAAAAGCTCGATGAGGTCCGTGAATACCCGGGCGCGATGGCCGCGCTTCAGGCTGAACATGTGATGAATCGCGCGGAGAAGCCGCCGAAATCCCAGGAAGCCGAACAAATCCGCAAGGCGGCCGCGGAGGCGCGGGGGAAAATGTCGGCGTGGGCGGAGCCCGCCGCCGCGATCGCGCACGCGGAACCCACCACCGAATCCGAATTGACACAAGCCGAATCCGATGGAGACCTTCCGCAAGGCGAAGTCGAGGTCGCACGGATGGAATCTCCCGTGACGGACCCGACGGAACGGCTTGCCATGGAAGCCAATGCGCGGATGGCGGAGCGGAATTACGATCAGGCCGAGTCGATCGATCAACGGCTTGCTACGTCGGCGGAGAGTGAAGCGGATTCGCCGCATTCGTCCGAACGCCGTCAGGCGATGGCGAAGGCGTCGGACAGGATGGAGTCGGCGAAGCAGGTGGACCAACTCATCGAAAAGCAGCATCAACTCCGGCAGCAGACGCAGGCCGTGCAGGAAAAGCAGGCTGCGGAAGCCGCCAACGATGCGGAGGATGGGGCTTGGCGGGAAGCGCGGGGCATCGCGGAGGAGCAGGCGGCGCTGGCGGAATCAATCGGGGAGACTCGCGAGCGGTGGGAGGAGGGTGAATCGGCGCGGATGGATGAATCACCGGGACGGGACACGCGCCGGGAAGCGGTTGCCGCGATCGGCGCCGCCCAGGCGCGGCTGGCGGCGATGCCCGAGCAGATCAACACCGCGCGCCGGACGGCGAGACAGCGGGGGGAGGCGTCGGCAAGGGCGCAGGCGACTCGTTCCGCCGCGGACACGGCGCCTCCAGAGCAAGCCGCCGCGGCGCGCCGCACGGCCGAGCAGGCCGCCCATCAATTCGCCGAAGCGCAAAGCCATCTGGACCGTGCCGCCGATTCCGTCGCTCCGGGCGTTGCCGAGGCGATGGCCCGGCGGCTGGAGGCGTTCGCTCCGGAAACCACGGCTTCGACGGCGGCCGTCGATCAGCAACTGACCCCGGCGCTGCGAATGATGGAACAGGCGATGAAGGCCCGGGACGCGGGAGACATCGACCGCGCCGCCACGCGGGCGCGCGAGGCGATCGAGGTTGTTCAGAATGAACTGCGTCGGGCGCAGGATGCGTTGATGGAGCAGGATCCGCTGGTTTCCGCCGATTGGTACGCCCGCGCCGCCGCCGCCGCGCTGAAGCAGGAACCGCCTGATTTGCGCATGGCGGCGATGCATCAGGAGAACGTTTCGGCGGCGCTGGGCAAGGCGTGGAACGCCGCATCGCAGCAAGCCGCTTCCGCGCGGTTGTCCGGCGCGCCGTCCATGGGGTGGCTGTTCAGCCTCGGCGTCGAACTCGAGAATGGCGTCGCCGGCGTCGGTGGCGTCGAGGCGATCCTGCCTGATGTGCCTTCGGTGCGCGAATGGGGCAGGCTGCTCCACCGCGCTCCGCAGGATCTCAACATCTCCACGCGCGATAATGATCCGCCGGGATACCAGGAGTCGTTGAAGCTTTATTTCGAGGCGCTGGGACAGACGGAGCGGAAGAAATGAGAATGGCAATCGGTGATTTTCAACAGCCTCGCGCGCGAGCCGTCGCGATGCGCGTGACGCTGGCGCTGCTGATGGTGGTTCAGCCACTGCGGGCGCAGGACCAGTCGGAGGCGGACCTGGACGCGAGCATCGCGCGCGGGTTGGCGTTTCTCGCCAGGCTGCAGAAGGAGGACGGCACGTTTGAAGGGGGCGGGCCAAGGCTGGCGATGACGGCGCTGGCGCTGATGGCGTTTCTGTCGGCCGGGCATGCGCCCGACTCGGGGAAACATGGTCTGACCGTCCGAAGATGCATCGACGCCCTCATCCGGGCCGCGCCGGAAGACGGGTATTTCGGCAGGATCGATGGCAGTCGCATGTATGGACAGGGGATCATCACGCTCGCGCTGGCGGAGGTGTATGGCGTGGAAACGAACACCGAGTCCCGCGAGAAGATCGAAAAAGTCTTCGCATCCGCGGTGCGCGTCATTCTCAAGGCGCAGGAGGTGAAGAAAGGTCCGCCTCATGCGGGCGGATGGCGTTACGAGCCGTCGTCGGGCGACAGCGACCTGTCGCTGTCGGGATGGAACGCGCTGGCGCTGCGCGCGGCGCAGAACGTGGGAATGACCGTCGCGAAGGAGCCGGTCGAGCGCGCGGTTTCATATGTGCTTCAGTGCTTTCGCAAGGACAAAAGCGGATTCTCGTATCAGCCCGGACACGATCCTACCGTCGCCATGACCGGCGTGGGGGTGTTGAGCCTCTATCTGCTCGATGCGGCAGGCCAGCCGGAACTCCAGGCGGCCGCAAAGTATCTCGTGGAGCATCCGATCCAAAATGACACGCGATTCTTCTATTACTCGTTGTATTACACCGCGCAGGCGGCGTTCCAGTGCGGCGAGCCGACCTGGCCGGCGGTGTGGAAGGTGACCCGGGAACGCCTGGTCGGAATCCAGATGGAAGATGGTGGTTGGCCGCAAAGCCGAACCGGAGAGGAGCCGGGTCGCATTTATGCGACGAGCATGGCGATACTCGCATTGACAGTCACTTATCGCCTGTTGCCGATCTATCAGCGATGACCCATGATCCTCCCCACCGGCGGGCGGCCCACTTGCAAGGGAGTTCAACGGCTGGGAAAGGGTTTCACCGGGGCGGCGGTTGTCAGTGCGGCATGAACATCCCGTTTGTCCAATCGACCGCCGCGCCGACGGCGGCGGGGCCTTCGGTC
>CAYUNS010000054.1:0-10855 GCA_964446155.1 uncultured Tepidisphaeraceae bacterium | reverse complement strand
CACGCACAACCGCATCGTCCAGCGGCAGGACAAGCGGCGTCGGCAAAAATACCTCTCTGGATTTGGGTGGCGAAAGCGGTTGACACGCGCTATCTGGTATTTCGACCGATTGAACGGGCGATTCGACCTAAGCGATCCTCGGCCTCGCTGGCGGAGAATCAGGGACTTCCGACGTTAACGATGACCTGCCCATCGTCATTCTGAACGCTGCCACCGAACAGCCGCAGCCGCAGCATGCCATCTTCGGGGGCAGCAATCACGCGACCCCTTCCGATATAAATCTCGCGCCCGCCAACCTGTGCCATCAGGCCATACTGGATCCCATCAATTACTGCACCCTCGGGTCCGAATGTCCATTTCTCGCGGTTAGTCGTGTTGGCGCACCACGTCCCTGACGCGGTTATTTTGATTCGTTGCCCCGCCTTCACTTGGGACACATCCACCCAGCCATCGCCCGCGACGACATCCAACGTCTGCACGACCGGCTTTCCCTCTAACCGGTCCAGTTCTTCCTTCGCCGAATCGATGGCTGCCTGGATCGCGTTGGCCTCCTCCAGACTCCCCGACTTCATCGCCGTCGCCTTGGCGCTCTCCAGTTCCCGGATGAGCGTGCGGCTCGCCTCCGTCGCCGCCTTCTGCCACGCCTGATCCGCCGCCTTCATCGCCTGTTGGTGTTTCTGCAATGCACGTTTGGCGGGGATGGATTTGGGTGATGGCGCATCATCACCCGTCTGCGCGAACACGAACGCGGACAGGCCGAAAACCAGAACGATGATGGCGGTAAGCGCCGTGCGCATGGGGTTCCTCCTTCAAGGTAATGCACCGAATCCTCTCCGCATCCGGGCGGAAGATCAATTAGAAAGTTGCGGGGATTCAATAGTCATCATTCGTCCGTCGGATGCAACCAACTTCTCCGCGCCAAGAAGAGGCCGGCGAGCGGTTGGCCAAAAAAATAAGTGGGGCTATCGTAGTTCGGGGGAGTCAATGTCGTTTGCGTAAAGTGCATACTTCCGAAAAAACGGCCCTGTTGACCGAAGGGTGATTTTCGGTAGAATGCTCTGCCGATGACCGCTCACGCCCTCATTATCGCCGGGATTATTATCAACCCACGACATCGCGGGTAGGGCCGGCGTATTGCTTGAACTGAATTCCCAAAGCCCTGCCCGCGCGGCAGGGCTTTTTTTATGGACGCTTTTTACGAAGGTAAACCATGACCACGGACAATCGCATCGAAATCTACGACACCACTTTGCGCGACGGCACGCAGGGGGAAGGATTCAATCTTTCGCTCCAGGACAAGCTGCTGATCGCGCAAAAGCTCGATGAGCTGGGCGTGGATTACATCGAGGGCGGGTATCCGTTGTCCAATCCGAAGGATGCCGCCTTCTTCCAGGAAGTGAAAGGGCTGGGGCTGAAAAACGCCCGTGTCAGCGCGTTCGGGATGACCCGCCGGCGGGGGATGAAGGCTGAGGACGATCCGGGGATGAAGGCGCTTCTCGCGGCCGGCACGCCGGTGGTCACCATCGTCGGAAAAACCAGCGAACACCAGGTGAGGACGATCATGTCCGTCTCCCTGGAGGAGAATCTTCAAATGATCTCCGACACGATCGGGCTGATGCGCCGGGAAGGGCGGCAGGTGGTCTACGACGCCGAGCATTTCTTCGATACGTACAAGGTGAATCCCGACTATGCCCTCAAGACGCTTCTCGCCGCCCAGGAGGCGGGGGCGTCGGTGCTTGTGCTGTGCGACACCAACGGGGGAACCATGCCGGAATTCATCGGGCAGGCGACCGCCGCGGTGAAGGAAAAAACCGGCGCCGTGATCGGCATCCACACGCACAATGACGCGGGGCTTGCCGTGGCCAACGCACTGGCCGCCGTCCTTGCCGGCGCGCGGCATGCGCAGGGGACGGTCAATGGCGTCGGGGAACGGTGCGGCAACATGGACATCACCACCCTCGCCGCCAATCTCCAGTTGAAATACAAGCTCGCGTGCCTTCGTCCCGGCACGATCTCGCGTCTCACGGAGGTGAGCCGGTATGTTTATGAAACCGCCAACATGAACCTCTTCACCGGACAGCCCTATGTCGGATTGAGCGCGTTCGCGCACAAGGGCGGCATGCACGTCCATGCGGTGCAGAAGGACGTGAGCACCTACGAGCATGTGACGCCGGAGTCGGTCGGAAACAGCAGGCGAATCCTGGTTTCCGAGTTGTCGGGCGCGAGCAACATCGCGGCGAAGGCGGGGCGGAAGTTCGAGATCGAGAATGACAAGGCCGCGCTGCGTCGCGTGCTCGAGCGCGTGCAGGATCTCGAGAACGCCGGCTACCAGTTCGAGGCCGCCGAAGCGAGCTTCGAGTTGCTGCTGCGCAGGGAGATCGGGCGCTATCATGGATTTTTCGATCTCGATCATTACCGCGTGGTCGTCCTTCGCGCGCAGGAGAAGGAGGCGGTGTCCGAAGCGACGGTGAAGGTTCGCATTGACGGCGTCGTGGAACATCGTGTCGCCGAAGGCGACGGGCCGGTCGCGGCGCTCGACGGCGCGCTGCGGCGCGCCCTCATGACGCATTTCCCGGCGATCGAGAATGTACACCTGGTGGATTACAAGGTGCGCGTCATCAACTCGCGTGAGGAGACCAGCGCGACCGTTCGCGTGGTCGTCGAATCCAGGCGCAGGAAGGCCGACGGCTCCAGCGAGGTTTTCGGCACGATCGGGGTCAGCGGCAACGTCATTGACGCGAGCTGGCAGGCGCTGGTCGACGCCTACGACTATCACCTGCTGCATGTGGGCGAGGGAGCGTGAGAGCGGCGGCGCTTCCTCTACGGGTGGAGGCGGTTCGTCGCGGATCGCTCGAAAAATCGGTCCAGCGAGTCCAGGATGTGATCGGCGAGGATTTGGCCGGCAAGCGGACCGACATGGGCGCTTCCGGGGACCGAGCCATATCCTTTGCCGATCACGGATCGCGGGCTGGGCAGATAGGTTCCATTGCCCGCCAGTTGCACGAGGAATGTCTGGATCGCCGGGCTGCGCACCTTGATCTGAATTCCGAAGTCCAGGTAATACTCGAAAGGCACGCTCGCCAGGGCGATCGGTCCCAGGCGCATGGTGTGAATCTCCACCGACATGCCGGCCTGGCCGGTCTCCTGGCGTTCAAACCGTCGAATCACCCCTTTGTGCCATCGCATCTGCCTGTATGCCGTCGTCGCAGGCCCATACCAGCGTGGCTGGTCGCGCAGCTCGGGATTGTCCGTGAGTTTTTGTTTCTCTTGTTCATATCGAACGCGCAGGGCGTCCGCCTGCCGACGCGCGTCATCAACATCCGCCTGAGTGAGCGGATAACCCGGCAGTTTCACCGTATCCACCTGATGGGACAACACCGGATTCCGATCGATCGTCTTGTCGATGGCGGACAGGATATTTTGCACGGCATCAACAATCCGTCGAGCCAGCGCTTCGCGCTGCGTGATGCCCTGAAGCTCGAGCATTCGCTCGTGGGCCTGCTTCTCGTACAACGGCCGGGGCGCCTGGTCGCCGGCCGGGCTGCACTGGGGGAGGATGAACAGATCCTCGCCCAACCGGCTGCGAAGATTGCGTCGGGTCTCATGCCAATAGTCCGCCGAGAGCGTGAAGTTTCCTTCGGTCACCTGTGACGGCGCCGGCACATTCACCACCACGCCGCTCAGCTTGCCGCCGGCGTCATAGGTCGCCAGCAGATTGAGGCTGTGGTCCTCATAGCCTTCGATGTGTCGAAACTCGGTATTGCCATCGAGGTTGTACATGGTGGCCTGGCCGCGATCGTTGATCCAGCGGCGGTTGTGGCCGATCACCGCGTGCCCCAGTCCAAACGCCACACCTCCACCGGAGGCGCGGGATGTCCATGCCCGGAGGATCATGTCGGCGAGGCGTTCGGCCATGAAATCGAGACACGCCTCGACGTCCATGGCATCGAGGTCGATGCCGGTGCTGCTCCAATTGTCGGCCGACGGAAGGTGAAGTTCCGGCGCGGTGTGGGTGTGCGTGGCATTGAGGACGATTTTCATCAGGTCCAAGTCCGCCGCGCCCGCGTTTTGCGATCCGGCCGAGACGCGGGATCGAACACGATCGCGCAGCTCATCGGAAATCCAAAGCACATCGCAACCGACCAGAACGACATGGTCGTCATCGGTCTGAAGCGCCAGCGCGGTCGCCGTCAGCGGGTTCTCAACGCCCTCGGAGACGCGAGCGTTGAATTGGCCGGCGATGAGGACGGGCTCCGAAGGGGTGATGTCCGTTTGCGCCCAGCCGATGCGAAGGTTGTGGTTTTGTTGGCTCATGGTCGTTTTCCCTCCAATTCACATCGGCACATCGTCCAGATGCTCATAGACTTTTCGCACCGCGGCGATGATCGCGTCCACCTGCGCATCGGCATTGGGCGGGCGATGCAGGTTCACGCCGAGCCAGAGCGACGTTTCCGCACACAGCGTGCCCACGGGATATTGATCCAGATCGTAATGGATGCCTTGTCGGGCATGGCCGTCGGTCCAGGGCGAACCATGCCCGTAGCCGTTCCTGGCCTGAAAGACGGTGTGCGCGGGCAGGAGCCAGCGGGTGGGGTTGACCGTCACTCCTTCGGCCTGAAGCGCGTTGCGCAGCGCATCGGTCATTTGGATGTTGCCGACACCTCTGGTTTTCGCATAAGCCGGGTCCGTGCGCAGGACATAGGCGTAGCCGTTGGATGGTCGGTCGGGATCGTCCATCATGCGGACCAGATGGGGAAGCCCGCTCAGGCCGTCATGCAGCCGGCGCCAGTTGGCGCGGGCCTGGGCGTTGGTGGCGTCGAGTTTGCGAAGCTGGGCCAGGGCAAAGGCGGCGGGCAGATCGCTGGTGCGATACATCCAGCCCATGGCGTAGGCGTGGAAGTCGCGGTTGCCTTCGGGCGCCTTCGTCTCGCCGAAGTTCATCAGCGCCCGGCCTTTGATGTATTGGGATTCATTGTCCGTGACGAACAGACCGCCTTCACCGGCGGACAGGGATTTGTTCTGATTGAGGCTGAAGGCGGCGACATCGCCCAGCGTGCCGACCTTGACGCCTTTATACAGCGCGCCGTGCGCCTGACAGGCATCCTCGATGACCGCCAGCCCGTGCTTTTTCGCGATGGCGAGGATCGGTTCCATGTCCGCCGACATCCCCCAGTAATGCACGGGAAGAATGGCCCTGGTTTTAGGCGTGATCGCCGCCTCGATCCTCTCGGGGTCGATGTGCATCGATCGCCAGTCGATATCCACGAAGATGGGGATGGCGTTGTGGTGAAGGATGCACGTCGCGGTGCTCGTCCAGGACAGCGACGTGGTGATGACCTCATCGCCGGCGCTGATGTCGCACGCCGCCAATCCCATGTGCAAGGCCGCGGTCCCGCTGTTGGCGGCGGCACAGAAACGATTGCCGTTCCACGCGGCGAACTCCTCCTGAAGTCGCACGCAATGCGGCCCCCAGGCGTGTTGGTCGCCTCGCAGGGATTCAAGCACCAGTTTTTCATCCGAGTCGTCGATTGACGGCCAGACGTGAAACGGGAAGTCGGGCGCGATGGCGGGCGGCCCTCCCAGAATGGCCAGGCGATTCGCAGTGGTGGAAGGTGTCGTGTTCATCAGCGAAAAATATAATTCGCCGTCGAACGCGAACAACGGGAATATCTTGCGTTCTCGTGCAGAACGTTGCGCAAATGAAGGGTTTGGGTTTGACGATTCGATGCGCGGGCCGCGGAAGCGTCGATGCCCGGGTTTCGATCGGGCTTCCAATTGAATCGAGGAAAGCGCCTCGCCGCATCCGTTGAAAAGTCACTTCACGGTTCCCTGTGTCCTGTCCCGGCTGCGGAAAACGGAAGGGGATATGCCGTAGTGGCCTTTGAAGACGCGGCCGAAATACCGCGGGTCGTGGAATCCCACCTCTCTCGCCACCTCGGCGACGCCCAGCCGCCCGATCCGCAAGCGCTGGGTCGCCTGTTCCATCCGAACATGGGTCAGGTAGCTTGAAAGGGTGAACCCGCTTTCAGCGCTGAAAACATGCGAGAGATGATAGGGGCTGACATGAAGCGTGTCGGCGATGGTCTCGAGCGTGAGGGGTTTGGCGTAATGGAGGTGGATGTGCTGCCGGGCCTGTTCCATGATTTGCCGGCGTCGCGCCGATCCCACATCCGCGACAGGGGTCGTCCCCAGCGCCGCGCCAGCGAGCATCAGAATGATTTGCAGCAATCGCAGGCTCGTCAACTCGCGCACCATCGGGCCTTGTTGCTGGAAATCGCGATGGAGTTGGGCGAATTCGGCGCCGACCCGTGTTTTGACCACGCCGGGCACGGCGGCGAGGCTCGCGGGGGGGCATTGCTCGAGCAGGGCGGCTTCTCCCTCCCAGTCGAACTGCACGAGGTAGACCTCGAAGGGCGGGTTGGGCGCGAAGACGTCGCGATGCAACGCCTTGGCGGGGGTGTAGAGGGTGTCGCCCGCCTCCCCATGGACCGATCCATCCCGCCGTACGATGTCCACCATGCCGCCGAGCACATAAACCATTTCACTGTGCAGGCCGGCGTGTTCCCTTTCCCGCCAGATGGGATCGAAGATCGATCGCCCCAGGCTCGCCACCTGCGGCGGGGCATGGTCCGAGCGCAGACGTTCCACCGCATTTTTCGCATCCGCCGTCATCATGAATCCTCTCGGCTGAATCGCCGGGATGCAAAACCATTCCAAACGGCCCCGAATTCATGAAATCCCGGACCAATCCGTATCGTCCGGCCATGAAGGGACCGACCTGAAGGTTAAAACAGGATGATTGTATCGATTTTTATGGTTGCATGATTCTCCAAATACGTTAAGTTGTATAGGATCACACCGGCGGGACAACAAGTCAGCGGGGGAGCGACAGGAGGTGTTCGTATGCGCGACCCACATGTGGACGATTTCGTCCGTCTTATCAAGGATATTCCCGAGCTTGCACTCTGCCGGGGCGAAGTCGGCGTGGTGCGCAGCATGTGGTGCGCGCCGAATATCGCCTATGAAGTGGAGTTTCATCCCATCGGACACCAGCAACAAACCCGGGCGCTGGTTCTGGCTGAACAGGTGGAAGTCGAAGAAGGGTCTCTTTTCCAGACAAACTGATCCTTTTCACCGGATGGAATGGGTTGCCCTTCATAAAGCCCAAGCCATGATTTCATTGAGCAATGCCCACGCGATATGAGCCGGACCAGACCGGCTGGCGGGTCGTCTCATCCGAAAGGGTGCATTCCATCAGGTAATGCCGCATGTCGGCGGTGCGAAGCTCCGTCACCCTGCTCGAAAGCGCAAATCCCGCGTTCGGTGTGGGCGTTGCGCGGACAGCGGGGGACGTGGTTGAATCCGGCTGCCCCGAATCCGGCTTCTCGGAAATGACCCTGACCCGCCCATTGCTTCGCCGCGAAAGGATCACCCGCAGCCGTTGCGTAAAAACCTCGCCGTCGAACCGGGGATCGTGCGTCGTGTTGTCGGTTTTCAAAACACGGATCGCCTGCTCATCCGTCCGCGATGCGAAGATCGGCAAGGCCAGCAGGTCGTTCGCCAGTGTTTCCGTCGCCGAGATCGCCCCGTGCCGCGACTCCAGGTTGGCGCTTTCGACCGGGGTCATCTCGGCCGGCTGTTTCGATCGACATCCTCCCAGCGCCAGCGACATCACCCCCAACACCACCCCCGTCGCGCGAACCGTAGAACACATCGATCACTCCTTCTTGTCAAACGTGCCGATTCCGCAAAACCTGGATCATCTCCGCTCCTCCTGCAATCACAAGAGCCATCACCGAATTAACGTCGCGTTGTTACAGCAGGTAGCGCGCGCGGCTCACCATCCATTGGATGATGCGGTCGTAATAGGGGCGCTTTCGCCATTCGCTCAGCTCGATCTTCTCGGCGTAGAGCATGTCGTTGGCGAAAAGGTCGTTCATCTGGCGGCCGAATTCGCGGTTGCGGATGATGACGGAGATCTCGCAATTGTATTCGATGCTGCGATAGTCGAGGTTCGTCGAGCCGACGACCGAGACGCGGCCGTCCACCACGACCGTTTTCGAGTGGAGGACGGCGGCCTGACGCTCATGGATTTCCACGCCGGCGGTGAGAAGCTTCTCATAGAAGCTCCGCGCGGCGATGACCAGCAGATGCACGTCGCACTTGGCGGGGAGCATGAGCTGAACCCGCACGCCGCGGCGCGCGGCGCGGCACAGGGCATCGATGAGATCATCATCGGGCGCGAAATAAGCCATGGTGAGCTGGATGCTTTCCCGGGCGCCGCCGAGGAGCTTGTGGATTTCCGGACGGAGCGGCCCGCGCACCGACGGGACGGAGGCGAGCACCCCGAGATCGCTCTCGTCCTCGAGTCCGTGCGTGAACTGGGCGCGTGAGATCGGCCCGCCGCTCATGGCGTAATTCCACGACCGGGCGAACGCGCGGTTGAAGACGCGGGCGCCCGGTCCGCGGATGCTGACCGCGTTGTCACGCCAGCAGTCGCATTCGGCGATGCTGCCGGGGACGATCCACGAACCGGCGTATTCCGCGCCGATGTTGATCCCCCCCAGCCCGGCGATGTCGTCGTCGATGACCAGCAGCTTGCGATGGTCGCGATTGAACGGCCTCCAACTGTGATGGCAGTCCCAGGGCCGGATCGGATGAAACGCCTGGAGCCGCACGCCCGCATGCCACATCCGCGACAGCATCTTGCGATCGGATCGCGCGGAGCCGAACGAATCGTAAAGAACATACACGTGAACGCCTTCCCGTGCCTTGCGCGCCAGGAGGTCGGCGAAGGCCCAGCCGGTGGCGTCGGAGGCGAAGATGTAGACCTCGAGACAGATGCGGCGCCTGGCGGCCTGGATCGCGTCGTAAGCCGCGTGAAGCGCCTCCCCGTCCTTGTAAAGCTGCACGAGGGTTCCATCGGAGAGCCTGGCCGGATCGGGAACGATCCAGCCGTCGTCGTCGCTGCCCGGTTCGATGTTCAAACCGGTGGAGGTTCCGGCCTGGCCCTGGAGGGCGGCGCGGGGCGCCGATCGGCGCGGCGGGGCGCGAAACGCGCGGAGGATGGCGTCGTCGGTGCGAGTCATGGCGGCATGATAAATGAGCGGTCCGGGTTTCGGGAACGCCTCGCTCACAGGGAATGATCGGCGATTTCCAGTTATTTCGCCGCAATTTTCCGGTTCGCTGTGATGCGGCCCGCATCACCGCTATAATCGGCCGGTTTCGCAAGGAGATTCTTGAAATGGCATTGCAACGTGAGCAGGTGATCGCAGCGCTTCGAACCGTCAACGACCCTGAATTGTTCAAGGACATCGTTACGCTCAATATGGTGAAGGACGTGAAGGTCGATGGGACGACGGTGCGGGTGCATGTCGAATTGACGACGCCGGCCTGCCCGTTGAAGGACGTGATCCAGCGGGATGTCGTCAATGCGGTGCGGAACATCGGCGCCGAGACGGTCGAGGTCGAATTTTCCGCCAACACCCGCGGCGCGCCCGGACCGCGCAAGGACGTGTTGCCGCAGGTGAAGAACGTCGTCGCGGTCGGCGCCGGCAAGGGCGGGGTGGGCAAGTCCACGCTCTCGGTCAACATCGCCGTCGGATTGCAGCGCAGCGGCGCGCGCGTCGGGCTGATGGATGGAGACATCTACGGACCGAGCATTCCCACGCTGCTGGGTCTCAAGGGCGTCGGCCCGCAGGTGCGCGGATCGAAGATCACGCCGCACCAGGTGCATGGGATTCACGCGATCACCATCGGTTCGCTGGTCGAGCAGGACAAGCCGCTGATCTGGCGCGGTCCGATGGCGCATGGGGCGTTCAAGCAGTTGCTGCTCGACAACACGGAATGGCCGGAGCTGGATTACCTCATCGTCGATCTCCCGCCGGGCACGGGCGACGTGCCGCTGACGCTGTGCCAGCTTCTGCCGCTGACGGGCGCGGTCGTCGTCGCCACTCCGCAGCAGGTGGCGCTGGACGACGCGATTCGCGCGGTGCGCATGTTCCAGCAGCTTGGTTCTCCGGTGCTGGGGATCGTCGAGAACATGAGCTACATGACGTTGCCCGACGGGACCGTGCAGGACATCTTCGGCCGGGGCGGCGCGGAGCAGGCGGCACAGGTGCTGAGCCTTCCGTTCCTCGGCGCGCTGCCGCTGTTCACCGAGCTTCGCGTCAACAGCGACCGCGGCACGCCGACGAAGAACTTCGAGGGCGATCCCAGGCTGAAGGAATCGATCGAGTCCATCGTGCGGACGCTGGCCGGACAGATCAGCCTGCGCAACATGCAGGCCCCCGCGCCCACGCTGGAAATCAGTTGAAATTCCTTCTGAAACGCCGGCGGAATAAAGCTATGCCGATCGGCGGCATCCATCGACCGGACAAACACCGGGCGGTGTCCGCCCCGGTGCGTCCGGCGGGTTTCGCATTCGTTCCTTGACCGCCTTGTCCGTCGGCGTATCATCGCCGCGCGACTTCAGGAATATCATGACTTCATCCACCGCCGTGCCGCGCCTGTCGATCTCCCGGACCTTTGCCGAACTGCGCGGGAAAAACCACCTCGCGTTCATGCCGTTCATCTCGGCGGGTTATCCCGACCTCGAGACGACGAAGCTCACGCTGCCCGCGCTCGAGGCGGCCGGGGCGAATCTCATCGAGATCGGCATGCCCTTTTCCGATCCCATCGCCGACGGACCGGTCATCCAGGAGTCGTACACGGTCGCGCTGGGCAATCGCATCACGGTGTCCGACATTCTGCAAGCCGTCGCCGACGTCAGGCCGAAAGTGTCGATCCCGCTCATCTCGATGGTGAGCTACAGCATCGTCTACCGATTCGGCAAGGAGCGGTTCTTCCGCGAGGC
>CAYUNS010000053.1:0-23761 GCA_964446155.1 uncultured Tepidisphaeraceae bacterium | reverse complement strand
CAATCCGCCAAAGGACACGGTGGCGGATTGCTCCTGACCGTCCCGATCCCCGGTCCGTTCGCCCCACCGCACCTCGCCATGCTCCTCGCCGCCGCCCTCGCGATCCTGGGCGTCTTCTTCCTTCGCGACATCCGGGATTGATCCCAATGCCGCCGATGGGATCGCCGAATCGTTTCCGGTTCATCGAGCCAGCTTGAAATCGATGACGCGAAGACTCGACGGCTCTCCGGGGGCGGAAGGCTTGTCCTGGAGATAGATGGAGAGCGTGCCATCGGCCGCCCAGCGGGTATGGTCGAGTAGAGGCTCACCGACGGAGGCGCGGTCGGTGGTGTAAACGGGTTTCCAGTCGGTCCAGTGGGAAGCCTCGGAAGCCGTCATGAGCCTGAGCGTGCCGCCGGGATCCTGCCCGTGATAATTGGCGTTGTCGGTCTTGGTGAAGACGACAATCGCGTTGCCGGCGGAGTCGAAGATGATTTGCGGCTTTCGGCCGACGAAGGAGAGCGCGTTTTCCCTCCAGGCGCCATCGGTGTCCCGCCAGTAGTGATAATATCGCCAGGTATTCAGATCCTTGCTGCCATGTTCGGCGTCGGGGGGCTGCTGCCAGTTGATGACGTGAACGCGGCCTCGGGCGTCGATGGCCTGCGTGCTGGTGTTCATCTGCCCCCGGAGCCAGTGAATCGGATGGATGATCGTTCCGGGGGTGTCAATGCCGATCGACTCGCCGGCCGGAAGGGAGGCGATGGCATCGCCGGCATTGTTTTTCCAGGTGCGTCCCGCATCGTCGCTGTAGGCGTACAGCAGATCATGATTGGTGCGGAGATCGAAAGGCGCGTCCGCGGGTCTTTCCCGCCAGCACCAGGTGACGTGCAACCGGCCGTCGGCGTCATAGCGCAACGGGTTGGGATAGGCGCAGCGGCTCGGGCTGGAACGATATTGCCCGGTGCGGGTGAAGAGCGTTCCGATCGAATGCCAGGCGCCCTGCCCGGCCGGATCGTACTCGGTGAAAATCCAACTGCCGTCGCCTGATCCACCGATGCGATAGAGCAGTTGAAGCCCCCCATCGGGAGTGGCGACCATCTGGGGATACGTCACTCCCTTCACGATGGTTTTCCCGTCGAGCCTGGAGGTGACGGGTCCGAAATGCTCGGCTTTCCACTCGAAATCGTCCGGTCGGCTGGTCAGACCCTGCACCGAGCGGCGATAGTGCAGCGGATCGTTGTGATGATCGAACATGAGATGGATGGTTCCATCGCCGGGGGCGATGCCCATCGACACGACGTTGTGGGCGTCGCGATGATCGCGGGCCTTGTAGTCGGCGAAGCGGATGACTTCCCAGTCACCCTCGGGTAGTTTTCGCCGGCCGATCGCCAGCACGCCACCATCGGCGAAAAAGGCGGCGTACTGGTGACCCAGGTGGGTGAGGACCGCTTCCTGCTGAAAGGTTTGCCCGTTGACACAGGTGCCCCAGCGGCCATCGGGAAAATTCCACGCGGCGGAATCGACCACGGTGTCGGTGAGCGGTGGGATCATGGATTCCTCGGCGAGGGCGCCGGCGGGAACGATCAGCCACACCAACGCCAAAATACAGGTGAACTTCATCATCATACGAAAACCTCTGGCGGTATAAAAACCACTGCCCGCGATTACCGCAAGCGATGCTCTCCGGACACCGCGACATCGACCGACGAGCAACCCGGAGAACCCGTTTGATCCGGCCAGGATGCGGAGCAAACCCAAAGGGAATCGAATCGAGGGAGGCGAATCGGGGGCAAAACAGGCCCGCCGCCCAAAATATTATCGTGTCCGGCGTGTCATCCTCTTCTCAGAATCGGTCGATGGCAGGAATATGGACGAGACCCTCTGGCCATGCCGAGGCGTCGCGGAGCACGCCTACTGCCCACGGCTGTTCTATTACATGACGGTCGAGGGCGTCTTCGTACCCAGCCACGACACGGAGGAGGGCGCGCGGGTTCACAAGCGCGTGGATCGGCCGAGCGCGGCGCCGAAATCCATATCCAAGCTCTCGGACGAAGAAGCCGACCTCGAGCGGCCTTGCTGTATCCGAAGCCTCGCGCTCACCAGCGAGCGGCTGGGGATCACCGGCACGCTGGACCTCACCGAGTTGTCGGGCAACACGGCGACTCCTGTCGAATATCGCAAGGGGCGGCCCAAACGATGCGGCGTGCCCGCCGCGCCTGTCGATGAAATGATGCAGGAGATACTGCCCTTGGACCGACCGGAACCCTGGCCGACCGATCGGGTGCAGGTCGGGTTGCAGGCGCTGCTCCTGGAGGAAGCGGGGTACGAGGTGCGCACGGCCGTGCTGTATTACGCGGCCGAAAAACTGCGACTGCCGATCGACGTTGACGACGCCCTGAAGAACGAGGCGTTGCAGACGCTCGAGGCCGCCAAGCGCGCCGCCGAGGGACCGCGCCCCGAACCCCTGGTCAACGATCCGAAATGTCCGCGCTGCTCGCTTCAGCCAATCTGCCTGCCGGACGAGGTGAATCATCAGCGGTTCACCGCGTTGACGGTGAACGGGACGACACCATCCTCCGGTGAGGACGAGGCGCTCACCCCCCGCAAGCTTTGGCCGCCGCGCGACGACGGCATCCACATCGTTCTTCAGAAGGAAGGCATTCGCGTAGGCGTGCGGGGGCAGTCCGTGCGCATCACGAACAGGGACGGCGACGTGGTGCGCGATCTGCCACTGGCGAATCTCGAATCGCTGGCGGTGCTCGGCGGGGTGCAGGTCTCGACCCAGGCGCTGACGGTGTTTGCCCAGAATAACGTACCCGTCGCGTTCCTCTCCGCCGCAGGCCGGCTCTCGGCGATGATGGACCCGATGGGACCGACGAGCGCTGTCGTCCGCGCGGCGCAGGTCCGTACGCTCGATCGTGTCGACAAGGCGCTGGAACTGGCCAGGGCCGTGACGATCGCCAAGATCATCAATCAGCGCACCCTGCTGATGCGGAACCACGCCGCCCTGCCGCCGCGCGTCGCGAGTGATTTGCAGGACTGCGTCGTCGCCGCCCAGCAGGCGGCGACGATGGATCAACTGCGCGGACATGAAGGCAATGCCGCCGCGATCTACTTCCGGCATTTCGCGGGAATGTTCAAAGCGGGCGCCGAGGAGATCGGCAGGCAATTCGACGCCAACGGCCGCCGACGCCGACCGCCGCCCGACCCCGTCAACGCCGTGCTCTCTTTCGCTTATTCCATGTTGACGAACGAGTGCGTCGCCGCGTGCCGGCTGGCCAGCCTGGAACCGACCCTCGGGGCGCTGCACACGACTCGCCCCGGTCGACCGGCGCTGGCGCTCGACCTGATGGAACCGTTTCGTCCCCTCATCGCCGACTCGGTCGCGGTATCCGCCTTCAACCGCGGCGAACTGACCGAGGGACACTTCCTGCGCACCGCGTCCGGCTGCGCCCTGACCGAAGCCGGACGCAAGGCGTTCTTCTCGGTCTACGGCCGGCGCATGGGCATTGAGGTGACGCATCCGGTCTTTGAATATCGATTGAACTATCGTCGGATGCTCATGCTTCACGCCCGGCTCGTCGCGGCGTGGCTGCTTGGCGAGGTGCCGACGCCGGCTTTCCTCACGACCCGCTGACCCGAAGGCATCCCATGCGCCGAAGCTACCTGGTCTGCTACGATGTCCGCGATCCCAAGCGTCTCCGACAGGTCCACAAGATCATGAAGGCCTACGGCGAGCCGTGGCAGTATTCGGTCTTCTACTGCACGCTCAAATCCATCGATCGCGTCCGGCTCGAAACCGCCCTGCGCGAGACGATGAATCTCAAGGAAGACCAGGTTCTGATCGTGGACCTCGGTGGCAACGAAGACGCCGCCCGTGAATCCTCCACCTTTCTCGGCGTCGGCGTCCCGGAACAGGAAAGCGGAATGGTCGTGATCTGAAAACCCCCACCGGCGAAAGCCCCGGGCAGCGACCTTGCGGCCCGTTCAACGTCAGGTCATCAGCGGGGCGATTCTCGCGTGGGTCCAAGGAGGCTCATCATGCGCACGGCATTCATTTCGATCCGAGAAAAGGCAAAGGTCCGCATGGATCATTCATGATCCCTCTGTCACGGCTTCAACCGCTTCATATCGATCACGAAGCGGTATTTCACATCTCCCTTGAGCATGCGTTCGTAGGCGGTGTTGATGTAATCGGGATGAATCAGCTCGATGTCGGAGACGATGCCCTTCTCGGCGCAGTAGTCGAGCATTTCCTGGGTTTCGGCGATGCCGCCGATGCCCGATCCGGCGATTGAACGGCGGGCGAAGATCAGGTTGAAGACCGTCGGCGAGGGATGCGGGTGCTCGGGCGCGCCGACCAGCACCAACGCGCCATCCCGTTTCAACAATGAGATGAACGGATCGAGGTTGTGCGATGCCGCCACCGTGCTGATGATCAGATCGAAGCTGCGCGCGTGCTTTTGCATTTCATCGGCGTTCTTCGAGAGAACGACCTCGTCGGCGCCGAGGCGCTCGCCGTCCTCGACCTTGGAGGCGGAGGTGGTGAACAGCACGGTGTGCGCTCCGAAGGCGTGTGCGAACTTGACGCCCATGTGGCCGAGTCCTCCCAGGCCGACAATGCCGACTTTTTTGCCCGGTCCGGCGCCCCAGTGCTTGAGCGGCGAATAGAGCGTAATACCCGCGCACAGCAGCGGCGCGACGGCGGGAAGATCGAGGCCGGCGGGGACGCGCAGGACGAATTTTTCATCGGCGACGATGCGCTCGGAATAGCCGCCATAGGTGACGGGGGCGGTCTTGTGATTGTCGGGCGAGTTGTAGGTGAAGACGGTTCCGCCGATGTCGCAGTATTGTTCGAGTCCTTCGCGGCAGCTCGGGCAGGCGCCGCAGGTGGTGTCGATCATGCACCCGGCGGCGGCGAGATCGCCGGGTTTGAATGTCGTCACCTTCGCGCCGACCTTCGTCACCCGACCGACGATCTCATGCCCCGGTACGCAGGGATAGACGGTCGGCCAGGCTTCCCATTCATTGCGGGCCGTGTGCAGGTCCGAGTGGCAAACGCCGCAGTAGAGAATGTCGAACTCGACGTCGCTCGGTCCGACCTCCCGACGGGGGATGCTCGCCGGTTCGAGGGGGGACGCGGGGCCGTTCGCTGCAATGGCTCGTGCGGTGGTCATCATTGAATCCTCATATCAGGGGCTGATTAATGCGGCCTGATTATCAGGGTTGCCGGGTGCGTTCGGCAAGCGCCAATATTTGTCCCATCCGCAGTCGGGAGGTTTTTCGGCTTATTCCGACTTTTCACCGTCAGCCGGGGGAGGACTCGCGTTTCGGAGGGAAAATCGCACGGAGCGGCTGAGGGCCGACGGCACGACTGAACCATGGTTTTCGCCGGGATACTCGATGAAGGCGACGCTGACGCCGCGATCCGCCAACGGTTCGAGGAGTGCGGCCAATTCACGGGCGCTGTCCACCATGCGCGCCATGGCGAAGAATTCGGCCCGCGCGGGAGGGGTTCCCGGGGCGACCCGTTGCTCGAACTCGGCGGCGGTCAGCAGCAGCGATATCGCGGGAGCGTCGGCGTCGCGCGCATCGACGAACGCCCTGGCTTCGCGAACGATCGATCGGTCGTTCCACCAGATCGAAGGACTGGCCGCGATGTAATGACTGAACGCCTCGGGCTTCGTGAACAGGGTGTGCAACACGAATCGACCGGCAAGCGAGTGCCCGAAGATGGATTGCCGGGTGCGGTCCACCGGAAAGCGGCGCTCCACTTCAGGCTTGAGGATGCTTTCGATGAATTCCAGAAAGTCATCCTCGCCACCGGTGGCATCGGGACGGGCGCGCGGCGAAGTGCCGCGGCTCCAGATATGCTCGGGCGGCGTCGGTGGAGTGAAATCGCGGTAGCGCTTCTGAATATCGAGAGGACCATCCGCCGGATATCCCACTCCCACGACCAGAGCGGGCGTCATCCCACGCTGAAACCGCACGGCGTCGACCGCCGTGCCGAACATCGCATTGCCATCCAGCACATAAAAGACCGCATATCCGCCCGGCGGCGGCTCGATGGAGCCGTCCGCGCTCGGCTCGGCGATGAAGATGCGATACTCCCGTCCCAGGGCCGAACGCAGGTCGAACTGCTGCGAACGCGGCATCATCACGGGCGACGATTGCGGCGGCGAATCGTCCATCTCCTCCCCCGCTCTGCCGGGAGCGGCGATGGCGGTCGTGAAGGCGACGATCAGCGCGGCCCGCCAGATGATGCCGTGGTAGTTGCTTTTCTTCATGGTTGTCTCGTCCGTGTTGTCTCGTTCGGGATCGCGTTTTCGAACAGTCCCGTCACTGGATGTCCCACCCGCCCATGACGCCGAACGCGGTGAGCGGTCCTCCTTTGAACGGTCCGGGTCCGAACGGATAAAAAACCTTGTGGGACGCATAGGTTCCATAGGAAATGTTGGGGGTGACGCCGGTGTAGACTCCCCAGTCCTCGCCGGGAGCCAGATCGTGGCCGCTGGCGGTGAGCTTCCTGCTCGTCCGCACCTCTCCGACGTGACCATCCATGAACGCCGCGTTGAACGCGCCATTGTGACGGAACACGACGCTGCCCATGCGGTCGTTCGCCGTGGTGCTCGACAACACGCCAGGCCCGACGGTCGCCGCGAGCCTGTCACCACCGTCGCGGTTGTCCTGGTAATCCGCCCAGACCATCATCCTGGACTGATCGAAGCCGCCTCGCTGGGTCTTCTTCAACCACTTCGCCGAGGTGGTTCCTCCCGGACCGGGGACGAGGCTCGCCGACGTCATGTTCTCATTGGCGCCGATGCTCACCTGCACCGAATAGAAATCCCCCGCCGCATTGGTGATCCTGTACAGCGGATTGGTCGTGTCCCCGATGTTGCCGAGCCGGCCCATGTCCTCGGTCACCTGGTCGCCGGGGCAGCGGGCCACCTTGGGACTCATCTGGTTATCCTGCCCGAGATATCGGATCAGGCCCTTCTCATAGTCCAGGAACATGTAAACGTCCACGCAGGTTCCCTTGTTGTCGTTGACGTACATTTCCGAAGCCATCGCGTACTGCCTCAGCAGCGACTTGCATGCGACGTTCGTCGCCGCCATCCGCGCCCGCATGAGCGAGGGCAGGAGAATTCCGATGAGCAGCGCGATGATACCGATGACAACCAGTAATTCGACCAACGTGAACCCGGCCGCCTGAACGACACCCCCCTGATGACCGGCAAGCCTTGGTTTGATTCGACACATGGATGATTTCCTCAAGATCAACAAATCCGCCATCGCAGAACCGCCCACGACGCCGGGAATCCCATTTCATAACATGCCCCACACCCAATGGGCAGATTTTGCTCATCAGGACATGGATCATCCCGATGGATCATCCCGGCTTACTACGAGTGGAGAAGGAGCGCGACGGTGGACGGCGGCTTTTCAACTTGCCGACCCGCTCCATCGCATCGACGGAAATCAGCAGATGATTTCGTAAGAAATCGGATAGGGGATCAGGTCCGGACGGACCAGGTGGAGCTTGCGCAGACGAACTTCGTTTCGGGCCTGATCGGAATTGGGGAGAGCCGGGGCAAGGGATTCAGAGGAGGACGGCGCCGCGAGCAACATGCCCGACAAGGCCACGCATCGAAACAGTTCCAGAACCCCTGACATCATCACGCTTCCGGCTGAAGGACAGGCAAGCATCATTCGTCATCCCGGAAACGCAACTCCGGTGACGAACCGATCGAACCATACCCCCTGCCTTCCTCCGAACCAACAGAAAAATACCGGCGCGACAGGCGAAATCGGCAAACCCCTGTAAAGCGGGGCAAACCCTTCCGTTATGTCGGCGGCGGTTCGTCGCCGGAGGGCGGCGGGGATGCGTCGGGATCGTCGGTCGCCGGCGAAGCCGAGGCGGCGAGGCCGGCTTTGAACAGGCTCATCAGCGCCGGACGGACGAGGTGCAGCAGCTCTTTCACCAGCATCCCGGCGAATTTTCCCCCTCTGGCGCGATGGGAGGGATCGCCGTTCGCCGCGGCGGCGTCTTCTTCAGGTGATTCCACGGGTGGAGTCATCGCACGACGGATTTTTTCGAGATGCTTGAGCGCCTGCTCCTCTTTCGAGGGGACCAGCGCCCACGCGGCGGCGAATCCCGCGATCGCCGCAGCGCCCACGGAGATTCGGGGATACCGGCGGGTCCATTCGCGCGGATCGGCGCCTTCGGCGAGATTCGCCTGGAGCCGCTCGACGGTGCGCGCGATGGCGGCGCGGGCGTCGAGCGCCTGCCGGGAAAGAAACTCGCTTTCCTTTTCAGGCGTCGCCGGCGGCTCGGTCGCGGACATCGTGCCCGCGCTTCGCCCGCTGGTGGTGTCTTGCGCGTTCATACTTCTCCCGTGTCTTCCTGCGCGATGTGCCCATCATCCGGCGGAGCAGCAGCCAGGCGCCCGCGCCGGTGGCGATGAGCACCAGCATCGACACGATGATCTCACCGAGCCACTCGTTTCCGAAGACGGCGCCGATCGCGCCGGCAAGCCCGCGAAGCAGCATCACGCCGGCGGTCACGAGGATCGCCGCGCCGACGATCCCGCCGAGCAGTCCAAGCACCGCGTAGAGCGCGACGTTGCGCACCGTCAGCTTCACGCCATCGACCTTCGCGGCGATGAGGTAGGCCGCATAGTCCTTCAACTCCGCGACCTGCTCTCCGATCGCCTTGAAGGCGTCGGCCGGATGGTCCGCGCGGCCGTTGGACGACCCGCCGGGGCCTTCGTCCGGCGGATCCGTCCCCGGCGTCGGTGAAGGCTCGCGTGAATGAGCTGCCATGGCGTTTCAACCTGGGGACGAAGAAAAACAACGGAAACGCCCAGGCGACAAGGCCCGGTTCGACGCGGCGATGGCGCGTTCCCGTCGGATTCGCGATCCGATCAGTGCCGCTTCCAGAACAGGCCCAGCAGCAGTCCGACACCGGCGGCGATCACCAGGGATTGCAGCGGCTTTTCCTGAACATAGGACTCGATGCTGTGTTCCCATTCCTCCGCGCGTTGCCGACCTTGCTCGTAATATTCGCCGGCCGTTTCGCGCAGCTCATCGTATTTCTCACGGGCGGCATCACGGACCTGTCCGCCCATGTCGCGGAGATTTTGTTGCACTTCGGCCGCCGCGTTCCGAACGCCCTTCGCCGCCGATTCGGCTTTTTCCCGGCTTGTGTCGCTCATACGTGACATGTGAAACTCCTTTCGAGGATCTCGAACTCCTTGAACACCGCCTGCCACTATAGGCGCAGGCGCTCGATGCGTGCAGCGCGAAAAAAAGAACGGCGCCTTCAGGATTTTTGCGATGCCTCCCGCTCGGCGCCGGCGATTCCAAAACCTTGGTCGGCATATATAATCGCCTGGGGAGAATGGTTGATGTTTCAAGCCTTCCGTTTCGGCGTGTTCACTGTGCTGATGCTTTTCGTTTCGCCTTCCCTGCTGCGGGCGCAATCGGACGAGGGGCCGGCGCGGACGCCGCTGCGGGTGCTGGCGATCGGCAACAGCTTCAGCGGCAATGCGACGGCGTTTCTGCCCGAGTTGGCCAAGGCGAGCGGCAACATGCTGCTCGTTCGCAACGTCGGCGGCGCCGGTGGAACCCTGCAAGGCCATCTCCGCGCGGCGATGAAGTACGACGCCGATCCGGGCGATCCGGACGGCAGGCTGTATCCCATCCACATCCGAAAAGGCGAAACACGACGGATGAGCCTTCGCGAACTTCTCGAATTCGAGCCGTGGGACTTCGTCACGATTCAGCAGGTGTCGTCACTGAGCTTCAAGCCGGAAAGCCATCGGCCGCACGCGAAGGAGCTGGCCGACTACATCCGACGCCACGCCCCCCAGGCGAAGATTCTCATTCATCAAACCTGGGCTTATCGCTTCGATCATCCGCTGTTTGCCGATGGGAACATGACGCCGCGCGACATGTACGACGCACTCGAGGCGGCCTACAACGACACCGCCCGCGAAATCGACGCGACGGGAGTGATTCCCGTGGGCAAGGCGTTCCAGAACGTCTTGCACGACCCGCGATGGAAGGAGGAGTTGCATCCCCCGTTCCAACCCGGGGAGATTGAATTCCCCCAGCTCCCGAACGATCCGCATTCCCTTTACACGGGCTATTACTGGCATCGCCTCGTCAATCCGCCGCGCCTCACCAAAGATTCCGGGCACGCCAGCGTCTACGGACGTTATCTCGGCGCGGCGGTCTGGCACGAGTTCTTCTTCGGCGATGTCCGCGACAACACCTTCATTCCCAAAAACGTCTCCCCGGAGGATGCGGCTCTTCTGCGCCAAATCGCCCATGACACAGTCAGCGCCTGGCCGGGCAGACTGGTGAATGCGCCTGGGACGCTTTCCACGGACATGAAAGACTGATCACGCGCCGAACAGCGTCTGGTTGAAGGCCCGGCCGAAAAAGTCGATGGTCGGCGCGTCGAAGCCCAGGGCATCGAGCGTCATCGACACCCCCCGGTGAAACCCCTGCATCACCTTCGGCGCCTGCCAGAGCATGATGAAGAAAATGAAGAAAGCGGTGGTGCTGACCGGCGGCGTGCCGAGCTTGTGCCGGGTCTCCTCATCCATGAACTGGCTGACGATGCCGAACCCGTCCAGCGGCGGAACGGGCACAAGATTGAACAGCACCGACAGCATCTGCAACCACGCCATCGCCCCCACGAACAGCATCGCGTTGCTCACCGCGACGCCCGCGCCCAGCGGCGGCGGCTCGATCCACCCCAATGAGGGATGAAACGGAAGCACCAGCGCGAGGAAGATCAGGAAATTCATCGCCGGTCCCGCCGCCGACACTCCCACCTGCCAGGCGCGATTGCGAATCAGATCCCGGCGGATATAGGTCACGCCCCCCGGCAGCGGAACCCCTCCGACGATGAAGATGATCGCCGGAACCACCAGGCTGAAGACCGGATCGATGTATTGCAACGGATTGAGCGTCAGCCCCCCGCGCTCGCGCACAGTATAATCCCCTCCGAAATACGCCACGATCCCGTGCGCGAACTCGTGCAGCACGACGCTCAAGATCCACGCCAGCAGCAGCGCCCAGACGAGCGGTTCCTGGTAATCCATGGTCGGCAGGGTAACGCCCCTGTGCGACGATCACCACCCACCTTCGACGCCTTCCATCCCCCTTCGGCGCTCCCGCGCTTCCGTTTTCACCGCTTTCACCGTACTTTTAACCGCACGCATGATTGTCCTGATCGACAACTACGATTCGTTCACCTACAACCTGGTGCAGAAGCTCGGAGAGGTTTCGCCTTCGACGGAAATGCGGGTCTTCCGCAACGACAAGGTGACCGTCGAGGCGATCGAGTCGCTTCGACCGACCCATATCGTCATCTCGCCCGGACCCTGCACCCCGCGAGAGGGTGGCGTCAGCAACGACATCATCCGCGCGTTCGCGCCGAGGATTCCCCTGCTTGGCGTGTGCCTCGGCCACCAGTGCATCGGATTCGTCAGTGGCGCCGTCGTCGAACGCGCCGCAAAGCTCATGCACGGCAAGACCGATCGGATTCATCACGACGGCAAAACCCTCTACGCGGGCATGCCCAACCCCTTCACCGCCACCCGCTATCACAGCCTCATCATCCGCCCGGGCACATTGCCCCCGGAGTTCGAGATCAGCAGTTGGACCGCCGACGAGGAGATCATGGGCATTCGTCACAAGACCTGGCCGCTTGAAGGCGTGCAGTTCCATCCCGAAAGCTTCCTCACCGAGCAAGGCTCGCGCCTGCTGGCGAACTTCCTGAAGAAATGACGCCGGCCGCCCAGATCGGATCATTCGGAAAACCGCAATGAATCATGCAGGCTAGATCGTCTTCAGGCGGATCGCCTCGACCAGGCTCGGGATGTCGGATCGCTCCGGCTCCGCCGCCGGGGTGAATCCCAATCGCTTCAGTGCCCGCGTCGTGATCGGGCCGATACTCGCAAGATGGGCTTCGCCCATGGCCGCGCGCGTTTCCTCATCCAGCAGCGACACGAAATGCCTCGCCGTGCCGCCACTGGCGAAGGTGATCCAATCGACACGCCCCTCGCGCAGCGCTTCGCGCGCCGCGGGCGCTAGCGCGCGAACAGGACGGGTTTCATAAACCGCGACATCGCACACCCGCGCGGCGCCGTCGGCCTCGAGGCGACGAGGCAGGATCGGCCTGGCAAGATCGGCGCGAAGGAGCAGAAACCGCCGGCCGACGATCTCGTTCCTCGAACGCAATTCATCCGCGAGCGCCTCGGCGAGAAATCGCGGCGGCGACAGATCGACCCGCAGCCCCAGTTCCTCGCGCACCGCGAGCGCGGTGGCCTCCCCCACCGCGGCGACCTTCGCATTTCCGAACAGGCGAACGTCCTGCCCGATCGCGCGCAGCCGATCCCGCGTGAAACGCGCGCCGTTGGCGCTGGTGAAGACCAGCCAGTCGAACGCCGCGCCCGACACCAGCGCCTCATCGACCGCGCTCCAGTCCTCCGGAGGGTACAGTTCGATCGTCGGGGCCTCGATGACGTTCGCGCCCAGCGTCTCCAGCCGTTCTGACAATTCGCTCATCTGCCGGCGCGTGCGGGTGACGATGATCGTCCGGCCGAACAACGGACGTGATTCAAACCAGTTGATCGTCTCGCGCATCGTCACCACGCGACCGATGATCGTGATCGCAGGGGACGCCAATCCCGCTTCAACGATTTTTTCGGGAAGCGTCGCGATCGTCCCGACCACCGTCCGCTGGATCGGCGTCGTGCCCCACTGGATGCTTGCCGCCGGTGTCGTACCAGGCATGCCGTGCTCGATCAATTTCGCGCAGATGCGCGGCAGCGACTTCACCCCCATGTAAAAAGCGACGCACGGCAGTTTCGCGATGGACGCCCAGTCGATGTCCGAAGCGCCGCGCGCGGCGTCGCGATGCTCCTCCTCCCTTTCGTGTCCGGTGATCAGCGTGAAGCTCGAGTTGAAATCGCGATGCGTCGCCGGTATCCCCGCATACGCGGGCGCTGCGATGGCGGCGGTGATGCCGGGGACCACCTCGAACTCGATCCCCGCCGACGCGAGCGCCTCGCACTCCTCCCCTCCGCGTCCGAAGACAAAAGGGTCGCCCCCCTTCAACCGCACGACGCGACGCCCTTCCCTCGCTTTCTGGATGAGCAGTTCGTTGATCCGCTCCTGCGTCATCGAATGCGCCCCCGCCTTTTTCCCCGCGTAAATCGTCTCGGCGTGGGGGCAATAACTCAGCAACTTCGGATTGGCCAGGTGGTCGTAAACGACAACCTCGGCGCGCTCCAATAATCTCGCGCCGCGCACCGTCAGCAGTCCGGGGTCTCCCGGACCCGCGCCCACCAACGCCACCCGACCGATGGGGTTTTGGGAAATCAATGACGCCTCTGTGGTTAATGGAAACCAGGTAAACCTTGACGACTGTGTGGCCGATGAAGGCGTTAGCCGATCGCCTGAGGGTAGTTGAAAGGCAGCGAAGGTCGCTGTCAACGCATCGTCTTCCCACGAGCCACGCCCATCGGTCATCCGGCCATTGCGAAGGAGCCTGAAATGGTTGCCCTGCTGAACCGACCGAAGATGCGTCTCGCCGCCGACGGCATCGATCGCCGCATATTCCCCCGCAAGGAAGCCAGCGGTGAAATCGAGACGCATCGCATGGATCATTCCGTCCACGCGCGTCAACATCCGCGTCTCAGCCTGACGCTGCGTGACATTTCGATCGGCGGCATCTCCGCCATCAGTCACGCCCCGCTGGAGCAGGGCGAGCGTCTGAATGTCTTTTTCCCGGCGGAAGGATTGAAGCGCGGCTGGGATGCCGTCGGCCGCGTCCTCCGCTGCCAACCCAGCGCCATGGGCTACCGTATCGCTGTCGCCTTTGACGCCATCCCCGCCGCCGCGTGAACACCGCGATCCGATCCGTCGGATCCAGGCGCAAAACAAACAGGCCGCCCCGATTCATGAAGAACCGGAACGGCCTGCATCACAGGACATTGAGGACTTCTCAAGCCGATCAGGCCCGGCGACGGCGCAGCGCCATCAGACCACCGATCGCCAGCAGCCCGACCGCCGTCGGCTCGGGGACCGGGGTGAAGAAATAACCGGGATTGCCGGTTTCACCGTGGCCGCTGGTCTGGATGCCGCCAGGCAGCACCGAGCTGAGATCATATACCCCACCGCCGAAAATCGTGTCGGTGAACGCCCACTTGGTGACATCGTTGGCGCCCAGACCATCGAGGGTCGTCAGCGTCGCGCTGCGATAGCGCGTGCGGGGATCGCTTCCATAGGTCAGCCGGTCGATCAGCGTGCCGGCGCTGTAGATGTTGATTTCATCGCCATTGCCCAGGCCCGGAGCGCTGTTGCCGATCACCTTCACCGAATCCGAGAGGTTCCAGTTGGCCCGGAAACTGGCGGCGTCGGTGTCGGTGAAAATGACGCTCTCGCCCGGCTGAACGATGCCGAACCCGGAGAGGCTGAATGTGCCGGCGAGCCGGCTGTCGTCATCGTAGCTGTAGCCGGACATGTCGATGGCGACGGCGCCGACGTTGGTCAATTCGACGAACTCGTGTTCGTTCAACGGCCCGCTGATCGGCTGGCCCTGGTACATCCACTCGGTGATGCGAATGGCGGCGTCGGCGTGACTGGCGCCGGTGAAAGCGGCGGCCGCGAGAACGGCGGCGATCGTGGTCTTCTTCATTGCAATTCTCCTGCCTGTTCAAGGCGATCAAGGAAAACGTCCCGGCATCCACTCCCCTCACCTTGAGCGGAGATCGAGGATGATGAACGTTCTATTTCAATTTGATTAAATACAGTTAAAATGTCCGGCCCGCTTCCCGTGCCGACCGTTCGGCGCGGGAAGCGAAGCCGTCCTTCGGGAATCAGGCCCGGCGACGCCGGCGCAGCATGCCGACCGCGCCCAGTCCCAGCAGCGACAGCGCCCCCGGCTCGGGGACCGCGACGAACTGCCCGTTGACGATGTTGCCGTGGAACACCAGCGACGGATTGCCGGTCGAGTTGTTCTTGCTCGAGAAAGTCCCGACCGCATCGCTGCTCAGGCTGAACCGGGCGAGGGGAAACGTGCCGATGTCGGTCTGCACGGTGGTGTACCAACTGATGTCGATGAGCTGTCCATCGAGCGCCGCCACGACGTTTCCGCCAAAATCGACGGCGCCGCCGGCAATCGAACCATGCACATGGCTGTCGAACGCCAGGGCGGGAAATGCCGCGACCAGGGTTGCGTTCGGAGTCTGGTCATTTCCGAAGGCGTGGTTATAGATCGAACCGGTTGAAAGATTGACCAGCATCGCCGATGCCGTCCAGTCCTGAGCCGTCGTGAAGGTGACGTCGGTGGTGACGTAACCGCTCAACTCCGACGCGGAGGAATTGTCCACGTTGACAAAGGTGACGAAGGGCGCGGCTTGCGCCGCGGTCGTGACAATGACCCCGGCAACCAGCGAAGAAAGAATGGTCCTGGAATTCATCTGATTCTCCAATTGCTCGTAAGAGCGAAAAATGTTTCGGTCAACGGTTTAATTCAGTTCCGAATGGCGCGGTTGCGCCTCCGCAACGCCAATCCCCCGAGCGCCAGCAGGCTTATTGCGCCAGGTTCCGGCACGGCCGATCCGCCTCTCAGCAGATCACCGTTCTCCAGACGAAGCACAATGCTCTCCGGGGTCGAAAAAACAATCGTCGGCGCGGCGATCGAAATAAGCGATCCCACGCCCCAGTTGTCGAGAATGATCGATAGGTCATCGAGCCCAACGAATCCATCGCCATCCGGGTCGCCGAACAGCCAATACCCCAGCAGTGACAAATCGGTTTCCCCCCAGTTGTCGAGCACGATGGAGAGATCATCCAGACCGACCAGCCCATCCTGATTCAAATCGCCATCGGGAATCGGATAGTTCGGCCGACCAAGGGTGTTGGTGAGATTGGTCCCATAGGGCACGCCCCTGGACGACTCGGGCGTACCGGTGATGTGCGGCTCGGCGGACTGCCGCCAGTCCCCGTTGCCGGTGAAACCGGACAGGGGATTGTCCGTCAGATTGGTGGCGTGCCAGTCGCCGGGGGTCTGCCCGGTCGAGCTGCCCCAGCGCCCGAGATACTCGATCTCGAACGGAGTGTTGACGTAGGAAGCGCCCGGCTCGAGGTTGCTCGTCGGGCCGGCCCCGAAATTCACCTGGGCGTACACCCGACCCAGTTGCGATTCGCCGGCTTCGCTGAACACCCCGATGCCGTCCAGGATGCTCCATCCGGATTGCCCGGAGGGATGATCCATGCCGTTGTTGCCGGCATCCAGATCGAGTCCCAGCGTGGGGCCACTCCCGCTGTCGTTGCGAATCAGGAAGGCGGTGAATCCGCTGTTCTCCATGCGGCCATCCGCGCCCTGATTCACCACGCCGATCGAACTGCCGGCGCCATGTCCGAATCCAACCGATGTGCCGGTGTTCACCAGGTCGGTGGTGCCGGGAGCGACGGTGTACTGGTTCGGCGTCGCATTCCTCTGCCGGATGGTCAGAAAGCCGTTGGTGCCGATCGACCGGCCGTTCAGATCGAAGATCATCTCGATCGTACCCGTCGATCCGGTGTTCGCGGCGTTGTTCTCGTTCTCGAGCAGAATCAGGTAATGATTGTCGAGCGACTGGTTCGGCGTGCCGCGCAGCTCGATGTACTCATACAGGGCGTCGCCGGTGCTGCCCGGCGGGTCAAGGTAAATTTCGTTGATATAGAGCGGGTCGGCGAGCGCCGTTCCCGCGATCGCGGCGAACGCCGCCGCGGCAAGTGAAACACGCGTCCTGGCTGTCATCCATATCCTCCTCATAAAAAAATCGGACCAACGCATCGAACGGACGCCCGTTCAACTTTCGTTGGCGCGCCCGAAGGGATCCCAGATCACTTCGCCGGGCTTGTTGAAATCGACCTGGAACTCATCCCCGAACCCTTTTCCGGGGGTCAGGATTTCGGTGTAGGTGTAAAACGCCACATGCCCATCGGCGAAGAGCAGGAAGCCTCCGCCTCCATGTCGGCCGGTGAACCGCTGCCAGTCCCCCTTCATCCGGTTGAGCGAGCGCGAGCCAAGCCGCCCATCCGCGATCGCCGTCGGGCCATACCCCATCGCGGCCTGGTAGGTATCGCTCATCTTCCGGGTCAGTTCGCCGACGCTCATGCGCTTCTCGAGCATCACCACCACTTCGGAGGCCGGACGTATGCCCGAGAGCCTCGGGCGCGGCTCGCTCTGGCCGAGCTTGGAATTGAAGGCGTAGGTGATGTAAGCCGGCCGCATCACGGCCGCGCCGGGGGCGCTGGTGTAGATGCCCCTGGGATTGGCGGGATTGGGCGGAAAAGGCGCCGTGCCGTCCGGGTGCCCCCAGATTTCGTGATACCCATCGGCGGTCACCTGCGTCTTGCCGTCGCCGATCACCTCCTGCCCGCTGGGACAGGTGAACATGGAATTGTCCCCCGCGCCCGGCAGGGGCATGATCCCATCGAGGTGATCGGTCTGAAGATCGTAATAGCTCTTGCTCTTCACCAGCGGCGTCAGGGCGTTCCACCACATGGAGGAATCGGACCAGATGCCGATTGATTTGCCGCTGTTGTCGCCGTCGGCGTTGGTTCCATAGCTGTAGCTGCCGGCGTTGTACTTGCCGAACAGTGGCTCGCCGGAGACCGGTATAATGCCCCGGTTCTCCGAGGCGTAGATGTGCAGCGCCACGCCCCATTCACGCAGCGTGGCGGAACACTTGGCCCGGTTGGCCGACTCACGGGCCTTGTTGAGCGCCGGAAGCAATATCCCGATCAACAAGGCGATGATCCCGATCACGACCAGCAGTTCCACCAGGGTGAAACCATGTCGCCCGGTTCCCTGTCCTCGATGCTTCATCCGCCTGCTCCTGTTCTCGACGTCACGAAATCAACACGGGCGGGAGTGTGCCCCAACCGTGTTAACGGTGGATGTGGCGAATGCGCTTTTCAGATTAGTTTTGGAATAACATGCCCCGCCGGGCCGCGGTGCATCCGTTTTATTTCGAGAGGCTTTTACCTGGTTCCGGCCTGGCGTCCGGCGGCGGAGGCGTTGTAGATCATGATCAGGATCAGCGAGGTCACGGAGAGAACCACCACCGCCGCAGTGGCATGCGACAGATCCCCCTGCTCATAATCGGCATAGATGCTGATGGGCAGCGTCATCCGATTCGGCTGCCAGCCATACACCATCACCGTCGCGCCGAATTCCCCGAGCGCGCGGGCGAACGCCAGCACGAATCCGCTCCCCAGCCCCCGCAGCGCCAGCGGCACGCTCACATGATAAAAAAGCTGAAGCGGATTGGCGCCCATCAGCCGGGCGATGTCCTCGAGTTCCCGCTCGACGGACGCGAAGCCGGATTTGGCCGGCAGATAGAGCATCGGCAGGGCCACCACCGCCGCCGCCAGCACCGCCCCCTCGAACTTGAAGACGATCGAGTATCCGTCCAGCCACGGCGCCAGCCAGCCGCGCGCCCCCAGGGTCATCAGCAGCACATATCCCACCACCGTCGGTGGCAGCACCATCGGCATCAGGATCAACCCTTCGATCAGGCTCTTGCCAATGAACTGTCGTCGCGCCATTCCAAAGGCCAGCGGCACCCCGACCAGCGCCGCGACGCAAGTCGCGGTCGTCGCGATGCGAACGGAAAGCCACAAGGCCGGCCAAATGTCGTTCATTGCCGATCCGATTGAATCCCGGGAACGCTGAAGCCTTTGGCTTCGAACACGGCTTTGGATTCGGCGGCGCCGAGATAATCGAGGAACTGTTTGGCCGCCTTGGGCTTTTGGCTCGCGGTCACCACCACGCCGGGATAAACGATGGGTTCATGCGTCCCCTCCTTCGCGACCGACACCACGCGAACCTTTTTCCCGGACTGCATGGCGTCGGTGGCATAGACCACCCCGGCCGACACCTCCCCGCGCTCGACGTAGTTCAATACCTGCCGCACGTTCGCGCCGTACACCAGTTTATCCGACAGGGCCTCAGTCAGATGCATCGCCGCGAACACCTGCTGCGCATACTGTCCGGCCGGAACCGTCTTCGGCTCTCCGGCCGCGACCTTCGTCACGCCCGCGTCGGCCAATCCCTCGAAACTCGCCGGGGGATGTTTCGCATCCGCGGGAACGACCAGCACCAGCCGGTTCGTCACCACCACCCGACGCGATGCCGGATTGACCAGCTTTTCCTCCACCAGCGCATCGACCTGCTTGTTCGCCGCCGAAATGAACACGTCGATCTCCGCGCCGACCTGGATTTGCGCCTGAATCTTCCCCGAGGAAGCGAACGTGAATTCCACGCGCTGTCCCGTCTGCGACTCATACGACGCGGCGATCTCGCTCACCGCCTCCCGAAGACTGATCGCCGCACCGACGCGAATCCCCTCGGCCGATGCCGCGACGGTGAACAGCAGCGAAAACAGCAGTACGCGAACGGCGCTCATGGCGTCTCCTTATCCCATAACGATGATGAATGGCCTTTTCGACGACGGTGCAATACGGTCATTGCTAAAAACGCGGCGACGGCATCCGGTTTGGCCCGACACGTTTTCTTTCCCCGCATCATCCAATCAACAGCGGGTCTCCATATTCACGGCACACGGCGGACTTCGATCTTCGTGAGTGTTCGCACCCAGCGCGAGAAGCGCTTGTCCTGCGGGACGATCAGTTGCAGGGGCTGGGCGTTCTCCGGGAGCGGCCCGCCGTTGAGCTGGTCTGCGACGAGGACGAATCGCTCGCCGAATGCATCATCGGCCTCGGTGATCGAGAGGGTCGCGCGGTAGCCGTCGCCGCCTTCCGCGACGATATAATGCGCCATCGCCCCGCCGCGCAGTTGATCGCCGGCGGGTGTTTCAACCAATGCGAGCAGGTCCGCGAGCGCCACGCCGGAATAGGTGACCTCGACACCGTCGCGATTCATCGCCTTGACGGTTTCTCGCGGGAGTTCCTGAAACCGCGCCGCATCCAGCGTGGCCGACTTGCCGTTCTCCATCCTGATGAGCAATGAAATCGGCCGGGGCGACGGCTGCGTTGCGGGCGCGGGCTTCGTCTGGGCCGGGGAAATGGTCGCACACCCCGCGGCGAGAACCACGCACACCGATATCGTCACCAGCAGCGTGAGACGCAACGTGTTTCGCATCAGCGCCTGGCCTTTCGACGAATACCCAGCCCGACGAGCGCAAGGCCGAGAGTCACGACCGTCGCCGGCTCCGGCACGACGGTGAAGTCAATGACCGGATAATACGCCGCCGGGTCTCCCTGTGTCAGTGCGCCTTCATAGCTATAGAAGGAAATAAACTGCTGCGGTTCGCCCACCTCGGGAAAGTTCAGGTCGTCGGCGATCTTGATCATCAGTCCGAAATCGCGGATGTTGTCGCGCGTGTCGGGGTCGTTGATCAACGCCGTCAGATCCCACGACATCGTCGTGATGCCAGCGATATTCACCACGCCCGTGACGGAATGGGCGGCGTCATAGTTATTTCCCGCGCCCGACTCGTTCCACGCATTTACGCCATCATAAGTGAGCCAGTCGGCCCCAATAGGATTGCCGGGCGTGTTTTGCTCGCCGCCGAACGTGCCGGGCGCCGGGTTTGTTTCTGAGACTGGCTGGTACCCCGTTCCCGCGACGAACGACCGCAGCATCGGGTAAGCCGACACCGTTCGGGTGAAGTCATTGCCGTTGTTCAGGTTGCGCACGCGAATCGAAACCACGGCCGATTCGACATCCTGATCGCCCACACTCGTCCAGAACGAATCAGGCAGCATGATGAGCGTTCTGACGGCGGAGACGCCTGGGAAACTGGTGCTGCCCGGGCTACTGACGACTTTCAGCGCCGCGTTGCCGCCATAGTTCATGTCCTGATTGCCCGGAATGAACAACGGGTCTGACGGGGCCAGATCAGGCGTGCCGGCGTAACTGTCGATGTACGTGTCGTAAGTGATGACATCCGCCGGCGCGACCGCCGCCCCGCCCAGCGTCAACGCACATACCGACATCCACTTCAATAGAGACGAGTTCTTCACGGCGATTCTCTCCTGTTCCATCAAAAAGTGCGGTCAATAAGGCCACCACATGCGATCCGTCACCGGCGGTTGCGCCGGGATCGGGTTGTCCAGATTCCAAAGGGACTCTCGCCACTCGATATGCCCGTCGAGAAACACGATGTTCCCGCCCAGCTTGCCGCGCTGGTGTGGATGGCGGTCGCCAAAGTTCGACGGCCCGTCATTCGGGTACAACCCATTCATGCAAGCCACTGTGCCGGGATATCCCTGCCCGTTGTAAGTCTTCCGCGGGTCGGTGGTCGTCTCGTAAATCAGAATCGTTTCCGACGCCGTACGCGCCCTCTCCAGGCGCAGGAAGCTCGGATACGGCGTCACACCCGGCGGCACGACGTAGGGTGTGTCACGATCCAGATACATGTTCATCACGAAACTATGGTATCCCCAGTACGAGGGGGCATAGCCGTAGTCGGCGTCGGGGTTGATCTGATCGGCCAGTGGACACTGGTAGATGTCGCCTGTCGGCTTCTGCCCGTTTGCAAAATCGAGCCACGAGCGCTTCTTCATCAGCGGAGGCAGCACATACAACCAACTCGATTCCACTTGCGGGTTCCCCGCCCAATAGACCCCGCGGTACGCAAACGGATTCCGCGTGCGATCGCCGCTATGGGGCAGTTGTCCGCGATTCTCGGTCGCATAGACATGAAATGCCTGCCCCCATGACCGAAGCAACGCGGCACATTGCAACTCCCGGCTCTGCGCCCTCGCCTTTGCAAACGTCGGCAGCAGGATCGCCATCAGGATGGCCATGATCCCGATGACGACAAGCAATTCCACCAGCGTAAACGCGCCCGGCGGGCGCTCACGACGGCGGCAGGTTCCTATCCCTCCGCGTCCAGCGGGCGGTTGCGTCGCTGCCGTGCATCGAAAAGGCGTGAAACGCATAGCGACATCTATTTCCAGGCTGCCCCCGCGAGGGCATTGCCACAGGGGCAAATCCGATCCGTCTCGTTCAACACGGGAACGGCGAACGAGGACGCCGGCGATGTGCGGGAAGAAACCGCGGATGCTCTCCCCCGCGCAACACCGCACGACGGAGGCCCGTTATATCTTCATGTATATAACGAGTCAACCGCCGCGCCCCGATGCGGTCACGCCCGGTCACGGCGCGGGATCGAAGGGGTTGCCCGCGGAATCGAGCAGCAGCTCGAGTTGCAGTTGCAGATCGCGATAGGTGTGCAGGATGTGCCGACCGAACTCGGTGAGTTGCGCCCCGCCGCCACGATGCCCGCCGGTCGCGGTGCGGACCAGCGGTTTCGGCCAGCTCTTGTTCATGCCGTCCACCAGCAGCCATGCCCGGCGATAAGCGAACCGCAGCCGGCGCGCCGCTTCCGAAAGCGAGCCGCACGCGTCGATCTGTTCGAGCAGGTCGGCGGCGGCCTCGGTCAACACCGGCCGACCGGCGACCTCGACCCAGAGCTTGCCGCGCAACAGCAGCGGGGGTTTCGCACGCGCCATCGGTCACTCGGTGTCGGAGACATCGGTCGAGACAATGACTTCCGTCGCCTTGATGACCGCGACGGCCGATCCGCCCTTGCGGAGCTTCAACCGCCTCGCCGACGAAGCGCTGATCAGCGAGACGATCCGATGCCCCCCGCCGATGTCGATCACCACCTCGCTCATCACCGATCCGCCCTTGACGGAGACGATGGTCCCTTTGAATTGATTTCGAGCGCTCAATGCCATGCCGGAATCATACCATCCCCCTTCGCTTCCATGCGAATCTCAGGTCAGTTGCGCGAGACTGGCCAGGTCGTCATCCCTGCCGGCGACCAGGAGCGTGTCGGAATCCTTAAGCGGCGCGTCGGGATCGGGAACGGCGGTCATCTGATCCGTCAGCACGTCATGCACCGCGATGATCGACACCCCGTACTTCTTCCGCAGCGTCAGCTCGCGAAGCGTCCGCCCCGTCCACGACGCCGGAACCGCCATCTCCTGCACACCGAATCCGGGAACGAGGCTGGTGTAGCTCAGCAGCGCCTTGCCGCTCATGCGCGTCCCCAGGCCGATAGCGCTTTCGCGCTCGGGGAAGATGGTTTCCGTCACCCCCACGCGCTCCATGACCCGACCGTGATCCTGCGAGATCACCTTGACATACACGTCGTTCACCCCGAGATCCTTGAGCGCCATCGTCGAAAGAATGCTCGCGGCGATGTCGTCGCCGGTGCTGACCACGCCCGCGTCGGCCCCTTTCACGCCAAGCCTCTCCAGGGTCTGGATCGACCGGCCGTCCCCGACCGCGGCGCGGGTCGCGTGCGCGGCGATGCGGTCCACCGCGACCGGATCGGGATCGACCACCACCACCTCGTGCCCCCGCGAGTGCAGCGCCTCGGCGACGCTCCCACCGAAATTCCCCAGTCCCACGACCACGAACCGTTTCATCGCGACCTCGATTCCTGTTCATTTCGACGACGCCGGTCAACCCACGACCACGTCCTCGTGCGCATAGCGGAAATCGTCCACGGCGCGCCGCCGCTTCGCCAGCGCCGCCGCCAGCGTCAGCGGACCGACGCGCCCGAGAAACATCAGCAGGATGCACGTCCACTTGCCCGGATCGGACAGGTGCGGCGTCACTCCCATCGACACCCCCGTGGTGTTGAACGCGCTCACCGCCTCGAACATGTAATGCTCGAACGCGTAGTGGCTCGCCTCCTGCCGCTCCGTTACCGTCAGGACGAAAATCCCG
>CAYUNS010000052.1:21653-24185 GCA_964446155.1 uncultured Tepidisphaeraceae bacterium | reverse complement strand
CGACATCATGCCGCACCCAAACCCCGGCGCGAACGGCGTGCCGAACAGGATTGGGACGGACCTGGTTTACCTCACTTCGATGTACTCGAACACAATCGATTGGACGAACGGGATGTTCATGCCGCACTGATAATCGACACCCCGGTGAAACCCTTTCCCGGCCCGCCGAACCTCCTTGCCGGTGAACGTCGCGGCGGGGTGGGCGGCGGGACGGCCGTCCCGCCTTACCTCGCTTGATACCCGAAGGTGCATGAAACGGGACTGGGACGTCTCTCACCGATGCGATCCGTGATGTCGCCGTTCCCGCCCAGGGCGTGGCGGGTGGACGATGACTCACAGGATGAACTTGCTCAGATCCTCATCCTTCACGATCTCGCCCAGGCGCTGGCGGACGTAGTCGGCGGTGATGTTCACCTTTTTCTTCGGCAGGTCGGGCGCATCAAAGCTGATCAGCTCGAAGACCTTTTCGATGATCGTGTAAAGCCGGCGCGCGCCGATGTTCGCCGTCGAGCGGTTCACGTCATACGCGATCTGCGCCATCGCCTCGATGGCGTCGTCCGCGAACGTCACCCGCACCCCTTCGGTCCCCAGCATCGCGATGGTCTGCGTCGTCAGCGCGTTTTGCGGCTCGCGCAGAATGCGCACGAAGTCGTCGCGGGTCAGGTCCTGCAACTCCACGCGGATCGGGAACCGACCCTGCAACTCGGGCATCAGGTCCGAGGGCTTGCTGCCGTGGAACGCGCCGGCGGCGATGAAAAGCACGTGATCCGTCCTCACCGGTCCATACTTGGTGATGACGGTGCTTCCCTCGACGATCGGCAGCAGATCGCGCTGCACCCCCTGCCGGCTGACATCCGCGCCATGCTGTTTGTCGGCCCCGGTGATCTTGTCGATCTCATCGAGAAAGACGATCCCCGACTGCTCCACCCGGCCGATCGCCGTCCGGTTGATCTTGTCCTTGTCGACCAGCTTTTCCGCCTCCTGCGCGAACAGCACCTTGCGCGCGTCCCGCACGGCGAGCCGGCGCGTCTCGCGCTTGCTGGGCAACATCTTCTCGAACATGTTCTGGAACTCGATGTCCATCTCCATCCCCGCCTGCCCCAGCACGCCCACGACCGTGCTCCGCTCCTCGATGGCGATCTCGATCGGGCGATCCTCCAGCTCGCCCGCGCGAAGCTGCTCGCGCAGCTTGTCGCGCGTCCGCTGCCGGCGCTGCTTCACCTCCTCATCCTCGAAGCTGGACAGCGTCGGATCCTTCGGGAGCAGATGATCGAGCAGCCGCTCCTCGACCCGCTCCTCGGCCGGCTCCTTCACGCTCTGGGTCATCTCCTCGCGCACCATCGCGATCGACGAATCGAGCAGATCCCGAATCATCGATTCCACGTCCCGACCGTGATAACCCACCTCGGTGAACTTCGTCGCCTCGATCTTGATGAACGGCGCGCCCGTCAGCGACGCCAGCCGCCGCGCGATCTCCGTCTTGCCCACGCCGGTCGGACCGCTCATGATGATGTTCTTCGGCAGCACGTCCTGCCGCATCTGCTCGGGCAACTGCTGCCGACGCCACCGGTTCCGAATCGCCACCGCCACGGCGCGCTTCGCGTCGTTCTGACCGACGATGTACTTATCCAGTTCCAGGACAATCTGTTTGGGAGTCAGGTGTTTCATCAACCCCATGATATGCGCCCCGCCGTCGGACGATAGGGCGGATTCATCCGGCATTTCCTCCGCCCCGCCGCAAGCGCCTCCGAATCCAACCGCCAACCGCATGGTCCAGGACGACATGCACCTTTCCGCGAGACGTGGTACATTCCATCGCATGATCGCTCCGCTGCGGATTGGAGACCTCACGCTCTCCACCAACCTTTTGCTCGCCCCGATCGCGGGATATTGCGACGTGTCGTTTCGGCTCGTCGCGCGCTCGTGCGGCGGGGTGGGCATGGCCTGCACGGACCTGCTCTGCCCCGAGGGCGTGCTGCGGGAAAGCAAGCGATCGATGGAATTGGCCGCGACGTGCGCAGAGGATTCGCCGCTGTGCATGCAGCTTTACGGCGCGAACGTCGAGCGGCTTTGCGAGGCCGCCCGCTGGGCCGAGGATCGCGGCGCGCAGGTGATCGACATCAACATGGGCTGCCCCGTGGACAAGATCACCAAGCGCAACGGCGGCAGCAAGCTGCTGTGCGATCCCGACAACACGCTGCGCATGGTCGATCGCGTGAAGGCGTCGCTCCGCCGCGCGCCGCTGACCTGCAAGCTGCGGCTGGGCTGGGACGATTCGTGCATCGTCGCTCCGTACCTCGCCGCGAGGCTCGAGCAGGCCGGGGTGTCGATAGACGACTTCGCCAACATCGACCCCGACCACGTCGACGTCTACTGGGATCCGGGCCGCCGCTACACGGTGCCGTGGACGCTGGGATTCACCAGTTATGCGGTGAATACCGACGCCTATAGCGGTCCGGCGGATTCGATCGCGCTGCTGTTCGACCCGCCGGAGGAACTCAAGGGGCGCATCGCGATGATCGACGACATGGT
>CAYUNS010000052.1:18074-21643 GCA_964446155.1 uncultured Tepidisphaeraceae bacterium | reverse complement strand
CACGACGGAAATGAAGTTCACCGGCGCGGCGAGGCTCGACGGCATCGCGGAGGTGGTGTCGGCGGTGAAGCGCATCCCGGTGGTCGGCAACGGCGACATCAAAACGCCCCAGGACGCCCGACGGATGATCGAATACACGAAATGCGCCGGGGTCATGATCGGACGGGGGGCGCTGTCGATGCCCTGGATCTTCCGCGACACCTGGAGCCATCTCACCACCGGCATCATCCCGCCGGCGCCGACGATCGAGGAAAAATGCCAACTCATGCGCGACCACTTCCACAACATCCGCCGCTTCCGGCATGAAGGCGTGGCGTGTTGCGAGTTTCGCAAGCGGGTGAGCTGGTACGCCAAACAGATGGCCCCCTGCAAAATGCTTCGCGACGAGATGCGGCGGATCGACTCCGCCGGGGATTTCGAGGATGTCCTCTCGCGGTTCCTGGAATGGCGATCGCAAATCGACGCCGACGCAAAAAAATCGCATCCAAACCCCGACCTCATCGCGGCGGCTTAATAAGCAACGCGCTCAAAAGGGTTTCAGACCGGCCCTTCGCGACAATCCCCACAAATGCCATGGGGATTGACCGGGTTTTCAAGGATTCTTAGCATCGACCGTCATGGATTCAGCGGCACTGTATTCAACGGCACGGCTGCCTCTCGCGCAGGCGAGCGGTTTCGTTCAGGTTCTGATCTGGTCGCTGGTGCTGATCGCAGCGCTGCTGGCGATGTTTCTTGGGGTCGCGTGGCTGCGGCGATGGATGGCGTCGGACGCACCGGACGCCGAGGCGGGGTTCACCCTCGCGGACCTGCGCGACATGCACAAGACCGGACGGATGACGACGGAGGAATTCGAAAAAGCGAAGGCCCTGCTGGTGAAACACGCGGGAAAACCGCGCGATGAGGCATAGCGCCTCGGACAATATCCCTGTTCCACCGCCGAGTCGCGGAGGCCGCGGGGATGAAAACGCCCCGAAACAAGGCGGTTTGCTTTCCTCCGCGTTCTCCGCGCCTCGGCGGCGAACTCCTTTTCACACCCGGTCATTCCTCGGGCTGAGCCTGTGGAGCGGCGCCGGCGGCGCCCATCATGGCCTGCATCATTTTCGCCTGAAGGGCCTGGCGCGCGGAGGCGATGGTCTCGTGCTTGCCGTCATCGATCTCGGTGGCGACATCGGGGAAGACGCGGCCCATCGCCTTGAAGACGGGCAGCATCTGCCTGGCATCATCGCCGAGCATGGCGCCCGCATCCAGCTTCCACTTGCCTTCGATCTTCTTGAGCGTGATGGCGCTTTCCGGCTGGTCCTTCATGGTGACGGTCGCGGTGTCGCCGTCGATCTTTTCCTCGGCCTCCTTCAGCTTTTCCATGTCGGCCTTCATGTCCATCTGCTCTCCGGCGAGTTGGTTGCCCTCTTCGCCGAACTTTTTGACGGCCGATACGCGGAGCTTTTCGGTGCCCTTGGCAATGTCCGCCATCGCGGTGACCAGATCGAGCGCGAGTTGATCGGGGACGACGGCGGCCTTGGCATCCTCGGCATTCCCACTGGACAGCGCCTCCCCGAAGGAGATGACGGCCTGCTTGGGAGTGGAAAGATCCGGCTCGGCCAACGCCTGCGTGACCAGAGCGCAAAGCGCCAGAGCGGTGATGAACGGAAGACGACGCATAACTTCTCCTCGGAGAAACTGTCAGATCCATGCCGCCCGACATGAGCGGCCGTTGAGGTTCAGCGTACCCGATCGATCGGGCGATGGATATCCCCCAATTCGCACCTTCCACCCCGGCATGGGCGTCATGCGTCGGAAGGCATGGCAATTCAAAGGATTATGTAAACCCGCCGCCGTCGAAATCACGGATGCTGGCACATGTGGAACGCGCGCCGGCGCCGGATCAGGACCGGCCGAAAGCCGCGCGGTCACCGTCGAGGACGGGACGATGAATCCGCGAGATATTCCTGAAGATCGCGCGGCGTGGTGATGACGAGGTCGCCGTGGCTCCGAAGGCAGATCGCGGCCAACGCCGCGCCATATTGCAGGCCCGCGGCAAAATCCCCATCGAGCCAGCCATGAATGACGCCGGCGGCAAGCGCATCGCCGGCGCCGAGGCGATCGATCACCGCGGTGGGCATCGCGGGTTGATGGCGGATGCCGCCGCCGTCCCACGCGAGAACGCCCTCCTCTCCGATGCTGAAGACCACCCGCCTGGCCTCGATGAGATCGCGGATCGCTTCGAGCGATCGCTCGGGGGATTCGGCAATGCCGAACACCTCGCGCGCGTCGGACCGCGCGATGAAGAGAATGTCGCAGCCGCGCGCCAGGGGAACAAGCGCTCGCCGGGCCTCCTCGGCCGACCAGAGCTTCCGGCGATAGTTGATGTCGAAGCTGCGGGGAATCCCCGATGCCCTCGCCGCATCGACGATGAACCGCATGGTTTCACCGCACTTGTCGGACAAGGCGGGCGTGATCCCCGTCAGGTGCAGAAGACGGGTGCGGAGCAGCGCGTCGGAATCGATCGAATCGGGAGTCATCTCCGACGCGAGGGAATGGGCGCGGTCATAGGTCACGCGCACCGGCGCGGGCGACGGGGCCAACTCGACATAGAACGTGCCGACCCGCCCGGCGGGAAACCAGGCGACCTGGGAGAGATCGACGCCCGCGCCGCGGAGGGTGTTGGCGATCAGTCGGCCGGGCGGGGTGTCGGGCAGCCGGCTCGACCAGGCGACCCGTCGGCCCAGACGCGCCAGCGCGCACGCAACGTTGCTTTCCGCGCCGGCGGCGTGGAGCTGCGCGGTGTCGGTGGTCTCCAGCGCGACGCCCGCTCCGACACTGATGCGCAAAAGCGTCTCGCCGATCGTCGTCATGTCGTGAATCGGATCAACCATGATCGCACTCCTCCCAGGCTTGGCGCATGGCGCGGGCGCGGCGTTCGATTTCATCGAGGGGCAGTCCGCCGGACACCAGCGTCGATCCGGTCGCGACCGCGACCGCGCCGGCCAGACGCCATGCGGCGATGTTCTCTTCCGTCACGCCTCCGGTGGGAACGAAATCCACGTCGTCCAGCGGCGCGCGCAAGGCCTTGAGGTACGACGGCCCCAGCGCATCGGCGGGGAACAGCTTGAGCATCCGGCAGCCCGCCGCCGCGGCGAGCTGCGCCTCGGTCGGGGTGAAGACGCCCGGCAGATGCAGCACGCCCGCCTGCCGCGATCGCGCGACCGACCCGGCATCGAAGCCCGGCGACACGAGAAAACGCGCCCCCGCCTTCAACGCGGCATCCACCTGCCCGGCGGTGCGGACCGTCCCCGCGCCGATGAGCATTTCGCCTCCGACCGCGCTGACGAGCGCCCGGATATGCTCCGCCGACCGGGGACTGTTCAGCGTCACCTCCATCGCCGTGACGCCCGCGCCGCGCAGCGCCCGCGCGACCTCGACGAGAAAATCGGTGCGGAAATCGCCGCGGACGATCGCGACGATCCCTCCCGCGCGGATGCAATCGATGGATTCTTCAATGGTTACAGTGTTCATGGGTAATTGAGGCTCACCAGTTCGTGACCGATCCGTCCAGCCGACGGGTTTGCGGG
>CAYUNS010000052.1:2954-18064 GCA_964446155.1 uncultured Tepidisphaeraceae bacterium | reverse complement strand
CCAGGGCCTGAAGGGATGCTTTCTCGCGGCGGCGATGTCGAACTCGACGCCCAGCCCCGGCGCGGTGGTCGGCAACAGATGACCGTCTGCCCAGTCGATCTGTTTCGGGAAGACATCCTTCAGCACCGTGCCCGGTCGGGCCGGCTGCTCCTGCACGAGCATGTTGGGGCACGACAGGTTGAGATGCAGGCACGCCGCCGACGCCACCGGCCCGATGGGATTGTGCGCCGCCAGCTTGATGTGATGCACTTCGGACCATCCGGCGATCTTCTTTGACTCGGTGATGCCTCCACAAAGGCAAGGATCGAGGCGGTTGTAGTCGATCAGTTCCTCCTCGATCAACTGCCGGAATTCCCATTTCGAGCTGAACTGCTCCCCGGCGGCGAGGGGCACATGCACATGCGGGCGCAGTGTGCGATATTGGTCCGGGTTCTCGCAGCGCAGCGGATCCTCGATGAACATCGGGTCGTATTTCTCGACCTCGCGACAGAGCCGCATCGCCTCGGGAAGATCGAAACGGGTATGCACGTCGAGGATCAGCTCCATCTCCTCCCCGACGGCCAGGCGGATCGCCTCGAACTGCGCGATCGCCATGCGCATCGAGCGGCGCGGCTCGGAGATCAATCCGTCGATCGGCACGCCCCAGCGGAGACATTTCCACCCTTCCTCCTTCAGCCTGAGACAGGAAGCGACCAGCTTGTTCGTGTCGGCGCTGTCGCCGGCATGGGGATAGCACAGCACCTTGTCGCGCGTCAGCCCGCCGAGCAGTTGATGAACGGGCACGCCCAGGGCCTTGCCCTTGATGTCCCACAGCGCGATGTCGATGGCCGAGATCGCCGATCCCTGCACCCGCTGCGCGGGGAAGAACGCCCCGCGGAACAATCCCTGCCACAGGTGTTCGGTGCGCATCGGATCCTGCCCGATGAGCAGGGGCTTGAAATGCTCGATCACCCCCTGCACCGCAAGCTCGCGTCCCGACAAGCCGGATTCACCGATGCCGGTGACGCCCTCATCCGTGTGGACGACGACGAAGAGGAAATTGCGGAACCCGTTGAAGACGCCAATACTCTCGATGTCGGTGATCTTCATGCGGGCAAGTCTATCAGGAAGCGGCGAAGGCACGAAGCGGACCGCGTTCCTTCCGCATCCGCGCCGCCCTGTCGTCGGGATCATGCGACAAAAAAAGCCCCGCCGAACAAGGCGGGGCCATGGGATCAAGGTTGACGAATCATCGCGCTCACTGCATCTGCGCCGCCGGCTCGAAGCCGTCGCATCCGCTGATGGGCGTGACGACGAGATTGAGCGGCGCGTGTTTGGGATGCCCGCATTCGCTGATCATGTCTTCCGGGGCCTTGTGGGAGACACGAATTTGAATGAGCTTTTGATCGGTCGCATGATGCTCGCCGAAATGCGCGCACAGACCGCATTGACCGTCGTGAACCTGTAACATAAGAACCTCCGATCGTCGTGGGCTTCGGTCCTGCCGCCGATCACTCGGCGGAAGCATGAACCGCTGAAGGAACTATCCGCCATTCAGGTGCGATAATCCAGTGAAACCCGATCTCATTTCGGAGTTGTCGATGAGGCGCAATCGCAACGATGAATCCGCGAAAAAACAGGCTCAGGTGTAGACGAACTGCGCCGTCGCTCTGCAATCGCCGCAAGGCACGACGCGCACCCAGTGGGCGCTGAATCCGGTCGGGAACGTGTGATGGCCGTACCCGTCGGCGGCGACGTCGATCGTCAGGTACTTCGAGAATTTTCCGTGACCCATGAAATCGACCTCGATGTCGAACTTCACCGCCGCGCGGGCATCGTGCGTGATGTGAACGCACTTGTGCTCGAAGCCGGTCATGAGATAGGGATCGCTGGGTTCGTTGGCTTTGACCGGAGTTTCCCACCAGGGCCCGCCCCAGCCGGCGGGTTTGCCGAAATTCCAGAGGTCGTCGGTCTTGCCGAACCAAAGACCGCTTTGCGGCTCGGCGCAGAGCGGGTTGTCGGCGCCGCTGGGGCTGGCGTTGTCGGGACCAAGCACGAGCATCCCGCGCCACGAGCAGAAGTCGCCGTGAACCCACAGGTGCGTGCTGATCGGCCGAACGCCCCAGATGCGCCCGCCATACGCCCAGGGCGACAGTTCGTAGAACATGCCGTGGTGATCGAGCAGCAGCCGCTCGTGCTCGACTTCGCGAATGCGCGGCCATTCGGTCTGCCATTTGTGATCGAAGCAATGACTGGCCTTGGGCAGACGATAGGTCGTCCACTGGTTGTCGCGCTTCGTCCAGACGTTCAGGATCGCCGACGCCTGGTCCCACCCGTTGGCGAAGATCGTGTCGGTGAACGACCCGCGCCCGCCCAGGCCGATGAACGGCTTTTTCAACACGATCGTCCAACGCTCGCCGTCGTACTCCGCCAGCCGCCCCTGGGCGCGGACGCCCTTCCAGTCATCCTCGTTGTATTCGTTTGAAACGACGACCAGCTTGCCGAAGTGACAGTAGCAGTCCTTGAAGTGGACCATGCCCTCGCCTTCGGTGCCAAGCTCCTTCTGGAGATCGAAGACCTGCCTGCACTCGTGGGTTTTCATGTCCAGTTCGAACACCTCCCCTTCCATCGCCAGCACGTAGACCTTGTTCCGGTCGGTCAGATGCCATGTCGTGCCGCAGATGCGCAACGGGCGCAGCACGTCGATCGTGCGGATGCGATGATCGGCGTCGATGATGTGCGGGCCGATGATGAGTTGGTTGGTCTGGTAATGGATGAACCGATTGGTGTATGTGCCGTCCACGCCTTTGGTCTCGGCGACGATTTCCATCGTCATGTCCTCATGGATGCGGCGGAGGCTCACGCCACGCCCGCTGGCTTCCTTGTGCGAATTGTAGTTCTGCACATACAGCTTGCCGACCCAGGGCATCAGCGCGCCCACGCCGCATTCGCTGCGGCGGGTTCCGAGTTCACCGACCTGGGCGAGGCTGGGAACGACACCGGAAAAACTTTTCAAATCGCTCACGTTGATCTCCCTTTGCAATACGGCGGGTTGGAGTACTTTCACAATGACACGTTCAGCCACAGACCCGAAGGGTCGCCGGGTTTTCACGCGAATAACCCGGCTGTTTCAGATGTTCATTCCATCGCCGGCGGTTTTCACCGCGACGCCGGCGCCTTTTTCGATCCACGCCTTCAGCGAGACATCTTCGGACTTCGGCTGGATGTATCCGCCGGGCGTCAGACAACAAAACGGCATGGCTGCGATCCTTCCATTGATGGGTTTATGCCCGTTGAACAATCTCGCCGGCGATCGTCTTCAACACCCTGGCCAGTTCATCGACCCGCTTCGTTTCAATCTCGCCGGACATGGCGATCGCGGCGGACCGGTCCTCCATGGCGACGGCGAGCGTGCGCGTGGATTGCTTCGGCAAAGGCGTCACCAGCGCATACCCCTGCTTTCGCACGCGCAACAGCTCGTCCAGCAGCGCATCGAGGCTGTCGAAATTCGGGATCGCCTTGTCGCGGTACAACACCCGCACACCATCGACGGGAAGTCGCGACAGGAGCACCATCCCGATGCTGGAGCGCGTCGCGGGAAACAATCCCACGCGGCCCATCGCCTCCGACACCGACATGCCCGGAGCGGCGTGATAGAGGTAGCTCACCTGGTCTCGCCACAGCACCCCCAGCGCCACCGACAACCCGAATGATCCGAGCGATTCGAGCGGGCCGATCGCCCGTCGGATCAGGCCCGACCCGAACATCGCCTGCGCCGCCAGCACGTGCATCGCCGGGCCGGAAACGTAACGCCGATCCGGCGCCTGCCGCGCGATCCCCAGATAAGCCAGCGTCTTGAGCAACCGGTTGACGCGGGTGTGCTCCAATCCCAGCCGTCGGGCAAGTTCCCGGCTGCCGATCGGCTCCCCCGCCATCGCCAGCGCCTGAAGGCAGGACAAACCATCCATCAGACTTTGATTGGGTTGCGCCGGCAACATTGATGCTAAAATAGCACCAATGGGGACAAAGTCAAATTGCCCCAGCAAAAAAGAGAACGGCGACCGCGAAGGTGGAAAAGATGGCTTTTAGGTGGAATTGCCAGAACAACAACAATCGTCGAGCGCGGGCGCTGGGGAGGACATTCCTTGCGAGCCTCGCCTTTCCCGCTTCCGCGGGACCAATTTGGGGAGCCTCACCGCCGTTGCGCGCCGGCTTGCCATCACTTGCTCGATGCGAGAAGCACCGCAGGCGCCGGCGGCGAGGCCATCACCACTTCTCCCACCGTGCCCGGGCGGGTGACGGCCTTGAGTTGAAGCAACTCGCCTCCGGAAGTGCCGACGAAGATCGCCCCATCGCGGGTGTTGCTGAGGAACAGATCAAACGTCCGCCGGGAGCGGAATCGCTCCTGACCGGTCTCCCGGTCGAGCGCGACGACGCGGTTGTCGCGGCCGCGCGCAAAGACGAGATCGCCATCCTCCGCGAGGAACTGCGTCATGTCGCGGTTGATCCATTTCGCTTTGCGATTGAAGGCGCCTTCGATTTTGGAGATGGCGACAAGACCCTGGCTGGGAACGAACTGGTAAACCACGGTGCGCGTCGCGGCCGGGGGAGTGGTGAGAGGAGCGCCGGCGAAATACTGCCAGCGAACCCGTCCGGTGGTCCGGCCCAGCGCATAAAGCTTGCTGTCGGTCGAGGCGACGTACAGGGCATAATCGTCGATCTTCAGATCGGCGACGATGGCCCCGCCGGTCATGAAGCGCCCCATGTCCAGATTCCAGACGGGCTGGCGTTCATCCAGGGAGGCGTAAACCGCCCCGTCATGGCTGGCGACATAAACAATGTCGTCCCAGACCGCCGGGGCGGCGGTGACGGTCCCGAAGGTCATCAATTCCCAGCGGTTTTCACCATACAACCGGCTGATATCCAGCGACATCATGCGCCCGCCTGCGGGATAGTCCGCACCGATGTAGAGCATCTCGTCCTTGCCGACGCCCGCACTGCGAATGGGAGCGTTGAGTTCGAGGGTGCGATCGAAGAACCCGTTGCGCTTGAATATCTCGAGCGTCACGTTCATCGGATAGACGATTGCCTCCGGCAGAACGACCGGATCGCCCAGATCGCCCTTGGCAAGCTCCACATTGTTGACGAAGCGGAGGTGACCGTTGGCGCGGTTGAGAACGAAGGCGTTGTTGGCATAGTCGTAGCCGAAGACGAGATTCTCGCCCTGGTGGATCGACTTCAGACGGCTGTTCTTGATGTCAAGCCGCGCGCCCCATTCCTTGATGAACGATCCCGCAGGCGCGGCGACGATGTCGCCCTCGACCAGGGGAGGCGTTGAACGGGAGCATCCGACGGTCATCAGGAGCATCGCGAGGATCAAAATCATCAGGTGCTTATTCACAGGCAGGCTCCAATCCGGGATTTGAATGCGCAATGACGCCGATCGATGCAAGGCGTGCGGGAAAACGGTCGATGCACAAATCCAAAATCCGCAATCCTGGTTGAGACGTTTACGGCAATGACGCATCCGCCGACCCCGCTGCGGCATCAACGGGACAAGCAAGCATAGCAATTGAACCCGGCGCGCTCAAACTTAAGCCGTCCAGCCGACGGATCATTTCGGGACCGAATGGACGTCTGATAACGCGTCCCGCCCCCGGCGGGAGCGCCCCCTTCCGCGCAAGGCAGGCATTTCCCTCCACAATATTTCCGCGCGTCGGGCGTTGTGGTTTGTGGATCGGGGGTGACAACCAACGGAGCAGCGACATGAAATCGACACAGTGGATGGCATGGGTCATGGCGACGGCCATGGGAGTCTCGGGGGCGGCGATGGCGCAGGATGCGCCGCGGCGGGAGGAGAGAAGACAGCGACAGGAACGACCGACACCCCCCGCGGAACGCGGGCCGCGGGATGGAGAACGCCGCGAGGCGACCGAACGCCGACGACCGGAACCCGGCGCGCGGATTGAACGCCTCCAAAATCTTCTCGAAAGCCTCGATCTGAGCGAGGAGCAGAAAACCCGGCTGAACGCCCTTTTCGATCAGGCGCGAACGGACGCAAAGGCGTTCCGCGGCGAAAAGGAGCAGGCGGATGGGCAACGCCGGGAGCGGATGCGCCGCGGCGGAGAATCCCTGCGGGCGTTCCATGACGAGATCGACAAGGTGCTCACCCCGGAGCAGCGGGAGCGGCTTCAGCAAAAGATGAGCGCCGATCGCCCCCGGCCGGGCAACCCGGACGGACCGGCGAATCGGCGGGAAGCGCGCCCGCGCGAACTGGAACCTGGGCAGCGGATCATCGCCCTGGCGGATAAGCTGGAATTGACCGGCGAGCAGCGCCGGCAGATCGATGAGATCGCCTCCGAGACGCGCGAAAAAATCGAGGCGGCGCGCAAGGTGGAAAAACCCGATCCCGAGGCGATTCGTGGTATCCTGTCTGAAGGCCGCGACAAACTGCACGCCCTTCTCACGCCCGAGCAGCGGGAAACGCTGCGCAACGAGATGTGGCGAGGCGAACCGCGACGGGAAGGACTGCGACAGGATCGTCGCGAGGATCGCCGCGAAGACCGTCGGGGCGATCGTCCCAACGATCGCGGCCGACGGGCGCCTGACGACAGGGAAAGACAACCGGAGCCGTAATGTCCGATTCGCCTGAATCCGCCCCCGACTTCACCCTGGTCAAGCTGGACGGCAAAACCGTCCAGCTTGCCGCATTGCGGGGCACTGTCGTGGTGATCGAGTTCGGCTCGTACACCTGCCCTTCCTTTCGACAGCGGGTGTCGGGAATGGAAGCGCTTCGCAGGTCACACGGGCGCAAGGCCACATTTCTCATCATCTACACGAAGGAGGCGCACGCGGTCGATGAATGGGACGTGCCGCGCAATCAGCAGGAAGGGATCGCGATCGAGCAGCACAAGACCGAGGCCGACCGCAAAGCCGCCGCACGTGCCGCCAGGGAAGCGCTGAAAATCACGATCGACATCGCGCCGGATGCCATGGATGACGCGACCACGAAAGCGTTCGACGGATTTCCCAATGGCGCGATCGTCGTCGCGCGCGACGGGAGCGTCTTCGCACGACAGAAGTGGTGCGATCCCGACGCACTGCGGCGTCACATCGACGCTGCGGCCGCGATCCCGCGATGAGCGAATTCGCCGATGGTGAATTCCCTTGCCCGCTTCCCATGCTACAATTCCAGGGCAATCCATGGTTCCCACACTTCAGGACATCGCGAAACAGACCCGCACCAGCATCAGCACGGTGAGCCGCGTGCTTGCCGGCGGGGCGACGGCGCGGCGGATCAGCAAGCAGACCCGCGACCGCGTCGTCGAGGCCGCGGCTAAGCTGGGCTATCGCCCCAACCTCATCGCCCGTGGGCTGCGGACCCGCCGCTCCAACACCGTCGCCCTGCTTGTCTCCGACATCGCCAACCCGTGGTTCGGCGCCATCGCCAGCCTCATCGAGGGCAGCCTGCACCGCCACGGGTATTCCCTCATGCTCTGCAACAGCGGGGAGGACCAGGAACGCGAGATCGAGTATCTCCAACTCCTCCCACAAAAGGGGATCGACGGCATCATCGTCGTCCCGCTGCTGCGGACGAAAAAAACGCTGCATCAATATATCCCCCCGACCATGCCGCTGGTCCTGCTCGATCGCCCCATCGCGGGAATCCCCGGATCGGTCTCCAGCGACCAGGATCAACTCGCGGGCATCCTGTGCGACACGCTCGAGCGCGCGGGCGTGAGGAAGGTGGCGCTGGTATGCGGGCCGACGCATATCGTGACCCACCGACGCCGGGCGGAAATCGTGGAATCGCGATTCAACGTCATCGCCCGGCACGAGGGTCCGGCCCAGCGGGAAACCGGACGACAGGGATTCATCCAGTTCCTGAATCTGCAACCCGACGCCATCGTCTGCACCAACAACTTTCTCGGACAGGGGGTGCTCGACGGAATCGCGGAGATTCAACACCCGCCGGTCATCGCATGCTTCGATGAGATGCCCATGATGCACCTGCTGCCTCTGCCGGTGGTGTGCGCCATCCAGGATGTGCCCATGCTGGCCGAAGGCTGCGTCAACCTGCTGTTGCCGCAGCTTCGCGGGGAGACCGCCGGAATCCGCCCCCTGCTGCTGCCTGCGCGGGCGATCACCAACCGGGCCTTCCAGGCACGTCAGTTCAAGGTTTCCTGAAATCCCTTTCGGATGAGTCCGCCCGCAGCGGTGTTTTGGTCCGGGGTTTGCGATTCATTTTTGAAATGGGCGCGCCAAACGGGCTGTGGTCCGTTGGCCTGCCCCTGACAGGAGCGATTCATGACTCAACGTTATACAGCCATCAAGGTAGGCGATCGATACGAAATTCAACCCCAGTTCCGGGACGAGGAAAGCGGCCGGATGACGCTCAAGCTCGGCGGCGGCTTGTTGGCTTGCCTGGGCTTTCGGCGAGGCGGCCTTTGCGGCGCTGCGATGATGGGAACGGGCGCGGCGCTCATTTATCGCGGCGTGACGGGCAGAAATCCGCTCCGATCCATGTTTTGCCGCAAGCATCCTGAAAAACAAGGCTCTCCCAACGACGCCCCTTCCTACGCCAACGACGAGCGAAAATCCGGGCAGCAGCCTATCGACGAGGTTGAGGAAGCGGCCATGGAATCCTTCCCCGCGAGCGATCCCCCGGCCCACCGCCAGGCCTCGCCGACACCGACGACATGATTTTTTGCCTGTTTTTACGGAAAGCGGGAACACCGCATGACACGCGGCCTATCGGTCGTTTCCACTTTTCCCGCGCTGAACGTGGGGTCGTTCGCCTTGACAAGCGCGCTTGGCCTCGCCGATCATGTCGGGACGTATGAGCAGGGCGTTTATATTGCAACAGGTGGCCCACGAAGGTCCGGGGCGGATCATCCCGGTCTTTCGTGATTTTGGTATTCCCACGGAAGTCCGCCGGCTGTATGCCGGTGATGAAGTGCCTACGGATCTCGAGGACATCCGCGTCCTGGTTGTCCTCGGCGGGCCAATGGGCGTCTCGGATGTGGGGAACGAACAATATCCGTATCTCGCCCGGGAAGTGGAATTGCTCCAGCGGATGGTGGCGGTGGATCGGCCGGTGCTGGGCATCTGCCTGGGCGCGCAGCTTCTCGCCCACGCCGCCGGAGCGAAGGTTTATCCGAACACCCGTCCGGGCGCGACCCCGGAAGATCCTCCCATCCCCGCGCCGGAACTCGGCTGGGGAGGGATTTCGTTCCCGTTCCCCGGCGGGACGGAACCGATCGTCACCGGCATGATCGATGGCGTGCCGATGTTTCACTGGCATTTTGACACGTTCGACCTGCCGCGTCTGCCCGCGCCGGCCAATCCCGCTCCCCCGCCGGCGCCCCCGCCTCCAACCGGTAATTCGCTGCTCAGCACGACCCGCACCTGCAAAAACCAGGCGTTTCGATTCAAAACCCGGCTCTTCGGCTTCCAGTATCACATGGAGTTGACCGAGGAAGGCATTCAGGACATCCTCGAACACGACCGTGAGAGCCTCGTCAAGACGCTGGGCGAGGCCGCCGAAAAGCAGGTGCGCGACGATACCGAAAAATATTATCCGCGCTACCAGCGCCTTGGAAATCGCCTCCTGAAGAACTTCGTACAGTTCCTGAAGGTGTATGATGGAACGCATGGGTGAGGCATGAAATATGAGGGAAGCGGATTCGCCCGCCGGCCCCACTTCCCCTTTCGCGCCTCCCCGCATCGGGTTCCGTGCATTCGATCCTTCGATCCATGAAGCGACGCATCCTCGCCTATCTCCGCCGGGCCTTACGCCGAAATCAGAACGTTCGGGTCTGGGCCTTGTCCGCGCCGGTGGTGGTGCTGCTGATCTGCCTGCCCCTGCTCCGCCCGCTGCGGCATCCCGATCCGCGCGGCATCTCCAACCAGGAGCTGTCGCGACTCGCCACCATCCAATCTCTCGGTGAAACCGGCGCCTTCGCCATCGACGCAAGCTCGTTCCGGCCGGTTTCGGACACGGTCGTCATCGGGGGAAAGCTCTACAGCGATCAGCCACCGACCTTCGCCTACCTGCTGAGCTTTCCATACCGCCTGATGCACGCGATGGGGATCACGCTCGAGGACAACCCCTCGCTCGCCTCCTACCTGTTGACGCTTCTCGGGGTGACGCTGCCCGTCGCCGCCGGCGCGGGGATGATCTACAAGATGGGTCGCCTTTTCGAGCTGCCGCGCAGCGTGCGGGCGGGCATGGCGCTGCTGGTGGTGCTATCGAGCGGACTGGTCAGCTACGCGGTCGTGCTCAACGCCCACGCCCCGGCGGCGGCGCTGTTGCTCTGCGCCTGCGCGTGCTTTGTCCATGTGCTCAGCATCGACGATGCGCTCCGGAACGGCGCCTGGCTGATCGCAGCCGGGCTGTGCGCGGCCACCGCCGCAGTCATCGACCCCCCGGCCGGACTGTTCACCATGCTGCTGCTGCCGGTGATCGCTACCATGCGGATGAAGCTGTCGATGCGTATCGGCGGGATGATCCTCTATCTCATCGGCTGCGCCCCGGCGCTGCTGCTGCACGCGGAGTTGAACACCCGTATCACCGGCGATGTGCTGCCCGCGTATTTCAATGCCGCGCAGGCGATCCCCGATGTGCGCGCCCCGGCGATCGAACCGGGCGCCGATGAATGGCGAGAACCGCCCACCTGGGCCGATCACGCCTGGAGCGGCGCGGCGAGACTTTTCACGGCACTCTTTGGCGGACATGGCGTGTTCAGCCCCTTCCCCCTGCTCATCATCGCCCTCATCGGCATCGCCATGCTCATGCACCGACACTGGCCGACCTCGACAAAGGCGCTGGCGTCGGTGACGTTGCTGGGCGCGTGCGCCGTGATCGTCCACTTCGCGATGCGGCGCACCGACTGGTCGCAGGCGATGTTCGCCGCCCGGTGGTTCATCGTCTTCCTCCCGCTGCTGATGTTCTGGACCGGCGTGTGGATCCGCCGCTCACATCATCCCGCGACATGGGTGATTGCCGGCGTGCTCGCGGGCTACAGCGTCATCATCTCGCTGATCGGCGCCACCGGACCGTTCCCTCGCGACGGCTATTCCGGCTTCAGCGCCGGATCGGCCCTGATGCGGCTGGTCCGCCCGTACCCCATCGAGCCCCCGCCCCTCGACGCCCTCGCGGGCATTCGACGAATGCCGTGACCGCCGAAACGATCAGGCATTCCCGTCCTCTTTCAGCATCGCCGCAAAAGAATCACCCCTGGATTGCTTCCTCCTCGAAAGCCAATACAGGCCGGCTGGAATGAGCGTCACCAGCGCCTGCATCAGCAGACCCGTGTGAATGTGGAACATATTCCTCGCCCATGAGTTTTCCTGCCATATCTGGTGCAGCGCCCCCGCGGGGCTGACGGCGGAGACAACGCCGGGATGATAGCCCGTCGAGGGAGTGGCTTGATATTGCAGAGCGATGTCCACGAGAATCGGTGCGGCCCAGGTCAGGACCATCCATAATGATCCGATGAAAGCGCCGCGATGGGACACCTGGTACACCCAGCCCAGTAAAAGGCGCATCTGGAGAAGGAAGATCGTCACCGCCACCGCCGACAACGCCAGGCGCAGGTGAAATTCCGCCATGTCCCGCAGCACGCACGCGCCCGCAAGCGTCAGGCACGCGGACACGGCGACGATCGCGATCGCCGGCGCCGGCCGGGCGACGCCGCCGGTCGTGTCCCATCGCGCCCTCGACTCCCAATCCGCCCGTTGCCGCACGACGTTCGACACCGGCAGCAACGCCACCAGCATCGACACGAGCAGCGTCCAGTAAAACTGCGAAACCACCTGCCGCGCGGGGAAATGCTCGAACGTCGGCTTGAAATCCTCCCATGCCTCCGTGGCGACGATTGACAGGATGACCCAGATGCACAACGCCGACAAAGCCAGCGGCAGGCTGGTCGCCGTCGCCCCCTCACGCGCATACCGCCGGGCGGCGGCGAGGCAGCAGACCGCCGCAAGGAGGAGTTGCGCCGTCATCGCAAACAGGTATACCCATGACAACTCCACCCTCATGCTGAGGATCGATCGGCCGATCAATGGGCTTAGCAACACCATCGAGCCGGGCAGAACGATCAGCAGAATGCCTTCGCTGGACAGGATGAACACCCCCAGAAGAATGATCCCGCCGAGGCCTCCCTTGCTCGCGAATCCCAATACCGCCGAAAAAGCCCAGCAGCCAATCGCGAAGACGAGCAGGATCACATTGGCGGCGATCCATCGCGCCGGCTCGATGTCTCCCATCATCGCGACGATCCCTCCGACGACGAAGATCACCCCCGCCAGCCCGAGCGCCTGCGCGGTGGCGCCGAAGACATATCCGAGCGCGGCATGCAGCGGAGGCGTGGGCATGAGCCGATGCGACTCGATGATCCCGCTGCCCAGGTCCGCGCGGATCGCCGCGTTCACGCGCGACCCGCCGAACAGCACCAGCACCACGCCCTGCGCCGCCAGCAGCGCGACCGCCCAGCCGTGCATGGCGTTCGTGCCGCGATCGGCGAACTCCGCCGTCAGGATCACCCCTCCAATGATCGCCAGCGCCGTCACCCCCATCGTGCCCAGCAGGTTCCTCATCCCGCCGCGCACGATGAACTGCGCCCATCCGATCGCGTTGTCCGGTCCGATCAAAGCCATGCCCGTCCCTCTTGAATCTCGATGCCCCCGCGTGAAACCCCGGATTGGAATCCGTCTCAATCCACCTGCCGGATGCCGCTCCGCAAATACGCCTCCTCGAGGCCCGCGTCATTGGCGGTGAACGCGGCGACGGGGATTCTCTCCCGGACCAAAGCCACCAGCAGCCCCGCGGCTTTCTCGCGGTCGGACTCGTATTCCAGCGTGATGCGGTCGCCGTCGATGTTCAACCCACTCACGCCCTCGATGGCGCCGAGCGTTTCATGCAGCCCCGTCATCGCGCGACAGAGCGTGATCGCATACCGTCGCCGCGACCCTTGCGCCGAGGATGACACCTCCCCCACCGTGCCGTGCTTCACCATCTCCCCGGCCGACATGATGCCGATGTGCGTGCAATACTCCGCCATGTCCGCGAGGATGTGAGACGAGACGATCAGCGCCTTGCCCTGATCGCGCAGATCACAGAGCAGTTGCCGAAACTGCCCCCGCCCCGCCGGGTCAAGCCCCGCCGCCGGCTCATCGAGCAGCACCACCGCGGGATTGGGCAGCAGCGTCCGCGCGATGCCCAGCCGCTGTTTCATCCCGCGCGACAATCCCTTCACCTTCTGCTCCGCCTTCTCGCTCAACCACACCTTCTCGAGCCAGAAGTCGATGCGCTCGTCGATCTCGTTTCCGACCAGTCCGTATCCCTTGCCGATGAATCGGAGAAACTGCCGCACGGTCAGCGTGTCGTAAAAGACCGGCGTGTCGGGTGTGAAGCCGATGCTGCCCATCATGCTGCCGTTGCGCTCCTCGCCCAGCACGCGCACGCGGCCGCGCGACATCGGCTGAAGCCCCGCCGCCGCACGCAGCAGCGTCGTCTTGCCCGCGCCGTTCGGGCCGATCAACCCGAGCAGATGCCCCGGATGCAGCTCGAGGGAAATGTCACTGACGGCGTGAAACCCGCCGAACCGTACCCGCGCTCCCTCGATGGACAGCAGCGCCGGCGACGACGACGAAACGGATTCTTCGATCATTGGAACAGGATCATGCCCCACCGGGGCGCGTTCGGCAAGAATATTTGTCGCATCGCCCCGTCTCGCGTACCCTTCGGGCATGTGGTGGTCCCAATACAAAAAGACCTTCGTCGTCTCCCAGCTCTTCATCGTGACGATCTGCCTCGTCAGCTATTTCGTGATGAAGCTGCAACCCCCGGTGATCTTCACGATCTTCATCGCGATGCAGTTGGGGTCCGTCGCCGGCGCTTTTTTCGGGGCGAGGCTGCGGCGGCAGTTGGACGAGCAGGACAAGCGCCTCCCCCTCGATCCATGATCGGTTGACGTTCTCCCCGTCGCCGCGCACGATTGACCGTTTCATGAGCAAAATCGCCGTTGCAGAATTTCGCCGTACCGACGATCCCCCCGTCGCCGATCGACCGCTGACCGACCGCTTCTCCGTGCGTCTCGGGCTGTCGTTCCTCAGCGTCGCGCTGTTGACGCTGGCGTATGCTCCTTATCACCAGTTTTATCTCGCGTGGATCGGGCTGACGCCATGGCTGCTGCTGGTGCGCGCGACGCGATCACAGAAAGGCGCGTTCTTCTGGAGCTGGCTGACGGGAACGATGTTCTTCATCGCCAACATGTGGTGGCTCGCCAACGTGACCCTGCCGGGCATGGTGGCGCTGATGATCTGGCTGGGGCTGTACTGGGGCGCCGCCGCCGTGCTCATTCGCGGGCTGGGGCTGCTCGATCTCAACGCGGACCGGCTGCTGCGCCCGCCCCCCCCGCCGGACCCTTCCTCTCTCCCGCGATCCCGGGATCGCGACCTGCACCCGATGGCGTGCATCTTCGGTATCGCGACGATCTGGGTCGCCTCGGAATACATCCGCGGCAACTACCCTTTCAGCGGGCTGCCCTGGCTGCTCATCGGCCATACGCAATCCCCCATCCTGCCGATGGCGCAAATCGCCGACGCGATGGGCGCGTTCGGCATCTCGTTCTGGGTCGTCCTCATCAACGCATGGATCGCCGCCTTCATCATCAACCGCCTGCGGCTCCTGTCGCTCGTCGCGCCGCTGATCGCCATCGCGTCGATCCTCGCCTGTGTCCTCGTCTACGGATTGTTCCGACTGAGCCAGGACACCCTCTCCCCCGGACCGACGGTGATGGTCGTCCAGCCCAATTTCCCGCAGGACAACACCGGGGAGCGCAGCGCTTCCCCCGAGGAGTGGGTTCGCTTCCATCTCGACACCACCCGCTCGGCGCTGGATCATCTTCGCGGCCAGGGACAGGCTGTGGACCTCGTCGTCTGGTCCGAGACGATGCTCCCCGAAATCAATCCCGAGGCCCGATTCCTTCTGCGCGGCGTCTCCGGGGGAGGGTTCCCCGACTACGGCGCGTTCCTCGAGTACGGCACGGTTCGAATGGCACCGAGGCCGTACATGACGCCGGCGGTGGATGCCATCGCCGAGGAACTCGATGAGATCGGCGTTC
>CAYUNS010000052.1:0-2944 GCA_964446155.1 uncultured Tepidisphaeraceae bacterium | reverse complement strand
GCGCGTTCCTCGACTGGACCCACAACGCCACGCAGGACCTGGCGCGGGATTTCACCACCGCCATTCTCGCTGGTGGAAAATACTACAACGCCTGGTTCGATCATCAGGCCGCCAGGCGCGTCACCGACAGCCGCAACAGCGCGTTCCTCTTTGAACCGACCGGCCTGCGCGCCGATGCCCGCTACGACAAAATCCATCTCGTCCCCTGGGGCGAATACATCCCCTTCAAGACACTTTTCCCACCACTGTATCGCCTGTTCATGCACCTCAGCCCCTACGACTATGACTACACGCTCACGCCCGGGGAGAAGGACGCGCTGACGGTCTTCCATCTCGACACCGGCCGGTTCGTCGTGCCCATCTGCTTCGAGGACATCGACTCCGCGCTCGTCGCGCGCATGTTCCGGCCGGGTGATGACGGCGACAAACGGGCCGACTTCATCGTCAACATCACCAACGACGGATGGTTCCTCGACAACGAAATGCCGCAGCATCTCCAGGTGGCGATTTTCCGCAGCATCGAAAACCGCGCCCCGACCGCGCGCAGCGTCAACACCGGCATCAGCGGATTCATCGATTCCGCCGGACGGATCGATCGCGGGAAGACCATCCCCGTCAACCAGGTCGGCTGGCGGATCGAACGGCTGTCGCTCGACTCTCGGATCGCGCTGTTCACGCGCGTCGGCAACGCCTTCGCGGTGCTCTGCACCTTCGTGACGCTGGCGCTGGCGATGTGCGGCCTGGTGCTGCGGACGGTCCGCCACGCGAAAGCGAAGGCGGCATCGCGATGAACGCGCTTGCGATGCGAACCGGTTTCGCCGATCTTCATCTCGACAATGGAAGGACACGAAAACGACCGATGCGATCCATTCATCCTGCCGTCATTCTCGTCCTGCTTGCCGCGATGAGCGGATGCGCGCGACAGCCCAAGCCGCGCACCCCCCCGCCGGTCCCAAAGGAAATTCCCCAGGCGCTGCGCGCGGAATACGTCGCGCAGGCGCGCGGCATCGTGCTGGAATCGGCTCGCGGCGAGGATGAGTTCCTCCGTGCCCACGCCATCGAGGCCATTCAGAACAATCTGTCCGGTGAGGAGGCGGAGGCGGTTGTTTCCATCGCCCTGGACGACCCTTCACCGATCGTGCGGTTCGCGGCCGGGCTTGCGGCCGGAACGCTCAAGCTGAACCCCCTCCGTCAGCAATTGCTCAATCGCGCCGACGACCCCGACACGCATGTGCGCATCGCGGTGCGCTACGCGCTGCATCGCCTGGGCGATACTCGTCGCAGCCGCGATCTCGAGCGCACCGCCGCCAGCGACAACCCCGGTGTACGGGCCAACACCACGCTCGTCCTCGGCATGCTCGGGGAACGCAGCGCCCTGCAGATGCTGCGCATCCTGCTCCACGACGTGGATCCGGCCGTCCGGTTGCAGGCCGCCGAAGCGATGTGGAAGCTCGGCGACAGGGAAGGCCTGGCGTTTCTCATCGCCTCCGGGCTGAGCGCTTTCTGGGATGACCAGATGGTGGCGCTGCTGGCGCTGGCCCAGCCGCGCGACCAGCGCGTCCGGCAGCATGTCCGGACGGGATTGACCGCCGACTACATCGAGGTGCGCCTCGTCGCCGCTCGCGCGATGGGAATGCTCGGCAGCGACGAAGGTTACGGCATCGCCCGGAACGGCGCCCGCAGCAAGGATCCTCGGCAGCGCCAACTCGCCGCCCTCGCGTTCGGAGCGATCGGTCGAAACGACGCCCAGCAAACCCTCGCCGGTTTGATGAAGGACGCCGACGCCGAGGTCCGCCTCGCCGCGGCGTCGGCGATGCTGCAACTCGCGAAGGAAAATGCCGGCGAGGAATGAGCCGGCTGCACGCGACCCGGCATTTCGATTATGATCCCCGGCGGTGAAAGCCGCCCCTCACCGGAATGGAGCCAAGATGAGATTGAACTTCTGGCAATGGCTGGGCATCGTGCTGCTGATGATCGGGCTGATCCTCATCATTGTCCGCCGGACAGGCACGACGGATACGCTCGAACCCTCCGACGATGCGACGACCCGACCCGTCGCCCCTGTCGCTCCCGGCGAACTGCTCTGACGCCCATCCTTCGCACGCATGACCTCCTCCGCGCCCAGCACGATGCGCCGCGACATCCTCAGCGCATACGGCGCGACGGGGATGCGCATCGGCGGTTGGATCATCATCTCCGGGGTGGTGTTTCGATACATGGGCGAAACCGAACTGGCCGTCCTCGCCCTGGTTCGCGCGACGCTCGGCATCCTCACCTACACCGCGCTGGGACTCGGGCCGGCGATCGTGCGGATTTACGCCGAAACTCGCTCCAAAACGCCTCCCGCGACCACGGCTTCACCGGCGGACGTGTTCGCCACCGGCAAGGGGCTGGCGGCGATGCTGGGCTGCATCGGGCTGCTCATCGGGCTTGCCTACTCGTACTTCTATCCGTCCATCCATGAAATCCCGATCCTCCTGCATGACAATGCGCGCAAGCTGGCCTGCTGGTTCGCGATCGGAATCATCCTGCGGCTCGTGAGCGACGCCTTCTCCGGCGCGCTGCTGGCGAAAGGCCGGATGACCTCCGACAACCTCCTGCTCACCTTCACGGACCTGGCATGGGCCCTCTTTTCCGTGCAGTTGGTGCTGAAGGACTGCGAGCTGTTCACCCTCGGGCTGGCATTCGCGGTCTCGCAACTGCTGCTGCTGGCGACGAGGTGGACGCTGGCACGAACGATCCTGGCGCGCGAAGGCGAATCGAAGGGACGGATCGACCCGGCGCTGGCCGGCACATTGCTGCGATTCGGGGGGCTGGTCGTCCTCGCGCAGCTCGCCGACTTCCTTTATTCACCCACCGACTACATTCTCATCAACGCCCTGCTCGATCCGGCCGCAGTCGCGGCTTATGTGCCGGCGGTGCAGATCGACGCGGGGCTGCTGCT
>CAYUNS010000051.1:8565-24275 GCA_964446155.1 uncultured Tepidisphaeraceae bacterium | reverse complement strand
GTAGGTGTAGCGAACGCTCGTATGGCGGGAGTGATCGCTGATGCGGAATCCCACTGAAACATCAATGCCGCCTCGGGAGTGTCGGACATCGACGCCGCTGCGGGAATGTCGATGGCGGTCTCCGGCTTCGGCGGGCTGCGCCATCAACGGGATCAACCCCATCGCGAGGATACTGAGCATGGCATATCGCATAACGACTCCTTTTCTCGGATGCACCACCGGTTTGCCCGACTTCTCCGGCAGCAATCCGCACGCCCCCACCGTTGGCAGACACCGGATTGGACAGAAAAGTTAGTATTCACGATACACATGAGCCGGGTTGGCTCTCGTAACCTTAGTGTAATTATGAGCTTGCATCGGGGGAATTATTCCAGGGAAACCGGTGGATTTTACGGCAAACAGGTGGTGAGAAGGCGGTGGGAGGTCATGCATCCTGTCGCACGGCCGCGACACGGCGCTCCAGCGCCAGATTATTGCGATGGACGACCTCGTCATACGCGGCTTCCTTCAGCATTGAACGGACCTCCTGGGTCTTCTTCCCCTGGATACGACGGACATCATCGGCGGAATAGTTGGACAGCCCCCGCGCGATGAGCAAGCCGCCGGCCGACGCGAGTGCGACCACGTCGCCGGGTTCGAAGTGTCCGTCCACCCCGATGATGCCTGCCGGAAGGAGGCTCTTGTTCCGTTCGGACACGGCTTTGGCGGCGCCTTCGTCGAGGGTGATGGTTCCACAAGGCCGAACGCTCCTGATCCATCGGCTGCGCGAGGGGCGCTTCCGACGCGCGGGAACGAAGAGCGTCCCGACGAGTTCGGCGTCGAGAATGCGGGGGAGAATGTCGGGGGTGCGGCCATTGGCGATGACCAGCGATTCCCCCGCTTCAGTGACCGCGCGGGCCGCGCTGATCTTTGAACTCATCCCGCCTTTCCCGAGCGCCGATTTTTCCGCGCGCACCAGTTCATGCACGCGATCCACATCCTCGACGATCGACACAACCCCTCCGGAGGCGTCGAGCAGCCCATCCACTCCGCTGAGCAGGATCAGCAGGTCCGCCCGCAGGGCGTTGGTCACCAGCGAGGCGAGAATGTCGTTGTCGCCGAAGGTGATTCGGACGATTTCATCGGTGCTGATGGTGTCGTTTTCGTTGATGACGGGGACCGCGCCCATCTCATGCAGGGCGTGGATGGTGTTGCGCACGTTGAGGAAGCGGGTGCGGTTGTCGATGTCCTCGCGGGTCAGCAGGATCTGCGCGACCCGGCGGTCGAACGGGGCGAAGGCGATGGCCCAGGCGTCCATCAATCGGCGTTGCCCGATGGCGGCGACAGCCTGGAGCCGGGCCAGATCGGTCGGCCGTCGGGACAGCTTCATCTCGCACAATCCCGCACCGATCGCGCCGGAGGAAACGATCGCGACGCGAATCCCGCGCTCATTCACCTTGACGATCTGACGTGCGATGTCCGAGATGAAATCGACGTCGAGCTTCCCCTCCCGGTCGGTGAGCAGTTGCGATCCCAGCTTGATGACGGCGGTGCGGACGCCGGAGAGGCATGTCTGTCGTGTTTTGTGCATATTCCACGCCCGTTCCGGGCGATTGGGCCAGGGGCGGCACACCCCACAGCGCGAAAACCCCGCAAAAAGCGAAGTCCGCCGCCGAAACGGATCATAAATCCGCCGCAAACCCCGATCAAGCCCGCCGCCGTGTGCTTCCGGGAATTTGGAATGGTCGTTGCTTGACATCTTCACGAAAACCGAGAGAATGCCCCGCTCTTTTGAATTGACGGAGAAATTGAAATGTACGCGATTATTGAAGAGGGCGGGCGACAGTTTAAGGTGAGCGGCGGCGACACGATCAAGATCGATCGGGCGCTGACCGCGGAAGAGAAGACGGTCACTTTTGACAAGGTGCTGCTGATCGGCGGGGCCGGCCAGCCCAAGGTGGGGCTGCCGATCGTCGAGGGCGCCACCGTGACCGCGGATGTGCTCGGGGCCGTGAAAGGGCCGAAAATCGACATCCAGAAGCACAAGCGCCGCAAGGGCTATCACAAAAAGATCGGCCACCGCCAGCAATACACCGAAGTGAAGATCACGGGCATCAACGCCTGAGCTTCGTTTCAGCATCCGCAAAAAACCGCGAGGACGCGCGACTTTGGTCGTGCGTCCTCGTTCGTTTTGTTACAGTATCCTCGATCGACCCCATCGAAATCATTGGAGGGCCTTATGCGTCGGTGCGTTCTCATCAGCCTGCTGGTTCTGGCGCTGGCGTCGTCCGTGCCTGCGGAGCGGGTCAGGCTCGACAAGCCGGTGCGCGCGGTGACGACGAAGATCGACGGCACACGCGTCGCCGGGCAGGTGGTCGCTTATGACGGGGAGGGGTTTGACCTCCTCAATGCGGACAAGGACACAATCGACATCGCGTGGAAGGAACTGGCGGCGAGGGAGGTGTTTCGGGTCCATGCCTCCCTGATTCAGCAGGCTCCTGCGGAGGCGTGGGTCGATCTGGGGGCGCTGCTGCTGCCGTTCGAGGACGGCGCCGCGTGGGCGGACAGGGCGTTCGCGCGGGCGCTGAAGATCGACAAGTCGATCCAGCCGAAGATCGACGCGGCGCGGGAAGCGTCGAAGCCGTCTTCGGAGGACGGAGAACTTCCGGTCGCCGACGAGGGCGACGCGGGGATGGAAGCCGCAGGCCGCATGATCGGCAAGGCGGAAAACCAGTTCTGGGGCACGCTGGACGAAGCGCATCAGGCCGATGCCGTCGCGCAGTTGAAGCGGTTCGCCGATGAGACGAAGGAAAAAGTTTCACCGGACCTGTCGTTGTATGAGACGAAGTTTTTCCTGTTCTATTCCGATCTGCCCGTCGCCGAGGCCAGGCGCTGGGCGGGTCTGCTCGATCGGATGTACGCGCGGTTGAGCGAGTTGTTTGGTGTGAAGCGCGACGTGAACGTCTGGCGGGGCAAGGGGCTGATCTTCGTCTTCCGCGAGAAGTCGGATTACCAGCGATTCCAGCGCGTGATGCACAACACGGATCCGCGCTGGTCGGCCGGGATGTGCCATCAGTTCGGAAACGGCATGGTGCATATCGCGTTCTATCGCCAGGCGGACGAACTGGCGTTCGCCAGGGTTCTCGTTCATGAAAGCGTACACGGCTATCTGCATCGTTATCGTTCGCCGGCCCGCATCCCATCGTTCGCCAACGAGGGCCTTGCCGACGTGATCGCATCGGAACTCGTTCCCCGGAAGGGATGGGAACACTACGCGCGCTTCGCCGCGCGGGAGGCGCTCCGCGAGCATCGGATGGATCATGGTTTCTTCACCGATTCGTGGGCGCCGTGGAAGTATCCGGTCGGCGAGGCGCTGTGCGGTTTCATGATCCAGCAGAACAAGAGGGGATATGTCGATTTCATCAACGGGATCAAGGACGGATTGGAATGGGAGGACAGCCTGAGGACGAAATACGGCGCTCCCGTCGATCGGCTGGTTCCCGCGTTCGTCCAATGGGTGAACTCGAACCCGTGATCTCAGCGGGAGTCGGATTCGGGGGGATCGGGTTGGTCGGCGCCGACGAGGAAGATGGAGTTTTTACCGGCCTGCTTGGCGCCGAACATGAGGGCGCGATCCGCGGCGGCGATGAGGGCGGGAACGTCGCCGGCATCGTAAGGGAAGACGGCAAGCCCGCCGCTGATGGTGAGCGTTCCCTGCCCGCTGGGTCCGAGTCCGGGGAAATCCTGGGTGGCGATGAGGCGCTGGAATCGCTTGAATATCTGCTGCGGCTCCTGGGGCGGGCGCGAGGGCGTCATGACGCGCGGCTCGCGCGATTCATGTGATTCGCGAGGCTGCCGCGGGCCATCTTTTTCCCAGAAAACCACCGCGAATTCATCCCCGCTGATGCGGGCGACGAGGTCGTGATCGCGCACGCATCGTTTCATCAAGGAAGCGGTGGCGCGCAGGATGTCGTCACCGACGCCATGGCCGTACTGGTCGTTGTATTTCTTGAAATTGTCGATGTCGAACAGGAGCAGCGTCACGGGGAACCGCATGGTTCGCGCGCGGTCCACGATGCGCGAGAGGAAGTGACGGAAATAGCGTCCGTTGTAGAGGCCCGTCAGGTCGTCGGTGATCGCGAGCTTTTGAAGGGCGTTGTGGCGATCCTGGAGATTGACGATCTTGCCCATCGAATGCGCCAGTTGCGCGAGGAAATGCCGGCCGAGGGTTTCCTGGTCGTCCTGGGGCATGACCAGGTGAAGCGCGCCGTGGTTTTCATTGTTGACGCGCACGCCGTGCGACAACAGCATGAACCCCTCTTCAGGATCGGGGGGCGCGCCGTGAGTGAAATGCAACTGCATGGTCGGGGCAATTTCCGCATTGATGCGCCGGACGGCGGCGGCGGGGGCGTCGTGGGGATGCTGGAGCATCGCATCGAGCATGATGTCGGCCAGGGGCAGGCCGGACAGCATCGAGATGCGCGTCGGCGGGGTGGTGAGGACGGGTTCGGCATCATCCGAAGCCGGTTCGGGGCCAAGGCGCAGCGGAGGCGTGCCGAACATCTGAAGCAATTCCTCGGGCGTCGCGGGGGTGACGAGATAATCGTCGCATCCGAAGTCGAGCATCTTGCGCGACAGCGGTTCGAGCGTCGGATGCCCGAACAGGAGGAGCCGGCCACCGCCGGCAAGTTGACGGAGGGTTTTGACGGCGGCCTCGGGACGGCGTTCGATCGGCTCGGCGGAGGCGATGACGGCGGTGTAGGCGTTGCTCGACAACTCGGCGATGCCGTCGAAGTAGGTGGACGCCATCGTGATATGCGCGCCGGGCATGGCCTGTTGAAGCGCGGGATGCATCTGTCGATGCATGTCGCCGATGAGAAGGATTCTTTCCTGGTTCAAACGCATGATTCCAAATCCATCCCGACCATCATTGCTCGGGTTTTTCCCGCCTCATTCTCCGTCATCGGAGTGAGGCATCGAGGGTTGCTCCTGCAACAAGGCCCGGAGTTCCTCCGCCGTCAGCACCGGTTCACCAAAGGGAACCTCCTCCTCGATCGGGGACGCCGGCGCGCTTTCCGGGGGCGGGGGAGAGGGGAGATCCGTTGTTTCATTGGGCGGCGCGCCGATGGCGGTTCGGTGCAGACCGTCGTCGGCGATCAAACCATCCGCGCCCAGCCGCATCGCCTCGGCGAGGGCGGCTTGCCGGCCGTCGGTCTGGCTCAGCCAGATTTCCACATGGGGGAATCGCCGCTTGACGCTCTGGATGACCTGAAGCTCTTCGCGATAGAGGCTTTGCAGACTGAGAATGAGCGCCCGATAGACCAGGGGGCGCTTGCAAAGTTCGAGCATGGCGCTGTAGGGGTCGTCCAGTTCGGCGCATTGGAACCCGAGGCGCTGCATCGTATCCGCCGGTTGCAGCCGGCAACCGGCGTTTCCGACAATCAAAGCGCGACCGATCGGTCGGGTAACTGGAAAACTGACTCCCGGCATCCCACTCCAAGGCAATGAACGGTTGATTCCACTGCGATGATACCTCAAGTGGAGGTGTGTGCAATTCGGCAAATGAGCGAATGACGCGCGGTGGATGAAACCGCTCGGAGCATGGTGGGGTGGTAGGGGAAATGACGGCGACGGAAAGGGGACTTTTTTGTCCTCTTGACACGCCGCCCCCTCTTTCCTATCGTTCCGCCTCGACCTTTTTTAATCTTATACGAGTCGGCGGGACTATTATTGAATGGGTCTCGAACGATTGTACGGTTTACAACGCTAAGGAGCGTGACATGGCCTTGAAAGTCGGCATTAACGGTTTCGGTCGCATCGGACGACTGGTATTCCGCGCCGGAGTGAAGAATCCGAACATTGAATTCGTCGGCATCAACGATCTGGTTCCGCCGGACAACCTCGCTTATCTGCTCAAGCACGATTCCACCCACGGGCGGTTCGACGGCACGGTTGAAGCGCGTGAGGACGGCATCGTGGTGGATGGCAAGTTCATCCCGTGCTATGCGATCCGCAACCCGGCCGAGCTTCCCTGGGGCAAGCAGGGCGCATCCTATGTCGTTGAATCGACGGGATTGTTCACCGACTTCGCCGGTGCGGAGAATCATCTCAAGGCCGGCGCCAAGCGCGTCGTCATTTCGGCTCCGACGAAGGATCCCGAGAAGGTCAAGACGCTGCTGGTCGGGGTGAACCACGACCAGTTCGATCCGGCCAGGGACACCGTGGTCAGCAACGCAAGCTGCACGACCAACTGTCTCGCGCCGGTCGCCAAGGTGATCAACGACAACTTCGGTCTGGCCGAAGGGCTGATGACCACCGTTCATGCGATGACGGCGACCCAGCCCACCGTGGACGGTCCTTCCAAGAAGGACTGGCGTGGTGGGCGCGGCGCGGCGCAGAACATCATTCCCGCCGCCACCGGCGCCGCCAAGGCGGTCACCCTGGTGTTGCCCGAGTTGAAAGGCAAGCTGACGGGAATGGCCTTCCGCGTGCCGACCCCGGATGTCTCGGTTGTCGATCTGACCTTCAAGACCGCCAAGGCGACGAGCTACAAGGAAATCTGCGCCGCCATGAAGGCCGCTTCCGAAGGCGCGCTCAAGGGCGTGCTTGGGTACACCGACGAGGAGGTCGTCTCGACCGATTTCGTCAGCGACCCGCGCAGCAGCATCTTCGACGCCGGCGCGGGCATCGAGTTGAACGCCAACTTCTTCAAGATCGTGAGCTGGTACGACAACGAATGGGGCTATAGCAACCGTGTCGTCGATCTCATGCTGAGCATGGCGAAGAAGGAAGGCCTGTAAAACCGGCCATGCCGCTTCGTCGGAGGATGAATATCGAGAACACCCGCATGCCGTCGGCTGCGGGTGTTCTCCTTGTTGGGATGGAAAGGGCGGCGGGCGCCGTTCGCCCGGTTCGCCTCCGCGTTTTCCCATCGCTTTGTCTTTTCCGGGGGAAGACGCCTATCATCCGGTTCTTTTGTGAAAGGTTCATTTGGTGATGCGCGCTTCCTCCTCCGTTCAGATTCCACCGGATATTCAAGGGCTTGTGTTCGATTGCGACGGGACGATCGCCGACACCATGCCGCTGCATTACCAGGCGTGGGTGACGGCGCTGAACGAGCAGGGATATGCGTTTTCGGAGGCGATGTTTTATGAACTGGCCGGCGTGCCGACGGCGCGGATCATCGAGTTGATCAACGAACGTCATGGCCGTCATATGCTGGTGCAGGAGACGGCCGAACGCAAGGAAAGCCTCTTCGTCAAATTGATCCCGCAGGCGGCGCCGATCGAGCCGGTGGTCGGCCTCGTTCACGAGTTCGCGGGAAAGCTCCCGATGGCCGTCGCGACCGGCGCGACGCGGGCGATCTGCCTCAAGACGCTGGACGCACTGGGACTGACCGGGCACTTTCAGGCGATCGTCACCGCGGATGATGTGACGCATGGCAAGCCCGCGCCCGACATCTTTCTCGAAGCCGCGCGCCGGCTTTCGGTCGATCCGAAGCGGTGCTATGCGTTCGAGGACGGTGAACTCGGTTTGCAGAGTGCCCGGGCGGCGGGGATGTTCGCGCTGGATATCCGCCCCCTGCGCAGACAGCTTGAACAAAACATCAAATGAACCCATTCATTGTCCATGTCCGATCGACTCGCCCGGGAGGCCGTGGACACGGTCTCCCAGGCGCGCAAAGACACATGTCCGGTTCGACCGATAACAAGGACGCTGGATAAGGGTTCCCATGCTCTCCGCTCGCGCGTATTCGTTTCGTCAGCAGTCCAAGCTCGCCATTTCGCTGTCGTGGATTGGCGGATACGTCAATGTCGTCACGTTCATCGTCTGCCACTGGTTCACCTCCCATATCACGGGAACCACGACGCATTTCGGGCGCAGCTTCCTGGTCGGCAATCATTCGGAAGGGCTGTTCTACGGCTTTCTGCTGCTCAGTTTTCTTTCGGGCGCTGTCGCCTCGGCGCTGATGACCGAAGGCGCCCGCCGGCGCGGCTGGCGGGGGATTTATGTCCTGCCGATGCTTGTCGAGGCGCTGCTGCTCTGCATCTTTTCGGCCGGGTTGATCCATCACACGAGCCTTTCCCCCGAGGAGACTTTCACGCGCTACTGGATGACCGGGGTGGCGGCGTTCGCCATGGGGCTGCAGAACGCGACGATCACGCGGATCTCCGGGGATGTCGTCCGAACGACGCATCTCACCGGCGTGCTGACGGACCTGGGCCTCGAAAGCATCCAACTGGCGTTGTGGTATTTCGACAAGCTGCGCCGGCGTCGTCCCGGCCGGCTCGGGCGGGTCTTGCGCATTTCAAGACGGCATCCCTCCGTGTTGCGCGTCGCGCTGCTCGCGAGCATCTTCGGTTCGTTTCTTTTCGGAGTCATCGTCGGCATGCTGGTTTACCAGCGCATCCCGAGCTATTCGCTGGCGGCGCCGATCGGATTTCTGTTCTTCATTCTCTACCAGGACCGCCGGCATCCCATTGCGGATGTGCAGGAGCTGGATCTGCTGTCCGATCCGGAGTTGAAGTTGACGGGTCTGACCCGCGCGATGCTGCCGTCGGGCCTGGGGGTGTATCGCTTGTCGCATACGCACCCCGGGCGAACGCGCAATCCCAACTTCACCCGCTGGGCCGACCGCCTTCCCGCCCGTTGGCGCGTGGTCATTCTTGCGATCAGTCCAATGACGCGATTCGACAGCAATGCCGCGCTGGATCTCGAAGCCGCCGTTCGCCGGCTTCGGGCGCGGCGGAAGCAACTCATCATCACCGGGCTGACTCCCGTGCAGTACCGCGCCCTGGACCGTTACGGGGTGTCCTCCACGCTTGAGCTTGCGAACTTCTGCCCCGACCTCGAACTTGCCATCGCACGGGGGATGAGTCTGATCGAGGAAATGTAAGGGGGAGGCGATGTGCAGGCCGCTTTACGTTGATTCAGGAGGCCAGCCGTGCCGTGGCGTGCAGGTTCACGGTTCCGATGAACTTCGCGCCAACGGCAAAGAGTTGCTCATCGAGTGGCTCGTAGTACGCGATCGTACACAGCATCGCCACGCTTTGCCCGTCACGCCTTGGAAGCATCGCGACGATCTGCTCGCCGAGTTTCAGCTTCTCCGTGTGCAGAAACCGCAGGCCGACCAGCGAAAGATCGCTCAGCGCCACTTCGATGGGCGCGGCTTCGGAATGGGGCGTGGGCAGGATGAGAATCCGCCCGTCCACCTTGACGCGCGCAGCGCTGCGGTTTTCTCCAGGCAATGAGGCGCCCTGGGGCTCAAATGTCGCGATCATCTCCCGAAACAGATCGAGGGGGATATTCATGGATGGGAACTTTCAACAAGCTGCCGGCGACTTCGCTGACATCGGCCAATCCCATTTCGCACCTTAAGGATATCGCGGACACGTTGGTTTATCGGACATCGATCGTCCTCGCGGGTTGAAGAATCCGGCGGCGCGGATTGGCGAGCGGGAGGGGCGGGGGATAAGATTTTCCGGCATGACCGTCTACGAAACCACCAATCACCACACGATCCACCATTGGGCGACGTCGAACGGGCTTTGGCCGGCGTGCGTGTCGGGACAGCCGGACCGCATCCGGCTGGGAGGCGATGCGTTCGCGCCGCAGGAAGAGCAGCTCGAACCGATCGAATGGTGGCGCTGGTTTCAGGAATTCGACCGCCGCAATCTCCAACTCGTCTATGACCCGAGCAAGGGCTGGTTCACCCTCGGCAGCCGGCTGGCGCCGAGCGGCGCGAAGTAGGAGCGCGTGACGCGGGGGATGAAGGATCGGAGCAGAATGTCCGGCCGCATCATGGCAATCGATCAGGGGACGACGAGCACACGCTGCATGATTTTTGATCGGGAGGGATGTGTTGCGGGGGCGCAGCGTGAACATCGGCAGATTTTTCCGCGCGCGGGATGGGTCGAGCATGATCCCCTGGAGATTCTGCGGCGGACGCGGGAGGTCATTGGCGAAGCGGCCGGTGGCGCGGAGGCAATCGCCGCGGTCGGGATCGCCAATCAGCGCGAGACCGTGGTGGTATGGGACCGCACGACCGGCCGACCGTATTGCAACGCGATCGTCTGGCAGGACACGCGCACCAGGGAACTGTGCGAGACCTATGCCCGTCAGGGCGGGATCGACCGGTTTCGCGAGACGACGGGACTGCCGCTTGCGACATATTTTTCCGGGCCGAAGATTCGATGGATTCTCGACAACATTCCCGGCGTGCGCGCCGCGGCCGAATGCGGGCAGGCCGTCTGCGGAACGATCGATACCTGGTTGATCTGGAATCTCACCGGCGGTGTCGATGGCGGCGAACTGGTCACCGATTCGACAAACGCCGCTCGGACCATGTTGATGAACCTGCGCACGCTCAGGTGGGATGATCGACTGCTCGATGCGTTCAGGATTCCGCGCGCGATGCTGCCGCGCATCATGTCGTCCAGCCAGACGCGCGAAGGACTGGTAATGCGGCGGGATGAAATGCTCGACAGGGAGATTCCAATCTGCGGCGTTCTCGGAGATCAGCAGGCGGCGCTGGTGGGACAGACGTGCTTTCGTCCCGGCGAAGGGAAGAACACCTATGGGACGGGATGCTTCATGCTCGTCAACACGGGCGAACGGGTCGTGCCATCGGCACATGGGCTGTTGACGACGATGGGATACCAGTTCGGGGATTCACCGGCGGTGTATGCGCTGGAAGGCTCGGTGGCGGTGACGGGCTCGCTGGTGCAGTGGCTGCGCGACAATCTCGGGATCATTTCCGCCGCGCCGGAGGTGGAGACCTTGGCCAGGACGGTTCCCGACAACGGGGGCGTGTACATCGTGCCGGCGTTTTCCGGTTTGTTCGCACCGCACTGGCGGGCGGATGCGCGGGGCGTGATCGCGGGGATGACCCGTTTCACGCATCGCGGGCACATCGCCCGCGCGGCGCTGGAGGCGACGGCGTATCAGACCAATGACGTGCTCGAGGCGATGCGCAAGGATTCGGGCCTGCCCCTGGCGTCGCTCAAGGTGGACGGGGGGATGAGCGCGAATGAATTGCTCATGCAATTCCAGGCCGACCTCTGCGACGTGCCGGTGGTCCGCCCGAAGATTTCGGAGACGACCGCGCTGGGCGCCGCCTATGCGGCGGGGCTGGCGGTGGGGTATTGGAAAGACCTCGACGCAATGCGCCAAAATTGGCGCGCGGATCGCGAATGGCTGCCGTCCATGGATGCCGCGACCCGCGCGCGGCTGCATGGCGAATGGATGAAGGCGGTCGAACGATCCTTTGGCTGGGCGTGAAAGCGGGCGGACAGGAAGAACAACTCGCCTCTTTTCGCGTCTTCACGTTTCACAGTCCGTGTTTCGCGTCGTCCGTTTTCGCGCGCAGAATGGCGAGCAGCTTCTCGATGTCGGGGGGAAGGGGCGCCTGCAGGGTCATGGTGTTGAGGGTGACGGGGTGGACGAAGGTGATTTCGTAGGCGTGAAGGGCCTGGCGCTCGAAGCGGAAGTCGCCGTATTCAAAGATGCGCCCGCCGTACATGGTGTCGCCGATCATGGGCAGGCCGATCGTGGACATGTGGACGCGGAGCTGATGGGTGCGACCGGTTTTCGGAGAGAGCCTGACGAGGGAGAATTTCGCCTGCGGAGGCGGCAGCTTGTGGTCGTGCGCGAAAGGGCTGGGCTGAAGGGTGGCGGCGGGGCGATGCTCGAAGATCTCGCGGACTTCGTAAAGCGTCTGCGCCGTTTTCCCGCCGTGGGCTTCGCTGCGGACGGCCTGCTTTTCCCGGATGTATTTGTCCTTGCCGATGGGCATGTCGATGACGTCGCTGAGCAATTCGGGGACGCCGTGGCACACGGCGAGATAGGTTTTGCGGATGGTTCGATTCTCGAACTGCCGGGCGATTCGCCAGTGGGCCTCGTCGCTTTTGGCGACGAGCATGATGCCGGTGGTGTTGCGATCGAGGCGATGCAGAATTCCTGGTCGCCAGTCGCCGTTGACGGTGCTCCAGCTTCGGCCGTAATGCACCAGCCCGTTCACCAGCGTGCCGGTCCAGACTCCGCGCGCGGGGTGGACGACGAGATTGGTCTGCTTGTTCAACGCGAGGAAATGCTCGTCCTCGTAAACAATGTCGAGCGGGATCGGCTCGGGGACCAGCTCGTTGATCGGTTTGGGCGGGGCGACCATCTCCACGATGTCGCCTTCGCGCGGGCGATAGCTGGCCTTGACGACGCGGTCGTTGACCTTGACCAGCCCTTCATCGATGAGGCGCTGGACGTTGTTGCGCGACAGGTAAGCGACGCGATCCTTCAGGTATTGATCGACGCGGCGGGTGAGGTTTTTGCCGATCCGCCAGCGGTAATGTTCGACATCCGATTCCTCGGGCGCGTCGGACTCGATTGTGTCGGGATCGGATTCGGCTTGATCGTCTTTCACCATTGAGATCAATCGTAGGCGCATGGCGCGCCGGGGCAAAGCCGCGCGGCGGTTACGATGCGGGCTGGGTGGATGGCGCCTCGCCGGGCTGCGTGGCGGGGGGCGCCGCGGGGGGTTGTTCGGTGGCTTCGATCGCTTCGGAGTCGTTGACCGGGGCGATCGGGGTTTCCGGCGCCGATGCTTCAGTCGTCGGGGCGGGCGCGATGTAGACGGGATGGCGCAGCCGGGGGATCTGCCTGAGACGGAGATCGGCCTGGGTTTTGAATGGCTGGATGATCTTGTCGTCGTTCAGGATGGCTTCGTACTGCGCTTTGGCTTCATCCCACTCGCCGAGGTTCTCGGCGATGGCGGCCAGGCCGAGGCGCGCGCTGGCGAGGGAATACGTGTGCGTCGCGTGGTTCTGGACAATTTCGCGGTAGGCCTTGCGGGCGATGTCGAGCCGCTCCTCGGGGGACGGCCCGGACGGCAGCGCGGGCTGCGTCGTGGCGCTGGGCAGGGGGGTGAGATTGGCCGCGAGCCAGTTCAGGTCGCCGCGCGCGACCAGCGCCTGGGCGATCTGGTCGGGGGCATCGGTCAGATCGCGAACGGCGGCGATGGCGGTCGTCGCGTCCTCAATGAGTTGCCGGCGGTGCGTGGCGATCTGCTCCGGCGGGGCGAACGAGGCGTCCACATGACGAAGCTCGTCAATGAAGGTGCGCGCCAGGGCCAGGTTTTCAAACGCGGCGCGCTGGCCTTCCCGCGAGGAGGTGATCCGCGTGCGAACGAGGATGATGATCAGCAGGACGAGGATCAGCCCCGCGAGGATGCGTCCTCCGTACCGCTGAAGGTTGGAGGGCATGTGAGCCAGCCCCGCCGCGAGCGCATTCTGCTGAAGTTCGTGCCGCCGTTCCGATTTCATGGACGGGGAAGTGTAATGAAGGGGATGGGGGATGACAAGGAGACGCGAAAAAGCGGGCCGGCAACCTGAAATTGACTGCGTGCGTCAAGGCGCCGCTTCAGGGAGAACCGGCTATCGCAATCCGTATGAATCCGCGTCCATTCGCGGTTTGAGCCGTTTTCAGTGGCTCACCCTGTGGAATGGGTCATTCGAGGGTGAACCATTGGACTTCGACGCGGCGGTTTTTGTCGGCGTCGGGGCCGGCGGGTTCGTCCCAGCCTCGGCCGACAGTGTCGATGCGCTCGTCGGGGATCTGGTGCTTTTCCATCAGGTGCTTCTCAATTTCGATCGCGCGATTTTTGCTGAGTTCCATCGCCTTGAGGGCCATTTGTCGGACGAAAGGCTCACCGCCTTGTTCGCGGAATTTCGCGATTTGCGAGTTGTCGACATGGCCGCGAAGGAGCACGGTTGAGCCGGGGCTGACCTGGAGCATCTCCCGGATGTCGGCGAGGTTGTCGAGGTTCTCCTGGTTGCTCAAATCCAGCCTGGAGGAGTTGGGTTCGAAGAAGAAGCGGATGTCCCTGCTCAGCAGCGGATCGACCTCGACGGGGCCGATGTCGGTCGATCGAATGGGGGCGATGGCGATCTTTTCACCTTGATATTGACCGGATTGCTCGAGCGCCTTGAGGTGCTTGAGATCGAGGAATCGCTCGCCGTCGACGGGATTTTTGATGAAGGACGAACCGTAGGCGTAGATCGCGGATTGGTAGATTCCACCAAAGCTGCCGGCGGCATCGATCGCGCCGGAGAAGAAGGCGAGATTTTCGGGGAGGTTGGACAGATGGACCTTTTGCAGTTCGGCATCAACCTCTTCCCGGTCCCAGCCGAGGGAATTGGCGAGAAGATCGAGATGGGGGTTGGGATCGGCGCGGACAAGGCGGTTGCCTTCGAGCAGGCCGTCGACGAGGCCGCGAACGATGTCGGGGTTGGCATCGGCGAAGCCTTTGTTGACGATGAGAATGTCGGCGACGATGAGCAGGTTGCGGTTGGTGACGAGCACCCTGGCTTTTCCGTCGCTGGCTTCGGCGACCTCGGTGGTCTTGGGCGCCCAGGTGACGCAGCCGGCGAGACGGGTGCGGCCGGACTGGACATCGCGGAGAAAAAGGTCACCGGCGCCGAAGGCGTCGGCGGCGTAGACGAGATTGAGGGCATCGGGATTGGGGTTGTCCTTCAGATCGACCCGGACATGCACGGGCAGGCCGGCTTCCTGGGCAAGATAGCGAATGAAGAAATCGGCCTCAGTGAACTGCGAGGTGGCGAGGGTCTTGCCCTTGAGATCGTTGATCCGCTTGATCCCGTCCCGGACGACAATGCCGTCGGCGCCGCGGGAGAATCCGATTTGCGCGGGAACGACGACCTGGAATTGCCGGCCGTACACCGCGAGCACGTCGGTGGTGGTCGCGGAGGCGGCCATCTCGCCGCTGTTGAGCGCGGACCAGCTTTCTTCCTCGCTCAGGGTGAGGCGGACCTTGAAACCGTGTTTTTTGAAGAAGAGGGAGTTTTCGCTGGGTTCCATGCCGCCGTTGGCGACGATAAGGCCGGCATAGCCGGCGTATTCGGACAGTTCGACGTCGATGGTCTTGTCCTTCATCTGATAGGCGGCGGGGGCCTTGAGGTGTGGAACCTCGGTGCGTGACTCGACCAGCTCGACATCGGCGGCCAGTCCGGCCACGCCGTCGTCCGCCTTCTGGGCGAGAAGCAACGTCGAGATCGAACCAAGAAGACACAGGCACAATGCGACAAATTTCATGGCGTTCCCTCTTTTCATCCGGCGGCGGGATCGTCGATCGGGCCGCGCGGGCTGGATTCATGCGGTCACGCGCTTCGTGACGGCGGCTAATTCAACAGCGACTCGACGTCGACCGGTTCGGACCTCGGGGGGTCTTTCAGCAGGTCGGCGGTGGTGTCTTCGGACATCGAACTGAGCATTTTGGACAGGACCGCAAGCTCGGCCTCGGTTTCACGGAGCTGGTCCAGTTCCTCCATGCCTTGCTTGAGGCGGATTTTTTCGAGATCGAGCGCGAGGCGTTCCCGCATTCGGCCGAGATTGGAGACATCGTTTTTCATCGCGGCGGCGGAGGCGTTCATTTTTTGAATCGCCCGGTCGTACTCTTCGAGGAGAGGACGGCGGTCTTCGAGATACTGGGCGGTCTGGTCGATGATGGCGCGGGCCTTGGCGCGATCGAACGTTCGTCCGGCGATGTGGATCGGCCAGCGGGCTTCATCCTCGGCCTGGCGGTAGGCGCGATCCATCCGCAGGCGGATGTTCTCGATGTTGGCGACGTTGGCCGCCAGCTCTTTTTGCCGGTCCTGAATCTGCGTCTGGCGCTCGGCGAGCGCCTTGAGGGTCTCGGCCGCCAGGTCGGCGGCGTGCCAACC
>CAYUNS010000051.1:0-8555 GCA_964446155.1 uncultured Tepidisphaeraceae bacterium | reverse complement strand
GCCTTGAGACGAGCGTGGCGCTCGTCGATCTGTTTCGGGATTCGTTCATCCGACCAGACGAGGTAGCCCTGGGGGTCGGCCGCGATTTCCTCGGGCGTCCACTGTTTGGGCGGAGGAGGGGGCGCGGGCGGCTCGGGCTTGTGCGACTCGACCCAGAAGTAGGTCAGTCCGGTCGCGATCGCGACGAAGATGAACAATCCCAGCGCCTGTTTCATCGAACTGCCAATGCTCCGGTGATTCGCCCGTTCATGCCGCACCGATTATTTCTGGTCCATGATCGCCTGGAATTCGGCGTCATCGACGGTGGCGGCGGTTTCGGCTTCGAGCTGATCGAGCGTGACGATCGAGGAGGACTCGGAGACGGTGGCGACCGTCGCCTGCAAGGCGCCGCGCATGGAGACGAGGCGAGCCTGGAGGTCGTCGGTCAGCGCCTGCACCTTGAGAAGCTCGCGGTTGGTGCTGACCTCGGCGAGCTGTTCCTGGGCGCTGGCTTCGGCTTCGCGAACCTTGGCGTCCTGGACATCGAGTTGCTTGAGGCCGTTGGTCACCTTGGTGAGCAAGCCGTTTTCGCGTTCGATCTGTCGATGAAAGGAGACGATCTGTGCCCGGATTTCCTCTCGATTGAAGGCTCGACCGTTCCACTGGACGGGGAAGGCGTTGGTCGCTTCGGCCTGGGTGTAAGCCGGCTTCAGTTCATCCAGCGCCTTGCCGCCGTTTGTGATTTTGCGGTTGGAGACGTTCTGCATCTCCTGGAGCTTGCCGCGGCTCTGGGCGATGCTGATCTTGTTGGCCTTGAGGTCCGTCAGGGCGTCCTTGGTCTTTTTTTCGACGAAGTTGAGATAATTGACGGGATCCTTCGCGATATTGTCCGGGGTCCAATAGGTGAGTTCCCGCGCGGTGGAATCGACCTTGGTGCGGAAGACATCGGAGGTGAAATACCATGCGACGCCGCCGATGACGACCAGGGCGAGGAGGATGGCGAAGGTCTGTACGGTGGATGCGCCGCGTCGAGAAGTGTTCATATGGGTTCCCTTTCTGAATGGTCCGAATGCGAAGTATACGGCTGGTCATGTCACCGGCAACTAGATAATGACGGTTTGTTTATAGTCGGTTTTTCGTTCGGGCGGGTTGTGGGTTATCATGCGGGGCATGGGATCTTCCGCACAGCAGCGCATCGCCAGGCTTCGCGACGAATTGAATCGGCACAATCATCTTTATTACATCGAAGCCAGGCCGCTGATCAGCGACTTGGAATACGATCGGCTGATGCGCGAGCTGATCGATCTGGAGACCGCGCACCCGGACCTGCTGACGACCGATTCGCCGTCGCAGCGGGTGGGCGGGGCGCCGATCGAGGGGTTTCGCACGGTCGAACACGCCGTGCGGATGATGAGCATCGACAACACCTACAACGAAGGGGAGCTGCGCGGGTTTGACGAGCGCGTGCGGCGCGGCCTGGACGGCATTGCGCCGAAGTATGTTCTGGAGCCGAAGGTGGACGGGGTGGCGGCGACGGCGCGGTATGAACAGGGCGTCCTGACGCTGGTGGCGACGCGTGGAGACGGCAGGCGGGGGGACGACATCAGCAACAACGCGCGGACCATCCGCACGCTGCCCCTGCGATTGCATGGTGACGGCGAATTGCCTCGCATCCTCGAGGTGCGGGGGGAAATCTACATGCCCAACAGCGAGTTTCAGCGGGTAAACCGCGAGTTGGTCGCGGCGGGGAACGAACCGTTGAAAAACCCGCGCAACGCAACGACCGGCACGCTCAAGTCGCTCGATCCGAAGTTGGCCGCATCGCGTCGGCTGCGGTTCGTCGCGCACGGGCTGGGGCAGGTCGAGCCGCTGGAAATCGATTCGTACTGGGAATGGCTGAAACGGATCGCGAAATGGGGGCTGCCCATCAGCGACCATGTGGCGCTGGTGGAGAGCGTGGATGAGGCGATCGCGAAGATCGACGCGTTCGCGGCGGCGCGCGGGACGCTTTCCTACCAGACGGACGGGATGGTGATGAAGGTGGACTCGTTCGCGCAGCGGCGGCAGCTTGGTGAGACGAGCAAATCGCCACGATGGGTGATCGCGTTCAAATATCCGGCCGAGCAGGTCCAGACCGTGCTGCGCGAGGTGGACTGGCAGGTGGGAAAGAACGGGACGTTGACGCCGGTGGCGCGCCTCGATCCAGTGTTTGTCGCGGGCACGACGGTGTCCAACGCCTCGCTGCACAACATCGATCAGATTCGCAGGCTCGACGCGCATCTTGGCGACACGATCGTGCTGGAAAAGGCGGGGGAGGTCATTCCGTATATCCGTCAGGTCGTCACCGAAAAGCGCCCGAAGGGCGCCCGTTCGATCAAACCGCCCGCGCGGTGTCCCTCCTGTGGGGCGGAGGTGGAGAAGGAGGTCGATACGCCTTACATCCGGTGCGTGAATCCGGCATGTCCGGCGCAGCTCAAGGAGCGGTTGCGATGGTTCTGCGGGCGCAACCAGATGGACATCGAGAACTTCGGCGAGGCGTTGATCGATCAGTTGGTGGACGCGGGGCTGGTGAAGACGTTCGCGGACATTTACCGGTTGACGAAGGAGCAATTGATCGGGCTGGAGCGCATGGGGGACCGCAGCGCCCGGAACGTGATCGAGGCGATCGCGGAAAGCAGGGCGCGCGGGCTGGACCGGCTGCTGGCGGGGATCGGGATTCGGCACGTGGGCAACCGCGTCGCGTATGTGCTGGCGTCGCATTTTGGGTCGCTGGACGCCCTCGAGGCCGCGAGCGAGGAGCACCTTTCCGCCGTGCATGAGATCGGGGCGGTGATCGCGGATTCCGTGCATGATTTTTTTCGGAATGAAGCCGGCCGGGAAACGATCGCGCAGTTGAAGCAGGTGGGGCTTGATCCGAAGTTCGAGAAGGTTTCGAGCGGCGAGCGGCCGCTGGAGGGGCAGTCGGTGGTGGTGACGGGGACGCTCGAGACATTCGATCGGAAAGCGATCGGAGAACTGATCGTCAGGCTCGGCGGGAAGGCGTCCGGCAGCGTGAGCAAGAAGACCAGCTTTCTCATCGCGGGAGAAAACGCGGGAAGCAAACTGGAGAAGGCGAGGCAACTGGGGGTGACGGTGCTGAGCGAAGCCGAATTCATCGAGAAGATCGGCGGGCAGGGATAGAAAACACGGGAGGCAATCCTGGGGCAGGTGATTTCTTCATTCTCCACTTTTCCTTCAATGGGATTCAGCGTCCATATTTGCGAAGCATGTTGAGGACGGCGCGGAAGTCCCTGGGGAGGGGAGCGGTGATGACGGTGCGGACGTTGTCGGGATCGTCAAAGCTCAGCACTTCCGCATGAAGCGGGAGGCGGGCGATGAGGGGGCGTTCCTGCTCGTGTTTTCCTGGGCGATAGTCACGTTTGAACTGGCTGAGACGGATGCCGGCCGGCGTGCCGTGACGCGGGGGATTGTAGAGCGGATCGATGGCGAGGGGCAGGTCGATGTGCCTGAGATGGACGCGGATCTGGTGGGTTTTGCCGGTTCGAGGGAAGACGCGAAGGAGGCTGAAGTCGCGGAATCGCTCCTCGAGCGTCCAGTGGGTGCGAGCGGGTCGGCCACGGTGTTTGACCACGGCCATGTGACGGGGGGAGTTGGGATGCGGCGCGAGCGCGGCGTCGATCTCGCCTTCGGCGGCGGAGGGCTTGCCGACAACGAGGGCGAGGTATTGCTTTTCGACCGTGTTGTTCTGGAACTGGTGTGACAGGTGGCGCTGAACGGCGGTGCGTTTGGCGAAAAGCAGCACGCCGCTGGTGTCCTTGTCGAGACGATGCACGACGCGAATGCGGGGATCGGATTCGCCTCGCGTGGGCAGATCGAGTTGGCGGCCAAGCCGTTCGAGGACGCTGTCGGTCTCGCCTCGGCCGGGGATGCTCGCCAGGCCGGCCGGCTTCATCACCGCGACGAGGTCGGGGGTATTGAAAAGAATGTCGAGGGGCGATGGGGAGGGCACGCGCAACAAGCTCCGCTTCATTCGTCGGGCACGAACAGGGGCTTTCGCTCCCATTGCTTCAGGATCGTCGCGATGGCGGGCTGGGCGGGATTGATCTCCATGCTCTTGCGCCAGTTTTGCAGCGCCTGTTGGCGCTTGTCGTCGTCAAGCTCGAGGCTTTGCTTGTACTCGGCGATTCGGATCATGCCCATTTCGTTGAGCGCGGGGTAATAATCGGGATCGAGTTGCAGGGCGGCGGCATATTCACGAAGGGCGCCGTTGAAGTTCCTGGTCTGCACGAGGGCGTCGGCGAGGCGTTTCCGGGCGGCGGGGGAATCCTGGATGCGGATCAACTGCACGAGCGCGCTGATGGCTTCGTTCGATTTGGTCTGCTGAAGGAGATTGCCCGCGAGGTTCATCATCACTTCGGGATTGGACTTGATGTCGAGGGATCGACGGTAGGATTTTTCGGCTTCTTCATATTGCCCCTGGGCGTCGAGCACGCGCGCCAGCGCCGCATGCGCCTCGGCCGATCCGGGGGAGGATTCGACGGCCTGGCGGGAATGCCGCAGGGCATCGGCGGGTTGATCGAGCGCGAGATAGACCACGCCGAGATTCATGTGGGTCTGTGGGTCGTCCGGCTCCAGCTCGAGGGCGCGCCGATAGCTCGATGCCGCGTCGCGGAAGCGTTCCAGCACCTGATAGCTGAAGCCGAGATGGTAATGGTTGGAGAAAGTGTAAGGATCGAGAATGACGACCTGTTCAAGCTGCTCCACGGCGCGCTGATGCTGGTCGTCATGCTGGTAAATTTCCGCAAGCATGATGCGGGCCATGGTGAGACGCTGATTTTCACGGACGGCTTCGAGCATGGAGGCGACGGCCTGGTCGCGCTGACCGGCGCGGTAGGCGAGCATGCCGGCGACATATTTGTCCACGCCGCGCGTCGCCGCGGACGTTTGAGCGTTTCGGGCGCACCCGGCGGGCGCAAGCAGCAGGAGACACGACAGGAGGGAGAAAAACGCCGAAACAGAAAGTCGATGGATCATGGTGTCTGGAATCCGTGGTTGACGGGTTTGGGAGAACTATAAACCTCTGGCGTTTCAGGTCAAATCCCAGAGTCGGGGAGAAGATTCCGTCCCGTCCTTCCCAAAGCGTCCAGGAGAGGCGCGCCGGGCGTCGGGTGACCATCGGGCGGGTCTCCGGCTATACTCTGTCAACTATGTCCGAATCCCAGATTACACAATCCCGCATACTGGTCATTGACGACGAGGAGGAGCACGCTCAGGTGATGTGCGAGGCGCTGGATCGCCTGGGGCACAAGTGCGACGTGGCCTACAGCCTCGCCGAAGCGCAGTCCAGGCTCGACAGGCGCTCGTATGATGTCATCATCACCGATCTTGTGATGGAAGGCCGGCGCGACGGGCTGGAGGTGCTGCGCCTTTCCCGCGAGATGAACCCTCCGCCGCCGGTGGTGCTGGTCACCGCGCACGCGGACATTCCCACCTGCAAGCAGGCGCTTAATGAAGGGGCGTATGACTACATCGAGAAACCGCTCGATCTCGACTACTTCCGCGCCCAGGTGAACCGCGCCGCCGAGCGCGCGGCGCTGCGAAAGCAGAACCAGGTGCTCCAGGAGCAACTGGCGGATCATGCGGGATTCGAGGGGATCATCGGCACGAGCGCCGTCATGCAGAAGGTGGTGCAGACCGCGCGACAGGTCGCGCAATCGGACATTCCCGTTCTCATCATGGGGGAAAGCGGGACGGGCAAGGAGCTTGTCGCCCGCGCGATCCACAACAACAGCCGTCGGCGGAAAAAGCGTCTGGTCGCGTTGAACTGCGCCGGATTGAGCGAGAGCATTCTCGAGGATGAGTTGTTCGGGCACGTGCGCGGAGCCTTCACCGGCGCGCAGAGCGACCGCCAGGGGCGCTTCGAGCACGCCGACGGCGGCACGCTCTTCATGGACGAAATCGGCGACATGCCCGCCGCCATGCAGGCCAAGCTCCTTCGCGTCCTCGAGAACGGCGAGGTTGTCCGATTGGGCAGCAACGAGCCGATCCGGGTGGATGTGCGCCTCATCAGCGCGACCAACCGCAAGCTCGAGGAAATGGTCGCCGAGCGTCAGTTCCGCGAGGACCTCTATTTCCGCATCAAGGGATCGACGATCCATATCGCCCCGCTGCGCGAGCGCCGCGAGGACATTCCGCTGCTCCTCCACTATTTTCTCCAGCAGGCGTCGGAGCGTTATGGGAAGTCGATCGAGTCGATCGACCCCGAGGCCCAGCAGATTCTCATGAGCTATGCCTGGCCGGGGAATGTGCGGCAGTTGCGGAACACGGTCGAGAACATGGTGGTGATGGCCAATTCCGACAAGCTGGGTGTCGATACGCTGCCTTCGGATATCCGCCCGAAAAATGTTGATCTCACTGGAGGAATGAACAACCTCGTTGGCATCAGCATCACGCAGGCCGAAAAGGAACTGATCCGCAACACGCTGAAGATGGTCCACGGCAACCGGGAGCAGGCCGCAAAAATCCTGGGCATCGGGGAGCGAACGCTGTATCGGAAGATCAAGGAATATGATCTGACGTGATCCGATCCGCGGCGTCGTCATTTCAAACGCCAGTAAACCAGTCCGATCGTCACCAGCAATGCCCCTGATATCGCCAGTGATGAGGAGAGGCTTCGCCGTCGCATCGGGGCATGCGCCTGGATGCGGGCGGTGTCGGCCGGCTCGATCACCCCGCCTCCCGTGCGGGAAGCGAAATCACGCATCGCATCGTGATGATTGCCGATGGTGTTGAACTCGGGATCGTATCGAGCGGGGATGGCGATGCGGTCCAGCGTGCGGCCATGTAACTTGACGGCGGCGATGGAAGGCGTTTGCGGCGGGGGGAAGGCAAGGGCGTATTCTCCAGGGGCGGTCTGTGGGATCGGAAATCGCTCCAGGGCGCCATCCCGCAATGCCCTCAATTCGAGCGTCAGCGGAAGCTGATTCAAGTACCCCTGATTCCCGGTTTCACCGGCATGAATCCGGATGCGCGGTTCAGGTCCGGCGGTCATCGTCACACGAAAACGCGGATCGCGCGGGGAGGCGGCGAAAGAGCGGTCGAGGGCCTCGATCTCGCGGGCGATCGGCCGAAATGAAAACGCGACGACCTGCCCCGCGCCGACCCGCCAATGCGCTGCGAGCGGTGTGGCGTCGGTGCGGGCGAGCAGGTCGGCCTCCCGCTTCAGCCAGGTGGCGTTGTGTCGATTGATCGTGCGCGGAGGCAGGGGCCGAAGGACGCGCTCGAAGAAAACCTCCGTTGGCTGGGTGATGAGATGATCGGGCTGGGCGGAACGGAGCAGGTCACGGGCGGCGTCGGCCCACTGATGCGGGTCGGATTGCCGGACAAAACCGCCCTGGGTGGATTCAACGATCCGCCGCAGGGGGTGGTCGATTTCGATCTCGCCGATCGCCAGCAGGTGCAGATGAATGCCGCGGTCGCGCAGGGACGCGCCGATCGCGGGGGCGTCATCGAGTGGCGACTGGCCGTCGGTCAGCAGCAGCAGATGCACGGGCGGTCCGTCGCGCTGGAGCGATGCGATTTGCAGCAGGGCGGGCGCGAGATTGGTCGGTCCTTGCGGCGTTACGTTCTGAAAGAGCGGCACATCGCGCATCTCACCGACAGCGGCGGTGGAACCGGAGGCGCGCAGGTCGCGCGCGAAGCTGTAGAGCGAAAGGAGATCGTTTTCAGGCAGGGAGCGGATCGCGCTTCGCACGGAATCGACGGCGATGCTCCAGCGGGAGCGGCCGGCAAGGGGAGAAGCCATCGATCCGCTGCGATCGATGAGGATGATCCAGTGCGTCTCCGGTTCGGGCGGGGTGCTGGAGAGGGGGGAAAGGGATTCGAGATTCGTGCCGGGATAATGTCCAGCCGCGAAGGCCTGGTCGCCATCGAGGAGCATAAGCGTTCCGCCAAGATCCGTCACATATTGTCCGAGGCGTTGTTGCTGAACAGGGGAAAGCGCGTCGGCGGGAACATTGTCGAGGACAATGGTCGCCGCACCGAGGTATTGCAGGGAATCCTGCGTCAATTGGGAGGGATGAAGATGCAGCCAGCCGCCGTCCGGCGGTTCGTCCCCGATCCACCATCGCTGTGCATGGAGTGGTGGGGGTCGGCGGATCGACAGGGCGTCGTTTTCCGGCCAGATATCTCCGGCCGCGAAGCGCGCCGTGACGGTATCGATCGATGGCGCAATCTCATGCGTGATCGTCCGCTCGCCGGGAGCGATCACGACGGTGTGCGACTGGTCTGCCATCGTCCAGGTCAGTTCGCGCGGGTCGCCCGTGTTGCGAACGGTTGCGACCGCGGTGTCGTTTCGCAATTCCAGTGAAATCACGGCGGCGTCGGGAGGGGATTCGAGTTGCGGATCGACAATGACAAACGTCGGCGGTGCCGATGCGGGGAGGGCGATCCGGGCATCGCTGAAAAGGAGGATCGCGTCGGCGGGGGCGGGAGTGAAGGCGGTGTCGCGGGTGTTGCCGCTGAAGGGGATTTCGCGCCGTGGAGAATCGCCAAGGAGTTGTTCGAGGCGCTGCCGC
>CAYUNS010000050.1:17050-24442 GCA_964446155.1 uncultured Tepidisphaeraceae bacterium | reverse complement strand
AAGCTGCGCATCGAAATGAAGGAAACCAACAGCCAGCAGAAGAAGAAGGAACTCATCAAGCGGCTGAAGATCGTCGAAGCTCTGCGCGACAGCGATAACCGTCCGGAGTGGATGGTCCTCGACTGCGTGCCCGTGATCCCGCCGGACCTGCGCCCGCTGGTGCTCCTCGACTCGGGGAACTTTGCGACCAGTGATTTGAACGACCTGTATCGCCGCGTCATCAACCGGAACAACCGGCTCAAGAAGCTGGTCGATCTGAACGCACCGGAAGTCATTGTCCGTAACGAAAAGCGGATGCTGCAGCAGTCGGTTGACGCCTTGTTCGACAACAACCGCTGCAAGCGGCCGGTGTTGGGGTCGTCTAATCGGCCTCTCAAGTCGCTGACCGACATGATCAAAGGGAAGCAGGGACGGTTCCGCGAGAACCTGCTCGGGAAGCGCGTCGATTACTCCGCCCGGTCGGTGATCGTCGTCGGTCCGAATCTCCGTCTGCACCAGTGCGGCCTGCCCAAGAAGATCGCGCTGGAACTGTATCAGCCGTTCATCATCCGCAAGCTCAAGGAGCACGGGCTGGCCGACACGATCAAGTCCGCCAAGAAGATGCTCGAACGCCGCGACCCGGAGGTCTGGGACATCCTCGAGGAAGTGATCTTCCAGCATCCGGTGCTTCTCAACCGCGCCCCCACGCTTCACCGCATGGGCATCCAGGCGTTCGAGCCTGTGCTCGTCGAGGGCAACGCGATCAAGATCCATCCGCTCGTCTGCAAGGGCTTCAACGCCGACTTCGACGGCGACCAGATGGCGGTGCATCTGCCGCTGTCGATCGAGGCGCAGACCGAGGCGCATGTGCTCATGCTGGCGCCCAACAACATCTTTTCCCCCGCCAACGGCAGCCCGATCATCACGCCGTCACAGGACATCGTGCTGGGGATTTATTACATCACCGTCAGCCGCGACAACGATCTCGGCGAGTTCTCGCTGTTCAACAGCGTGCAGGAGGCGTTGATGGCCTTCGAGCTTGGCAAGATCCGCATGCACACGCGAATCTTCGTCCGGCTCGACAACCGCACGCAGGTCGTGCCGGATGAGAAGTCCGGCCCGCAGCCGATCGAGCGGGAGTCGTGGAAGACCGTCGAGAACGAGCGCAAGCGCAAGAATCCCGACCACCAGTCCCGCCCGATGCCCGACAACTATGCCGGTCGCGTCGTTCTGACCACCGTAGGCCGGTGCATCTTCAACGACATCCTCCTTCCCGAGATGCCGTTCTACAATTTCGCGCTCACCAGCGGCGGGCAGTCGCGCGTCATCGCGGACTGCTATGCGCAGCTCGGTCGACCCGCGACCATCAACCTGCTCGACGACATGAAGGCGACCGGCTTCAAGCGCAGCACCCTGGCGGGGCTGAGCTTCGGCATCACCGACATCCGCACGCCGGACAGCAAGTCCAGCATCCTCGACGAAGGGCAGAAGAAAGCCGACAAGATCGAGAAGAACTACCGCATGGGCGCCATCACCGATCAGGAGCGGTACGCCCAGCTCATCGATCTCTGGGGCCACGCCCGCAAGCAGGTCACCGATGACCTCATGACCGCCCTCGACAACGACTATCGCGACGAGTCCGGCCAGCCGATCTCCCGCGAAGAAGGCGCCAAGCGGCAGCTCCCGCGATATCTCAACCCCATCAACATGATGGCGACCTCCAAGGCCCGAGGCTCCGTCGATCAGATGCGCCAGCTCGGCGGGATGCGCGGTCTGATGGCCAAGCCCTCCGGTGAAATCATCGAAACGCCCATCAAGGCCAACTTCCGTGAAGGCCTCTCGGTGCTCGAATACTTCAGCTCCACCCACGGCGCCCGCAAGGGCCTGGCCGACACCGCGCTGAAGACCGCCGACTCGGGATACCTCACCCGCAAGCTCGCCGATGTGGCGCAGAACGTCATCATCAACGAGATCGAGTGCGGCACGCTCAACGGCGTCACCAAGACCACCATCTACAAAGGCGAAACGGTCGAGGTCGAGCTTCGGGACATGATCGTCGGACGAACCGCGCGCGACACCATTCGCAACCCGATCACCGACGAAACCATTGTCGCGGAAAACCAGATCATCACGATCGCAATCGCCGACGAGCTGAAGAATCTCAAGCTCGAATCGATCCGTGTGCGCAGCCCGCTGACCTGCGAAAGCCCGCGCGGCACCTGCGCCCGTTGCTACGGCATCGACATGAGCACCAACCAGATCGTCGAGGAGGGTCTCGCGGTCGGCATCATCGCCGCCCAGTCGATCGGCGAACCGGGCACGCAGTTGACGATGCGCACGTTCCACACCGGCGGCGTGGCGACGGGATCGCTCATCGAGAACGACATCAAGTCGATGGCCGGTGGCGTCGTCGAGCATCGCGACATCAACGCGGTCAGCGTCACCGACGCCGAGGGCAACCAGCGGCTCGTCGCCCTCAAGCGCAACGGCGAAATCGCCGTCGTCGACGGCAAGGGCCGCGAGCTGGAGAAATACAGGGTTCCCTACGGTTCGGAGATCAAGGTTTCCCACGGCGCCAAGGTCAAGCCGCGCGAGCAGCTTGTGGTGTGGGATCCCCACATCACGCCCATTCTCGCCGAGAAGGGCGGTGTCATCCGTTACGAGGACATCGAGGAAGGCGAAACCGTCCGGCTCGAGGAAGAGCGCAAGGGCGGCGGCGGGGAGACCAAGCTCGTCGTCATCGAGCACAAGGGCGAGCGGCATCCTCGCGTCACCATCGAAGGCCCGGACGGCAAGATCCTCGACTTCCATTACCTGCCCGCCAAGGCGCGTATCGAGGTCACCAACGGACAGAAGATCGAGGCCGGCCATCTGCTCGCCCGTCAGCCCAAGGAGGCCGCGGGCACGATGGACATCACCGGCGGTCTGCCGCGAGTCACGGAAATCTTCGAGGCCCGCAAGCCCAAGGATCCCGCCGTCCTCGCGGAAATCACCGGCGCCGTCGAGCTTCGCTCCGACAAGCGCCGCGGCAAGATGACGATCATCATCCGCAATGAATCCGGCATGGAGCGCGAGCACCATGTCCCCCAGGACAAGGAACTCCAGGTCCACGCCGGCGATTTCGTCGAGGCCGGCGATCCGCTCGTCCGCGGGCCGATCATCCCCCACGACATCCTCCGCATCAAAGGCGAGGAAGCGCTGTATCAGTACCTGCTGACCGAAGTCCAGAACGTCTATCGCTCGCAGGGTGTGAAGATCAACGACAAGCACATCGAGATCATCCTCAACCAGATGCTCCGCAAGGTGAAGGTCGAAGACGCCGGCGACACCCGGTTTCTCCCCGGCGAGGTCGTGGACAAATTCAAGTTCCGCGGCGGCAACGACGTGGTCGCGCAGAGCGTCCGAATCGCCGATCCCGGCGACACCGACTTCAAGGAAGGCGATGTCGTTCTCAAGACCGAATACCGGGAAGCCAACGAGGTGGCGGAGGTGGCTGGAAAGAATCCGGCCAAGTCCAAGAAGCCCCGTCCCGCGCGTGGCAAGACGCTGCTGCTCGGCATCACCAAGGCGAGCCTTCAGAGCGAGTCCTTCATCTCCGCCGCCAGCTTCCAGGAGACCACCAAGGTGCTCACCGAGGCGGCTCTCGCGGGCGCGGTCGATACGTTGGTCGGTCTGAAGGAGAACGTCATCCTCGGTCACCTGATTCCGGCCGGAACGGCGTTCAACCCGCATCTCAACCTCAAGGTGAAGCACCTCGCGGCGCCTCCCCCGCTGGAAGAGATCGAACCGGCCCGTCTGCAGCAGCGCGAGGAAGCCCAGTTGCCGATCGATCTTACCCCGCAGGCGGGGTCGTAAGGCGCAGGCTTATAGTGTCATTCACCATGAAGCGGCCTCCCAATGGGGCCGCTTCATGCGTTTGACGGCTTTCAATATGCTTTGCCCCGTGGTCCGGAGACGCGCGTGCGGCGCTGCGGCCGCTCGATGACACTGCGTTATGCAACAGCAACCGCGCCATTACGCGTTTCTCGAACCATGGTGGTCAACACACGAGCAGGATGCGCGCTTCCACCAGGCGTTCCTGGATCAATTGAAGACCGAGGTTGGTCCCGGCCATGTCATGTATGGCCTCCCGGTGCGCATGATTGGTCGCGATGGGGGATCGGACGATACGCTGTTCGAAATTCTGGACGGGTCGGGCCGGCTTGCCCTCGTCCATCTCACATGGGCGAAAAGTCAGGAGCGCCTTCCATGGCCCGGCACGTCGATCTACCGCGATTTTGACGAGTTCGCGGCCGAAGTGATGATTCCCATGAACCGGGATTATCTTAAAGAATAGGGTGTGCTCCATGACCTGCCGGTCGAACGCTGGAACCGCCTGCGGACGACCAACCCGATCGAGAGTATGCTCGTGACGGGCCACACACCGCAAGTAAACAGTGCCCCGAACCGCCTTCCATGTTTCCGGTTTCCGTTGCCGGGCTTCTTCTGCTTGCCCGCCACCGGCTTAAGAGCCTAAGCAATAATTCGATAATTCCTCCGCAATCTGCCGGTATTCATTCCGCTGATTTTTGCGTATAAATTGTTTTAATTAAATAGTTTGCGCGGATAGCTGTGGGTGGAGGACGGCGGGCGGTTCGCGTTGCGGCCTCGAACCGCACCGGGCGAATGCCGTAGCATTGGGGCGTCCCGATCCTTGACATTCCCCCTCAAGGGTGCTCAAACTGCCCGCCCCTTCGGCGAGGCGGGGGGTGTCCCAGACGGATTAAACGTCAAGATCGCCCGTCCGGCGGTCGATACGCCCAAAGGTCGAAAGACAGGAAGACGAACGGATTTCATGGCGAAAAAGAGCGGCAAACATCTCGTGATCGTCGAATCGCCCGCCAAGGCGAAGACGATCAACAAGTATCTCGGCGAGGACTATGTCGTCCGCGCCAGCATGGGGCACGTCCGCGATCTACCCTCCAAGGGCATGGGCGTCGATCTCAAGACTTTCGTGCCCGAGTACGAAGTCCTGCAAAGCCGCGGCAAGGTCATCACCGAGTTGAAAAAACTCGCGAAGCAGTCCGACAGCATCTATCTCGCAACCGACTTGGACCGCGAAGGCGAAGCCATCGCGTGGCATCTCAAGGAAGCGCTCGCGATTCCCGCCGACCAGGTGCAGCGCGTCATCTTCAACGCCATCACCAGGACGGAGATCCAGAAGGCGTTCCGGAATCCGAAGCCAATCGACATCAATCGCGTCAACGCCCAGCAGGCGAGGCGGATTCTCGATCGGATCGTGGGATATGAAATCTCGCCGCTGTTGTGGCGCAAAGTCGCCAAGGGCCTCAGCGCCGGCCGCGTGCAGAGCGTGGCCGTGCGGCTCGTCGTCGAACGCGAGCGCGAGATCGAGGACTTCAATCCACAAGAGTATTGGCGTGTCACCGCGATTTTTACGACGCGGGACGACGTGAATGCTCTCATGGGCCAATGGCTCGATTTCCTGAACAATACCGGCAATGGCCCGCGTACCAAGGCGGAACGCGCGCAGTGGATGGCGGAGCACGAAGCGTTCGAGGCGGCGTTGATCGAAATGCCCGGCTATCCGGGTACGGATCGAATCGAGAGCGATACCGTCCGAAAAATGGACCTGCCGGACGTGCAGGCGGCGCGATCCGTCGCGGAATTGTTTGGATTCGTCGTGGACGATCTCAATGAGACGGAAGATCCGGAAGCCAAGGGCGCGGCCCGGCATATTAAAGTTCTGACGGGACATCTTGGTCAGTTGCCCGACTTCACCGTGCGTGGCATCGAGAAGAAGCGCACAAGCAGCCGGCCTCCCGCGCCGTTCATCACCAGCACGCTCCAGCAGGGCGCGTCGAGCCGGCTGGGCATGGGCGCGCAGCGGACGATGCGCATCGCGCAAACTCTTTACGAGTCCGGGCACATCACTTACATGCGAACCGACTCGACGAACCTCTCGGCCGACGCGCTCAACATGGCGCGGGCGTTCATTGGCGCCGAGTTCGGCGACAAATACGTTCCGAACAAGCCCAACTTCTACGCCTCGTCCAACAAGAGCGCGCAGGAAGCCCACGAGGCCATCCGTCCGACCGATGCCGCGTTCACCCCGGCCGAGGCGCACAAAAAACTCGGCCCCGACGAATACAAGGTCTATCAGCTCATCTGGAACCGCTTCATCGCCTGCCAGATGAAGCCCGCCGAGTTCGATCAGACCACCGTCACCATCACCGCGCCGGCGAGCGGCGGCGAAGCCGTCTTCCGCGGCTCCGGTCGCAAGCTCGTCTTCGACGGCTTCATGCGCGTCGCGGGCGTCAGCAGCGAGGACCAACTGCTGCCCGAATTGAAGGAAGGCGAACCGGTCCATCCGGTGGAGATTCTGCCCACGCAGCATTTCACCCAGCCCCCGCCGCGCTACAGCGAGGCGAGCCTGGTGAAGGCGCTCGAGGAGCGCGGCATCGGCCGGCCTTCAACGTATGCCAGCATCATTCAGACGATTCAGGACCGCCAGTACGTCGAGCAGCAGTCCCGGCGCTTCTATGCGACAATGCTCGGCAAGATCGTCACCGACAAGCTGATTCAGGCCTTCCCCGAGATCATGGACGTGGCGTTCACCGCCGGCATGGAACTCAAGCTCGACGAGATCGAGGAGCAGCACCTCGACTGGATCAAGCTGCTGCGCGATTTTTATGGGCCGTTCCATGAAACCGTCGAAGGCTCGCTCGAGAAGATCGAGCACGCGGGAGGAACGCCGTCGCCTTACACCTGCGAGAAGTGTGGCGGGCGGATGCTCTATCGCATCAGCAAAAACGGATTCTTCCTCGCCTGCGAGAACCGCGAGTGCAGCAACACCCAGCCCGTCGATGCCCAGGGCAAGCCGACCGTGCGCGAGGTGTCGGAGCACAAGTGCCCCGTCTGCGGGCGTGAGATGATCAAGCGTCGCGGGCGCTTCGGCGAGTTCCTCGGTTGCTCCGGTTACTCCGTCAAAAACGAGCAGCTTGGCTCGCCCTGCTCGACCATCATCAATCTCGACAAGGAAGGCAATCCGCTCCCGCCCAAGCCCAAGCCGATCCCGACGACGGTCAAGTGCGAGAAGTGCGGCAGCCCCATGCTGCTGCGCGACAGCAAGCGCGGGCCGTTCCTCGGTTGCAGCACTTTCCCGAAATGCCGCAGCACGAAGATGATGAAGAAGCTCGAGGGCGCGGATCTCAAGCAGGTGGAGGCGCTGGTGCCGCTGCTGAAGGAAGGGGCGGAAAAGGCGCTCGAGCTGGTCGCGAAGATCATCGGCGACAACCCTGCCGCCGCCGGCAATGTGCAGCCGCAGAACATCGCCACCGACATCGACTGCGACGAATGCGGCAAGCCGATGATCATCCGCACCGGCCGGCGCGGAAAGTTTCTCGGCTGCTCGGG
>CAYUNS010000050.1:14068-17040 GCA_964446155.1 uncultured Tepidisphaeraceae bacterium | reverse complement strand
GATGGGTCTCAACGGCAACGGCCAGTCCGAGCAGACCCCGCCAAAAAAGTCGAAAAAGCCCACCCGCGCCGCCGCCGAAGAGGAAACGATCGAAACCGATCTGTCGGTGGGGTGATTTCCAGCGCCCCAACTCCCGCCAGGAACATGCCCGTCCATGTCTTTACGGCGCGGCGTTCGTGAATTGGATCGCTCATCGTGAAATCGATCGACGCGCCGCGCGCGAAGCGAGCATCGCTCCGCCGAGCAGCAACATGCCCGTCGCGGGTTCGGGGACCGGGCTGATTTTCAGCGCGTGGAAGCCGTGCGTGGCTGCGTTTGAACCGCCGCCGTTGTCGGCGATGAGGATCAGGCTGTACGAGCCGTCGTCGAGTTGCGGGCCGAGCGTCATGCCTTCAAAATTCGCGTAGGTGTCCAACGGGAAACTGCCTTCCCACAAGGCCCGCTTTTGCACCGGTTGGTACGTCGCGCTCTCCAGCGTTCCAAGGGCGGAAACATCCGATGCCTCGGTGAAATCCACCTCGTAGAGGCGGATGCGATACCCGGCGAGGTTGAATGCGTCCGGCCGGCCGCCGAACTCGCGCTCCATCACGATGAGTCGTCCATCGGGCAGGGCGAGCAGATCGGAAATGCCGCTGCGCTTCAGGGAATTATATTCTTCGGGAAGGCTGATGTTGGCCGCAATGGCGTCGGTCTCGTAGGCCCACTGTCCCGCCGGCGTGAAGTCGCCGTTGAATTTCTGAAGCCGAACGATCGATCCCGCGGTCGTCGTCGCCCGTGGTCCATCGACCGTCAGCGCCTCCTCGTTCGCGGTCCACCACGCCGCGCCGTCCGGCTGGCGCGAGAGCGATTCCCAACTGTAATTCGTCCGTGTGTTGCCGAAGACATTCAATGACGGGTGGCTCGAGGTCGTGATTTGCGCCACCTGCCATCCGGGCTGGGCGCCGCCGACCGCGTGCCCGGTGATGACCGGTCCCGATTCGTTGGCGATGAAGACGCGGTTGCTCGTCGGATCGTATGCGACGCCCTCGCGATCCCCGCCGCTCAGCGCCGTGCCCGCGCCGTCGCGCAGTTGAAGCGCCGTCGGATTGATCGCGATCCCGGTGATCGCGCCCGTCTCGCCGTTCACGTCGATCGTCATCGAATAAAGAAAACCGTTGACGTTGCTCACCGCGTAATAGGCGTTGCCGCCCGCGTGGGTGATACCGCTCAATTCCTTCGCGCCCGAGCCGCTGTTGTCGGTGTGATTGATCTTCCCGACCGGCGTCACCACGATCGGCTCGGCCAACGCGGCATGGTTCATCAGCATCGCGCCCGACAGGACGCCGATCACCGCGCATTTGATCTTCATTGGCATAAACCCGATCCTCCTTGACGGGATTTTATCGCCCGGCACGCGGAACGCCACACATGACACCGTTGGCGTTGTCCGAATTTCCGCATATAACGCCCTCGTGAGCCGGTTGGAACTGCTGTTTCTGGGCACGGGCACGAGCGCGGGCATCCCGATGATCGGCTGCCACTGCGCGGTTTGCTCGAGCGACGATCCGCACAACCATCGCATGCGCGCCTCCGTCCTGGTCTCCTATGGCGAGACGCGCGTGCTGATCGACACCACCCCGGAGCTTCGCCTGCAATGCGTGCATCACGGCGTCGACATGATCGACGCCGTCGTCTTCACCCATGCGCATGCCGACCACATCATGGGTCTCGACGATGTGCGGCGCTTCAACGCGATTCGGAACGGACCGCTCGACATCTGGGCCGACCAGATGACCTTCGACGCGCTGGAGGGATGCTTCGGCTATGCGTTCCGCGCGCCGACGCCGGAGCCGCGCGTCTTCCGCCCGCACCTGAACAAACGGTTCATTGACGGCCCGTTCGGGATCGGCGGGATGACGTGGACGCCGGTGCGGCTGTTTCACGCCACCATGCCCGTTCTCGGTTTCCGCGTCGGCGGGATGGCGTATTGCACGGACGTGAGCCGTATTCCCGAGGAATCGTTCGCGCTGTTGCAAGACCTGGATGTGCTGGTGCTGGATGCGCTCCAGCACAAGCGGCATGTGTCGCATTTTTCGCTGGAGCAGGCGATCGAGGCGGCGTCGCGCATCCGGGCGAAGCGCACGCTGTTCACGCACATCGCCCATGCGCTCGATCATGATGAAACCAACAGGCTCCTTCCCGAAGGCATGGAGCTTGCGCACGACGGGCTGCGTGTTTTGGCGCGATTGGACGGAGCATGAGGCATTACAAGGCGATCGCCGAATATTATGACGCGGAATACACCGCGAAGGATCTGCTCGCACACGATGTGCCGTTCTTCCTCGAGCATCTTCCGAAGCGGCCGCGGGATGTGCTGGAACTCGCCGTCGGCACGGGCAGGGCGGCGATCCCCATCGCGCAGGCGGGGCATCGCGTCGTCGGCAACGACATCGCGATGGACATGCTCGACATCGCCCGTCGAAAGCGCGACGCGGTCGGACTGACCGATCGGCAACTGCGGCTCGTCCACGCCGACGCGCTGAAGCTGAACCTGCGGCGGAAATTCGACTGGGTGTGCATCTTCTTCAACACGTTCCTGAACTTCACCACGCTGAAGGAGCAGGATGCGCTGCTCGCGGTGGCGCGCGGGCATCTGAAACCGAAAGGGCGGTTCTGGATCGACCTGTTCAATCCGAACATGGCCCTGCTTTCGCAGGATGTCATGACCGATCTCGATCCGACGCTGTTTCATGTGCCGCGCTATGATCGGACGGTTTATAAGACCACCGACATCCGCCGCGACAAACGCCTCATGCAGGTGCAGCGCGTGACGTTTCGCTATCGCTGGTTCGATGAGAAGACAATCGAGCGACGGGAGAAGATCGAATTCGACATGACCTGGATCTTTCCTCGCGAACTGCTTGTCCTGCTGGAGCGCAACGGGCTGCGCATCGAGCATTTGTACGGCGACTATGACGGCGGCGAGATGACCC
>CAYUNS010000050.1:5901-14058 GCA_964446155.1 uncultured Tepidisphaeraceae bacterium | reverse complement strand
TGCTGTTCGTGGGCGTGCTGGTCGTGTTGCAGCAGTCGGGGCAAACGCCCCGCGTCGGCAGCCTCGAAGAACGCGTCGCCGCGGATGATCGCGTGCTGCCGCCATGCCTGAGCGGACCCGGCGGGTTTTCCGTTCGAATTCCGTTTTTCCGCATGTTCGCCGGATGCCAGGTCGGCGCGGTGGCGGTGAAACGGCCCGCTGGCGCTGGCGGGGGCGGTGGTTTGACACATCGCCGCGGCAGTTGCACAATTGCAAGTCTTGGCGGGGACCGTGATTCTGACGGGAATGGTATCTGTGACGTTCATCTGGAGATTCCTCAATGCAAGCATCTCGGACACACTGGGCAAAGGGACTGCTCACCCTCACCGCGGCGATCGGCATTCCCTGGGTCGCGGGATGCGATAATCCGACTTCGTCGGCGGATCGAACCGTCCTCGAGACCGTCGCCGAAGGCGCGGCCAGCTATCGCGAGTCGAACGACGCCGAAGCCCGCGCCCGGTTCGAGGCCGCCGCCCGCGAAGCCGACGCTTCGCCGGCGATGAAGGCGTATGCCAAATCGACCCAGGCCCAGGCGGAAGTGGACGCGGCGCAGGCGCTACTCACACAGATCGATCAGCGTCACACCAACATCGCGCGCCTGGCGTGGGATATTCAGCAGTTGACCGATCAGATCGGGGGCAGCCTTCAGGTCGCCGCCTCTTTCAGCAAGCTCGATCCGCAATCGTCCCGCGAGGATATCAACCGGAAGATCGAGGAGGTTCGCGGCGGGGCGGACAAGGACGTGTGGATCACCACCGACAGCGCGACCATTCCCACTCTCACCGCCGTGACGCAGACCATCTCGCGGCTCGACAGCGCGATCACGCAGCGGGAAGAGCAGCTCAAGGGCCTTCAGCAGAAGCGCGCCGAATCGCTTACGCAGGCCGAGGAGGCGCAGCGGGCTTCGCAGGAGTCCAAGGGAGAGCAGTCCGTCCAACTGCACAACCGCGGCGCGGACCTTCGCAAGCAGGCGGCGGAGCTGTTCATCCAGATCGATGCGACGGAAGCGGCGCTGGTTCCCCTCCAGCGCGATCTCGCGGTCGCCAAGGCGCAGGAGGAGGTGCTGAACGAGACCATCGCGTCGTACCAGGAGCAGTTGAAGACGATCGACGCGAAGTGGTCGGAGGTGCAGACGCAGATTCAGGCGCAGACGCGGCAGGCACGGTCGATGTCGAACGGCGACGCCGAGTCGATCGCCTCCAAGACCGCGGAGTTGACGGAGCTGGTCGAGGCCAATGAGGAAAGCCGCCGGCGCGCGGTCCTTTTCCTCAACGACGCCTCGACCCATTACGCCGAGGCCGCCACGGCGGCGGATCTGCTGAAGGCGGACCTGACCGGCCGGATCAATGCCGCCGGCTCCCCTCCGGTGCAGACCGCCGGTTGGCGCGAGACGATCGCGATCTTCAATTCCGCGCAATACATCATTCGGCAGGGCCGCGTGCAGCACTTGCTGGGCAACGCCCACGCCGGACAGGCGCGGAGCCTGAAGTTGCGGCTGGACCTCGGCGAAGGTTTGGCGAAGGTTTACCAGCAGAGCGATCTGCGCGTGCCGGAGGCGTTGAACGCATCGTCGTTGAGCGGTGAGCTGACGACGGCGGTGGGGGATGCGCGTGCGGCTTACGGTGAGGCGAACGAGAAACTTGGAACGGTCGCGAGCGGCAGCATCGGCACGCCGGAGATGCGTTCGGCCGCAAGCGTGGCGAGATCGCTGGCATTATACGGCTGGGCCTTGTTCGAGCGTGAAATGGGCAACGCGACCGAAGCCCGGCAGCATCTCGCCGACGCCAAGGCCGCGGCACAGGAGGCGGTGCAGGGAGCGGGGGGCGCGGACCCGAGGGAATTCCCCACCGAGCTGCGCGCGGGGCTTCGCACCGTCGCTCCGGACGCCCCCGGCCCTCCGGCGCCTCCGGCGATGCCGGGGGATGTTGATGTGGAGGGATGATTGAAGCAGACAATCGAATGGTTGACTTGTTTTTCATTTCATAATCGCTAGTGTGCTTCTCACTTGCAGGCGTGCTGCAAAGCCCGTTGGTTCGTTGGGACCGACGAGAGGAAGGCGGTGAAATTCCGCCGCGGACGCGCCGCTGTAAGGGACGTATGAGTCGTGATCGGTCACTGCCCGGAACCGGGTGGGAAGGCCGCTCGCAACGCGGGAAACATCCCGCGAGGCTGTCCCGAGCCAGAAGACCTGCCTGCAAGTTCCCGCCGATGCCGCACCGTGCGGCGCGGCGTTCCGATTCGTCCTCGCGAGATGGGACAGCCGGGAACACCCCCGCTATGCGGCCGCGCTTTCTGCGCAGACCCGGCTCGTGCGGATTGTTCCCTCCCTCCTGGTGCAGCGTTCACCCCCCCCCGCGATGACGAAGACCTGTGGACGTGCCGCGCGATCGGCACAGGAGTCTTCCATGTTTCGTGTCTCGTCTTTGGTTGCCGCCGCGGGTTTGCTCACCATTCCCTCCGCGGGTCTGTCCGCCGTTCATGCCGATCGGGTCGAGTCGTACTTTGCGGGGAGTGCCAGCACTTTCGTCAATGCCTCCGCCGCTCTGGGCGCGCCCGATGGACTCACCGGGGAGAATCCGTTCGCGAGTAATTACTTTGGATATCCCAACGTCCTCTCGCCATTCTCTCCCGCGTATCAGGACGACGAAATCGTGCAGGTCGGCGCCGGCGGGCATCTCACGCTTCGACTGGGCCGTTATGTGATTCCGCAAGCGGGCAGTCCGGAGATTGGCGTGATTGAGAATGTGGGGATCATGGGCGCCGGGACGACGGGCGGTGTTGTGGAGCTGTTGGGTGTTGACAGTGCGTTCGTCGAGGTCAGCGAAGACGGCATCCATTGGGTGGGACTGAACGGCATCGCATCGCCGACGGAGGTGACGTTCGACATGCCCGCAATCTATTACAACAACGCCGAACCATTCGACCTGTCGGCGCCGTCGTCGCCGGAGCTTGCCGACTTCGGCATCCCGTTCGCTCCGGTGGGGGGCGTCGATGCCTTTGCGAACAAGGAGACGTACAGCGAGATCGTCGATGTCTTCGGAGGTTCCGGCGGCGGGACGTGGCTGGACATTTCCGACACCGGCCTGGCGCGGGTGGGATACATTCGGTTCAGTCTTCCTGAAGATGCGGACTGGACATTCGACCTGGACTCGGTGAGCGTCGCCCACAACGCGGTTGGGGCGGTCGTGCCTGAACCGGGCGCGCTGGCGCTGTTCGGCATCGGTGTCATGGCGGGCCTTCGCCGCCGTCGTCGGTAAGGTCGGTTGTGGTTGTAGTCCCGTGGCCGGAGTCCGTCATGCCGTTGAAAAAGGCCGCGCGTCGCGCGTTCACCCTGGTCGAGTTGCTTGTGGTGCTGGGCATCATCATGCTGCTGATCTCAGTGCTTCTGCCGGCGCTTAGCAAAGCCGGAGAGGCCGCGAAATCCGTGCAGTGCCTCAGCAACCTGCGTCAGATGGCACTGATGGCCCACAATTATGCCGTGCGGGAGAACGGGCGGTTCCCGATTGCCAAGTACACGACGATCAATCCGCCGCTCGTCATCCTGCATTACTGGGATTTCACGCGCCGGATCGACGGGGCGACAATAACGGTCGAGCCGGGGATCCTGTGGATGGGGCAGGTGGATGCTCGTGTGCAGCAATGCCCGTCGTTCGACGGCGCCAGCAACGCGACAGGCGACCCGTACACCGGCTACAACTACAACACGAGTTACATCGGTCACGGCGAAGGCGAAGCCATCGTCGCGCCGGCGAAGGTGAGCCAGGTGCGCGCTTCATCGGAATGCGCGCTGTTCGGGGATGGGCAGTGGCTGAACGGCGCCAACAAGTACATGCGGGCGCCGTTGCCGAATCCCGGTGACACGGTGAGCAATGCGACTCGTCTGGCCGGCACGCAGGGGTTTCGGCATCGCGGACGGACGAACGTGGCGTTCGCGGACGGACATGCGGAATCCCTGGAAGAACGCTTTGGTGTGGGGGTGGCGCCGGGAACGGGGTTCCTGTCCGAAGACAACCGGTTGTACGACCTGGAATGATCCGCCTCCGCGCCGCATCGGAACCCTCTTTGCCGCCGCCCGTCCTTTTCGGCGGGGTGTACATCGGAAGGGGAGAAGCTAGAATCGGTTCATCGGCGGAATCGGTCTGCTTTCCACGAAACGGCGCACTCGGGTGACTCAGTGGCTGATCAGCGCATCGAACGTCTTCGCAACAACATTCGTTCGGTTTTCCTGGGCGGCGCCCGCGCGGTGGACCTGTTGTTGACCGCGCTGCTGGGGCGCGGGCATGTGCTGATCGAGGACGTGCCGGGCGTGGGGAAGACCGTGCTCGCCAAGTCGCTGGCGCGCAGCATCGACTGCAAATTCACCCGCATCCAGCTCACGCCCGACCTGCTGCCCGGCGATGTGCTGGGGGTGTCCATCTACAACCGCGAGGCGCAGGAGTTCGATTTCAAGCCCGGCCCGATTTTCGCGAACATCGTGCTGGCCGACGAGATCAACCGCACCACGCCGCGCACGCAAAGCGCCCTGCTCGAGGCGATGAGCGAGGAGCAGGTCAGCATCGAGAATCAGACCCTTCCGCTCAAGCGGCCGTTCATGCTGGTGGCGACGCAGAACCCGTTCGAGTTCGAAGGGACGTATTATCTTCCCGAGAACCAACTCGACCGGTTTTTGCTGCGCATCGCCGTCGGGTATCCCGATCGGAGCGCGGAGCATCGCATCCTCACGACCCAGCCGGGGCGCAATGCGCTGGAGCAGCTTCAGCCGGTGATGTCGGCGGGGGACGTGGTGGAATTGCAGGACCAGGTTCCCGGCATCCGGCTGGATGCGTCGCTCGTCGATTACATTCTCGATCTCGTGGAGGCGACCCGTCATCACGATGAGCTGCACCTGGGGGTTTCCCCGCGCGGGGCGCTGGCGCTGACGCAGGCGTCGCAGGCGGCGGCGATGCTGAACGGGCGCGACTACGTGACGCCGGACGACGTGAAGGGATTGTTCATTCCGGTCTGCGCGCATCGCGTGGTGAGCAAGGCGTATCTGCACAACGGGGACGCCAACGCGACGGCACTCATGCTGCAATCGGTTCTGGACCGCGTTCCGGCGCCGCGATAGTGCGCGGGCGTCCGATCGCGCGAGTTACCGGAGGGTTGTCCGTGTCCGCCTCCGCCGCATCATCCAACTTCGACAAAACCACGGTGACGCCGGTGCGTCGCAAGCCTTCGCTCGATTTTTCGGTGACGGGGCTGGTCTATTGCTCGATGATGATGTTCATGGGGCTGGCCGCGGTGAACAGCCAGGCGAACCTGCTGTTCGGCGTGTTCGGGTTGATGATCGGCATCCTGGTCATCGGCTCGATCATGAACCGCGTCATGCTGGCGCGCCTGAAGGTGACGCGCGAGCTGCCGGAGCACATGGTGGTGGGGCAGACGACGACGATCGCCTACCGCTTCATCAACCGCAAGCGTTACTGGCCGAGCCTGGCGGTTTCGGTCGGTGAGCTGGACGGGACGGAGGCGTTCACCCGTCAGCCGCAGGCGTACATGCTGCACGCGGCGGCGGGAAACGTCACGACCGTCCCGGTGGAGGTCATTCCCAAGCGCCGCGGATTTTACGAACTGGAACGGCATCAGATCAGCACGAGCTTCCCCTTTGGCTTCATCAAGCGCGCGTTCGAGCGCCGGGAGAAGGATGCCTTCGTGGTGTATCCTTCCCTGGGAAAGGTGGATCCGAGGCTGATGCTGCGATTTCGATCGGCGGAGAAGACCGGCGCGACGATGCGTCCGCGCAGCGGAGGGGAGGACGAATTCTACGGGGTGAAGGAATTTCGTTCAGGCGAGAATCCGAGGCGGATCTACTGGCGGCGGAGCGCGCGGAGCGAGACGCTGGTCAGCAAGGAAATGACCCAGGTGGCCCCGCCGAGATTGCTGCTGTTGATCGACACGCATTTGAAAGATCGTTCACCCGAGTCGCACGCGAGGGTGGAAAAGGCGATCGCGATCTCGGCTTCGCTGGCGGTGCATGCGCTGGACATGGGGTTGAGCGTGGGATTGTGCGCCTGGTCGGGCGACTGGATCAGTATCCCGCTGAACCGCGGGAAGCGCCAGCGCCGGGACGTGCTGGCGGTGTTGTCGCGCCTGCCCATGAACCTCCGGTACACGGCCGTGGAATTGATGGAAAAAGGCCAGGCCATGCTCGATACCGCGACGACGCCGGTGCTGTTGACGCCGGGAGAGTTCGCGGTGGGGCTGGGGGACCATCTGCGCAGCGGCCTCGTCGTGCTCGTCGCCGACTCGGCGCAGACCGCGCGATGGGTGCGGTTTCCCCCGGCGGTGGACTTTGAACGCTGTATGCCGGTGGACCAGCAGCCTAAGATCGGGGGGCCGCGCCAAGCGGACCGAAACGGAGATTGAAGCCCGGAATTCAGGACGACGATGTACGACATTCGGCAATTCAAACCCGCATTGTATGTGTTGCTGGTCATGGGGGTGACCGGGTTCGCCCTGGCGGCGGAAGCGCCGGGGATATGGGTGTTGTCGATTGCGGGCATCCTGCTCAATGCGTGGCTGATCTGGACGAAACGTTTCCGTCCACTGCCCCGATGGATGGCGAACGGGGTGACGCTGCTGGGACTGCTCTTCGTGGGACAGCAGGTGTTGCGCAGCGGGACCACGCCAATCCTCGTGATCGGGCAGTTTCTCGTGCTGCTGCAACTGGTGAAGCTGTTCGAGCAACGGGCGAACCGGGATTATGCGCAACTGCTCATTCTCAGCCTGTTGCTGATGGTCGCGGCGTCGATCAACACCGCGAGCCTGTTGTTCGGTGTTTTGCTGATCGCGTACCTGTTCCTGTCGCTTTATTGTTGCCTGTTGTTTCATCTGAAGGTGGAGAGCGATCATGCGAAGGCGTCGATCGCCGTGCCGATGGGGGAGGATGATCCGGATTCGGACCTGGCTCGGCGGGACCAGCGGCATCTGTCGCGATCGATGCGGCGGTTGACGGTGATCGTCTCGTCGGTCGCGGTGGCGTCGGCGATCGCCGTGTTCCTGTTTTTCCCGCGCGGGACCGGCGCGGGGTTGCTTGGGCCGATTCAGTTTCGACCCAGCCAGGCGTTGACGGGGTTCAGCGACCAGGTGGGGTTTCAGAACATCGCGCGGATCACGCAGAACGATGAGCTTGTGGCGCATGTGAAGATATGGCGCAACGGCCAGCCGGTCGGTCCGCGGACGATCCTGTTGCGCGGTGTGACACTGGACGTATATCACGGCGATCATGTCGAGAGCGGGGAGGCGTGGCAGTGGTCGCGCGCCCCGCGCGAGTCGATGCGGCGGCGGCAGTGGCACCGGGAATGGCGGCAACGACGAGAGGAAGCCGATCGCTCCATCGAGGCGCCGCCGGATGCCGAACCCGCGGACTCCATCGACGGAGAAGACGGGTCGGACGCGGCGGAGGAATCGCCTTCCGGGGAGCAATGGCGGCAGTGGATTTCGCTCAAGCCCACCGGGACCAACGTGTTGTTCGCGCTGGCGGGAGCGCGCCCGAGCACGTTCGAGTCCGAACGCCCGCTGCAGATTCGTTATCTGCGCGATGACGGTTCCATCCATGCGACGGAGCCGCTTGTCTATCCGGTGGTTTACGAGATCGTCTCCACCAACCGACTTGGGGGAGAGACGGCCCAGCCCACCGCGGAGGAGATTTCCGACTGGTCCGAGCGGGTGGACAGGCGGTTTCGGTTTCGGGACCGCGCCGATTTTGAATCGCGCCGGCCGACGACATCGAACATCGATCCGAAGATTCGCGAGTACGCGATGAGGCGGGAGGTGCTCGGCGATCTGCTCGGGCAGGTGGAGGCGGGCGATCCGCCGATCGAGCTGCACGAGGAAATCTCCAGGCGGATCGAGGCGCATCTGCGGAGTACGTTCGCTTACACGCTCGATCTTACGGATACGAGGCGGATCGCCAATGTCGATCCGATGGTGCAGTTTCTCTACGATTTCAAGCGGGGGCATTGCGAGTATTTCGCGGGGGCGATGACGCTGATGTGCCAGAGCCTGGGGATGAAGGCGCGCATGGTCGTGGGTTTCAAGTGCGATGAATACAACGCCGTGGGGGGGTATTTCATGGTC
>CAYUNS010000050.1:0-5891 GCA_964446155.1 uncultured Tepidisphaeraceae bacterium | reverse complement strand
CAGGCAGTCGCACGCGCATGCGTGGGTCGAGGTGCTGACCGAAGACGGCTGGACGACCTTCGATCCGACCAGCGGGAACGATGCGGGGACCGCGCGGCGGGCGGCGGGGCTGTGGCGGAAGATGAAGCATTTCTTCGACTTCCTCGAGTACACCTGGGCGAACAACGTGGTGGCGTACGATCAACAGAGCCGCGCGGGCGTGATCGAGCGGGTGGACACGAACATGACTCAACTCACGACCGGAAGCGGGGATCGCTTCGCCGGGCTGGCGCGATGGCTGATGGCGACGCGGTATTGGTTCATTTCCAATGTGCTCGGGGCGGTCATCGGCTTGATGGTGGTGGCGATGATCGGCTCGGTGAGCTGGTTTCTCTACGAGCGATGGAAGCTGCGCCGCCGCGCCGAGCGGATCGGGATCGACACGCTGCCGACTTCCGATCAACAGCGGCTGGTGCGGCAGTTGACGTTTTATGATGAGTTGATGCGATTGCTGGAGAAGCATCACATCGTTCGACCAAGGCATCTGACGCCGCTGGAATTCTGCGGCACGCTGTCATTTTTGCCGGCCGAGGCGTATGGGACGATCCGGCGGCTGACGGAGCTGTTTTATCGGATTCGTTTCGGACGGTCGGAGATCGATTCGGGGCGGCAAAGGCGATTGAAGGAAATCGTGTCCGAGGTGGAGGCGGCGCTCGGCCCGCCACCGAAGGGGCAGAAGACGTCGTAAGGGTCCTGGGGGGATGGCATCGAGAGAATATCTTTTTTATGAACGCAATCATCCTGTCGGTTGGCGATGAACTGGTGCTGGGGCAGACGGTGGACACCAACTCCGCGTGGCTGAGCCGCGAGCTTGCGGCGGTGGGATGCGCGGTGCGCGCGCATTGGACCGTTCCGGACGATGAACGCGCGATCGGGGAAGCGATGCTGGAATCCTTCGGGCGGTGCGATTTCCTGCTGGTTTCAGGTGGGATCGGGCCGACGGAGGATGACCTGACCCGCCAGGCGCTGGCGGGGGCACTGGGGTCGCCGCTGGAGATGAACGAGGCGCAGTTGGCGCGGCTGCGCCAATTTTTTGAGGGGCGTGGGCGTCCGATGCCGCAGTCGAATCGGATTCAGGCGATGATTCCGCGCGGCGCGAGGATGATCGAGAATCCCAACGGCACGGCGGCGGGGATCGAGGCGCTGCATCGTGGGGACGATTCGCGCGAGTGCCGCATCTTCATCATGCCGGGAGTGCCGAAGGAGATGAAGGCGATGTTCATCCGCGACGTGCTGCCGCGCGTACGGGAAGCGGGCGGCGGGGCGTGCATCGCATCGCGCACGCTGCACACGTTCGGCGTGGGGGAGAGCGCCGTCGCCGAAGCGATCGGCGAGGCGATGATGCGGGGGAAGAATCCGTCCGTGGGCACAACAGTGTCGGGCGGGATCGTGTCGATTCGCATCAACGCGAATTTCGACTCGAACGAGAGCGCGTGCCGGAAACTGGAGGAGACGGAAGCCGCCTGTCGCGCGGCGCTTGGCGACATCGTTTTCGGGCGGGATGACGAGTCGCTGCAATCGACTGTCGCGAAGATGATCATCGACCGCCCGGGCGTGACGGTGACGACGGCCGAGAGCTGCACCGGTGGATTGCTCGCGAAGATGCTGACGGACGTCTCCGGCTCGAGCGCCTATTTCAAGACCGGCTTCGTGACCTATTCCAACGACGCGAAGTATGAGCGGCTCGGCGTGAATCGCGAGCTGTTGCATGTGCATGGCGCGGTGAGCGAGCCGGTGGTCGAGGCGATGGCGGGCAACGCCCGCAAGCTCGCGAAGGCGACGATCGGGCTGTCGGTCAGCGGCATCGCCGGCCCGACGGGAGGAACGACGAACAAACCGGTGGGAACGGTGTGCATCGGGATGGCTCATCCACATCCGGAGAGGCGTGATGACACGGTGACGCGGTCCCGCACCTTCCATTTCACGGGCGATCGGGAGATGGTCCGCGATCGCGCCGCGAAGATGGCGATGTCGATGCTGCGGTATCATCTCATGGGCAAACCCATGCCGTTCTGATCGGGGGGATTCATCACCGACCGTCAGTCGCTTTCACGGCAGGCGATCTGCCGCAGGACTTCGTAGAGGGCGATGCCGGCGGCGGTGGAGAGGTTGAGGCAGCGTTCGTCGGGGGCCTGGGGGATGCGAAGTTGTCTTTGCGGGCGCGCCGCGAGAATGGCTTCGTGGATGCCGGAGGTTTCGCCGCCGAAGACGAGGGTGTCGCCGTCCTGGAACGTTGCTTCCCACAAGCCTTTGGATGCTTTGCTGGTGAAGAGCCAGAGTCGATCGGTGTCGATGGTCTTGAAGAAGGATTCGGTGTCATCGTGGAGCGTGAGGCGGAGGCGTGGCCAATAGTCCATGGCGCTGCGGCGGAGTTCCTTGTCGGAGAGGATGAATCCGAGCGGTCGGACGAGGTGAAGTTCGGCGCCGGTGGCGACGCAGAGCCGGGCGATGTTGCCGGTGTTGGGGGCAATTCGAGGCTGGAGCAGCGCGATTTTCAGGCGATGGGGCGTCAGGGTCGGCATGTCGCGCCTGGGGATGGGTCGAGGAGTTGATTGTCGTGGGTGACCTGGATGCAGGTTTGCCGGTCGGCGTTGAAGGCGGTGAGCCGGCCGTTGGCGTGCAGGGCGGCGGCGGTGTCGAGCAGCACGATCTTAGGCCCGACGATGGGGAATCCGGGGTTGCCACCGTATTCATCCGTGTAATTGGCGACGGGGGTGTGCCCGAAATATCCGGTGCGTTTCCATGCCTTGCGTTGAAGCACTTCGGTGGTCATGAACCGTCCCCACAGGAGGCGATGGCGGCGCGAGGGGTCTTCAGTGAGCCGTTTGGAGAGCGGGGGATCCTCCGTGGGGTCTTCGCATCCCCACTTGCCGTGGGTGACGAAAAGATCCTCCTGCTCGATGACGGGAACGAGGTTTCGGACGAACCGCCGATGATGCTCGGGAATGGGCTTGATGAGGTTTTGCAGCGCCCTGGGCGAGGAGTCGTTCGCGACTTTTTTCATGTCGTCGATCCTGATGCCGTAGCTCATGAGGGTGCGGTCGAGGCCGTGCTTGAGGAACCATTGGAACGCGGCGACGCGATCGCCTCGGGTGGCATTGTCGGCATAGGAGTGGTTGTTGACGACCTGATCGAAGATGTCGTCATGGTTGCCGCGGCAGAATCGGGCATTGGGAAGAGAGAGGAGCAGTTCGATGACGCCGCGCGAGTTGGGTCCGCGATTGACGTAATCGCCGACAAAAAAGAACTGAGGGGCATGATCGGCGTCGCAGATCGCGCCGACCAGCGTCCGCAGGGGTTTGTACATGCCGTGAATGTCGCCGATAACCCAACGCATCGAATTCGTAGAGTAGGGCGGGAGGCGGGAGACGACAAGCGGAGTTGGCCCGGGGCGGAGTTGGCCGTTCTCCGGCGGGCGAATCGCGGGTTCAGGCGCAGCGGAGAAAGAGGGGCGGGGGATATGATCGATCGGAAAGGAGTTTTTATGGATCAGCCAAAGACCGTGCCGAGTGATCTGCATCTGCGAGAATGCGAGCCGATTCCGAAAGGAGCGGCGGCGCTGAAGGCGAACGAGGTTTCGGAACTCATCGGTTCGCTGCATGGGTGGGAGATCGAAGGGGAGGCGATCGTGAAGACATTCAAGTTCGGGAATTATCACGAGACGATGGCGTTTGTGAACGCCTCGGCGTGGGTGTCGCATCGCCAGGATCATCACCCGGACCTGGAGGTGGGATATGACCGATGCCGGGTGAGGTACAGCACGCATTCGGTGGGGGGATTGAGCGAGAACGACTTCATCTGCGCGGCCAGGCTGGACGCGCTGGTGGGGGGATGAAGACCGCCCTGGAGAAGGGAAGGCGCGTGGGAATTGGTTTTTGGCCCGAGGGGAGTGCATTGCGGGGGTGGTTTGAGCGCCTGTCCCCTCACTTTCAGTTTCTTGACACCCATTTTGGGTATGGATACAAACCTGTGAACTCTTGTCGGCGACCCTCGCACGTCCGGAAGAATTTGAAGTGAAACTTCAACAGGCTGACGCATTGCAATGTCTAACTTCCAGCTTACCTATCAACCGCTGTTTCAGACGGTGCTGTTTGATTTGCTGGGGGTTGAGATCGGCCCTTTGACCACGGCGGTTTACAGCTTCGTGGTGATCGCGGGTCCGTTCGCGGCGGTGGTGTCGCTGGTGGCGATGTTCAGCATCTGGTGGGAGCGGAAGGTTGCGGGGCATATCCAGAGCCGGTTCGGCCCGAACCGGGTGGGCCCGATCGGGCTGCTTCAGTCCATCGCCGACGGGGTGAAGCTGATCCTGAAGGAAGACCTGATCCCGGGCAGCGCGGATCGGTTTTTGTTTCGGCTGGCGCCGTACCTGGCTTTCATGCCCGCGTTCGCGGCGTTTCTGGCGATTCCGTTCGGGCCTCAACTCACGTTCGAGCCGCGGTTGAACGTGGGGGTGTTCTGGATTCTGGCGATCCTGAGCGTCGAGGTGATGGGGGTGATCCTCGCGGGATGGGCGAGCAACAACAAGTGGTCGATCTACGGCGCGATGCGCGAGGCCTGCCAGATGGTGAGCTACGAGATTCCGCTGGGGATTTCGATCATCGTCGGGATCATGGCGGCGGGGACGCTGAATCTCGTGTATCTCGGGCACTTGCAGGGGGGCGGGCTGCATACGTGGCTGATTTTCAAGAATCCGTTCGTGATGCTGGCGTTCGGGGCGTATTTCGTGGCGAGCCTGGCGTCGAACAAGCGGGCGCCGTTCGATCTGCCCGAGTCGGAATCGGAACTGGTGGCGGGGTTTCACACCGAATACAGCGGGCTGCGATTCTCCTTTTTCTTTTTCGCGGAATACGCGGCGATGTTCGTGGTCGCGGGCGTGCAGGTGGGATTGTTCCTGGGCGGGTGGAACGATCCGTTCGGATTGATCGGATACTGGCATCGCGAGTTCCAGCAGTCGGGAAATACAGGGGGGCTGATCGCGTTGAACCTGATCGGCGCGGGGATTTTCACGACGAAGGTGCTGACGCTGGTCTTCGTGCAGATGTGGATTCGCTGGACGTTTCCCCGGCCGCGCATCGACCAGGTGTTGTATGCGTGCGTGAAGGTGTTGCTGCCGATGAGCTGCGCATTGTTGTTGGGCGCGGCGTTGTGGCAATTGCTGGTTCCCGAGCGGCCCGGCGTGCCGTGGTATGACTACAACCCATTCGCACCGGGCGACTGGGCGATCGGCGCGCTGGCGACGCAAGCGGCACTGATGCTGGTGGGACTGGCGATTTTCGGCGCGACGGCGGCATGGGTGGGATATGCGTTTGTCAGCGGGCGTGATCTCAAGCAGCGGCTGACCGATCCGGCGCCGATCGACGATGCGGAGACGGCGACGGCATAACGCGGTAAAACATGGTCGGAAACATGGATATTCTCGCGGTGGTGACGCAATCGGACATGGTGACGTCGGTGCTGTTTTATGTGTTCGCGCTGCTGGCGGGCGGATCGGCGCTGGGGGTGGCGATCTCGCGGAACATCGTGCGCATGGCGGTGTTTCTGCTCGGCACGCTGGGCGGGGTGGCGGGGTTGTATTTTCTGCTGAACGCGGAGTTTCTCGCGGCGGTGCAACTGGTCGTTTACGCCGGTGGAACGTTGATCCTGATCGTCTTCGGGGTGATGCTGACGAGCAAATCGCCGTTCAGCCGCTTTGAACCCAGGCTGGCGGAGGTCATCGTCGCGGTGTCCATTTCGGCGATCCTGCTGGTGGCGTTGGTGATGGGGATCGCGGGCACGACGTTTCCCAATCAGCCGATCGAAGCGGGCATCTATCCGGTGGATCGACTGGGGCAGGTGCTGCTCGGGGATTTCCT
>CAYUNS010000049.1:10814-24475 GCA_964446155.1 uncultured Tepidisphaeraceae bacterium | reverse complement strand
CCGAGGCGGCGGCCTATATCGAGATGGCGCTGGATCCCGAGGTGCAGCGCATCGGCGGGACATTGATACTGTTCGTCGCGGCATACCAGATTTTCGACGCGATGTTCATCATCTATGTCGGCGCTTTGCGCGGAGCGGGCGACACGCTCGTTCCGGCGGCGGTGCAGGGGATGCTGGTCTGGCTCATTGTCGTCATGGGCGGAGGGCTGATCTCGCGATACGCGCCGCAATACGGCGTCGCCGGGCCGTGGGTGCTGGCGACCCTGTTCGGCGCCGTCCTGGGACTTTTCCTCCTGATCCGTTTTCAGCGTGGCGGATGGAAGCGGATTCGCTTGGATGAAACCGGCGCTTCCGATAAAGTGTCCGGCTTCGACGTTTTACCGGCGGCGCGGAGCGCATCGCTTGCGGCCGAGCCGGGTTCACCCGGATCGTGAAAGTGAATATGTCCACAGAAACCAGCGGAAAAAAGAACTACAAGGCGACGCTGAACCTCCCGCAGACCGCCTTCCCCATGGAGGCCAAGCTCGTTCAGAACGAGCCTGCGCGCCTCGCGAGATGGAGGGAGATCGATCTGTACAACCAGATCATGACCGCGCGATCCGGCGGGGAGCGGTGGGTGCTTCACGACGGTCCGCCGTTCGCCAACGGCGACATCCACATCGGACATCTGATCAACAAGACGCTCAAGGATGTCTTCATGCGCTTCCGCACGATGCAGGGGCATCAGACTCCTTATGTGCCGGGCTGGGACTGTCATGGCCTGCCGATCGAGCACAAAATCCAGGAGGAGCTGAAGAAGGAGGGGAAACATTTCCGTGAAATGGAGACCATCGCGGTTCGCCGCCGGTGTTTCGACTACGCGAAAAAATACGCAGCCATTCAGAGCGAGCAGTTTCAGCGGCTCGGCATTCTCGGGCAGTGGGACAAGCCGTACCTGACGATGACGCCGGATTATGAATGCGAGACGCTCGAGGTTTTCGCGCGGTTCGTCGAGGCGGGGCTTGTCTACAAGCAACTCAAGCCCGTGCCGTGGTCCGTCGCGAATCAGACCGCGCTGGCGGATGCCGAACTCGAGTACAAGGACATCGAGGATCCCAGCGTCTATGTCGAATTTCCGGTGGACGAATCGACGGCGCTGGCGAAGCGACTGGGCCGGCCGGCGTGTTTTCTCGTCTGGACGACCACCCCCTGGACGCTGCCCGCGAATCTCGCCATCGCCGCGCACCCGGAGGTCGAGTACGCCTGCATCGAATACACCCGCGCCGGAGAGCGGCGGGTGGGGATTCTCGCGGCCGGACTTGTCGAAAAAGTCTTCTCGATCGCCACGGATGCAACCGACGTGAAACGGATCGATCCAACCTTCACCGGCCAGGAGCTTGCCGATGAAGCCGGGTACATTCATCCGTTCACCGACTATCGCGGTCGAATCCTGACCGCGGATTATGTGACGACGGAAGACGGCACGGGGTTGGTTCACACCGCCCCCGGCCATGGCGAGGACGACTACGACACCGGCATTCGTCACGGCTTGCGGATTTACAGCCCCGTTCTCGCCAACGGGCGCTTCGATGACACCGTGCCCGAATTCATTCGCGGCAAGACGACGAAAGAAGGCAACGGGCTGATCATCGAGGAGTTGAAGACGCGCTCCCGCCTGCTCGCGCGGCAGCCGATCCTGCACAGTTATCCGCACGACTGGCGAAGCAAGACGCCGATCATCTTCCGCGCCACCGAACAATGGTTCGTCGCAATGGACAAACCGTTCAATGCCGGGCAGGAGAAGACCGACGAGGGCGTGAACCTGCGCGGCCGGGCGGCTACCGCGTGCGGCGGGGTGAATTTCATCCCCGAGTGGGGCCGGCATCGCATGGGCGGCATGCTCGAATCCCGTCCCGACTGGTGCATTTCGCGCCAGCGGGCCTGGGGGCTGCCGATCCCGGTCTTTTATAATGAAAAAGGGGACGCGCTGCTCACGCCGGAAAGCGTGCGCGCCGTCGCCAGGCGATTCCGCGAGAAGGGCAGCGATGCCTGGTTCACCGATACGCCGGCCGAACTGCTCGGTGATTTCGATCCCGGACCTGAATTTCCCCGGGAGACGCTTCGCAAGGAGCGCGACATCTTCGATGTCTGGTTTGAGTCGGGCAGCAGTTGGCGAGCGGTGTTGCAGGCGCGCGACAATCTGAAATTCCCGGCCGATCTCTACCTCGAAGGATCGGACCAGCATCGTGGCTGGTTCCAGCTTTCGCTGCTGCCGGCGCTGGGCGCGGCGGGGCAGGCGCCGTTCAAGAGCGTGCTGACCCACGGATTCGTGGTCAAGACCGACGGAACGAAGGTCAGCAAGAGCGACAAGGAATACGTCACGGCGACGCAGGAAATTGACCGGCACGGCGCGGATCTTCTGCGCCTGTGGTGTTGCAGCGTCGATTATCAAAACGACATTCCCGTCAGTCCGAAGGTCATCCAGGAGTTCGGCGACAAGTATCGCAAGATTCGCAACACGCTGCGCTACCTGCTGAGCAACCTGTATGACTTCGACGTGGCGAAGGACGCGCGGGAGATTCCGCTGAACAGCCTGGACGGCTGGATCGGCGCGGAGCTGGACGCGCTGATCGAAGAGGTGTCGGCCGCTTATGACGGATACCAGTTGCATCGTGCGTTCCGGCTGCTCCATGATTTCTGTTCCGTGCAGATCAGCGCCGTCTACGGCAATGCGATGAAGGATCGGCTGTACTGCGAAGCGCCGGATTCTCCACTGCGGCGTCGGGCGCAAACGGCGATGCACCGGATGGTCATGGTCCTGACGAAACTGCTGGCGCCGATGCTGATCTTCACGGCCGACGAGACGTGGGAATACATCCCCGGCAAGCCCGCCGAGGAGGCATCGCTCGCCAGCGTGCATTTGGCGCTGTTGCCAAAGCCGTCGGGTGCGGCGATCACGGACGAGCAGCGCGAGGAATGGTCGCTGTTGATGGACCTCCGCGCGGAGGCGCTGGCCCAGCTTGATCGGTTGAAGAAGGAGGCGGGGATGAACAAGGCGATCGAGGCGGAGGTGATCTACGAGGTGGACGATGACGCCACCCGCCGGCGATTGCAGGCGTATGGCGTCGATCTCGAGGATCTCGTGGGGGCCGGCTCGTTCAGTTTCGCCGAGAAGGGCACGCAAGGCCCGGCGGTGACGGTGAAAGTCGTCGATCGTCGTAATACCTACAAGGCATGCGCCCGAAGCTGGAAACGCCGCGCCGATGTCGGCGACGACCCGGATTACCCCGATCTCACGCTTCGCGACGCGCTGGCCGTCCGGGCATTGCGGAAAAAGGCGTGAGCGCCGTCACCATCTGAATTGCGTTATGGCAGATCCAATCAAAATCGCCGTTCTGGTCAGCGGGTCGGGAACGACCCTTCAGAACCTCATCGATGAGATCGAGGCCGATCGGCTCGATGCGCGGATCGCCCTGGTGATCGGATCGCGGCAGGGCATCGGCGGGATGGAGCGGGCATCGAATGCGAAGCTGATGAACTTCATCGTCGAGCGCGCCGCGTTCAACTCGGCGGCTTCATTCAGCGAGAGCGTGTTTCGACTGTGCGACGATGCGGGCGTCGATCTGGTTTGTCTTGCGGGGTGGCTTTGCCTGCTGGAGATTCCACCGGCGTATCGCGGGCGGGTGATCAACATCCATCCCGCGCTGCTGCCCAGCTTCGGAGGGAAGGGGATGTTCGGCAGGAAGGTGCATCAGGCGGTGATCGACCACGGCTGCAAGATCAGTGGATGCACCGTTCACTTCGCGGACGAAACTTACGACACCGGTCCGATCATCGCCCAGCGCGCCTGCCCGGTCGAGGATGACGACACGGCCGAGACGCTGGCGAGACGGGTTTTCGAGGAGGAGAAAATCGCCTATCCCCAGGTGATTCGCCTCTTCGCCGAAAAGCGGATCAAGGTTGAGCGCCGGAGAGTGATCGTTCTTCCCGCCGGCTCTCCGGCATAGTGGGAGAAAGTCGTTCAATGGAACGGGCGCTCATCGCAGGAAACGATCCGCCGAGTATTTTCCTCCACCGACGAACAGGAAGAGAATCGCCGCGGACAGGAAAAGCAGTGCGCGTTCCTTGTCGGCCAATGTATCGCCGGCATGATGAACGAATGCCGCGGTTGACATGGTCATTGCGATCAGGATTGCGGCCGGCCGGGTGAACAGCCCCAGCGCCAGGAGGATGCCACCGAGGAACTCCGCGAGTACGGCGCACACCGCGAAGAACATGGGAATGGGAAAGCCCATGCTCTTGGCGCTGTCGACCAGGTAGTCAGGCGGGCCGAACCCGCCATTCACCCAAACTTTTTGCCATCCATGCAGCCCCGCCATCATCGCACCCGACGCGACACGCACAATGGTAAGCCCGATATCGCCGAATGTCGTCGCGGCGCCCGGACCACCGAACAGGAATGCTTTGACAAATTTCGCCATGTGATGGATCTCCATTGACTACCGGATGTTTATCGGCCAGATGGTCTATTCGCCTGCTAATTCTTTTCCGCGTCGTTCGGCCGCCTTGAGGGCGTCGAGGGTGATTTCCGGCCAGTTTTGTGAAATCATGTGCGAGATCGCCGCATGGGTTGTTCCTCCGGGGCTGGTCACTTTCCTGCGGAGATCAACGGGGGATTCGTCGGAAGCCGTCAGCATCTTCGCCGCGCCGAGCGCCGTTCGCCGCGCCAGGATGGAGGCCTGTTCGGGGCTTAGCCCCAGATCGACACCGGCCTGGATCATCTGCTCGACGAGGAAGAAGAAATACGCCGGCCCGGAGCCGCTGACCGCCGTCACCGCGTCGATCTGATCCTCCCGCACCTCGACGACGGTGGAGGCGACTTCGAAGATCCGCCGCGCGTCCGCAAGGTCCTCCTGTGTGGCATGCGCGCCTCTCGCCATCGCGACCATCCCCTCGCCGACGAGAACGGGGGTGTTGGGCATGGTGCGGATGACTCGCCAGTTCCTGTCGCCGCCCAGGATGTCTTCGATGGATCGGCTCGTCACGCCCGCGGCGATGGAAATGATCAGCACCCGCGGATCGAGCGCCGCGCCGGCGTTGCCGAGGGCGTCGACCATTTGTTGCGGTTTGACGCTGAGGAGGATGCGTTTTGACTGGCGGGCGACCTCGCGGTTGTCCTCGACGGTGCGGATATGGAGCATCCGCTCGAACACCGCCCGTCGCTGCGGCGAGATGTCGGCCGCGAAGAGCTGTTCGGATTTGAAAAGCCCCTGGCGCAGCACGCCGCGCACGATCGCCTCCGCCATGTTGCCGGCGCCGAGAATGCCCAACTCATAATTCATGCCTCACCTTTTACCACGGTGGTGCGATGAAATGTAGGGCGGCGCATCCGATAAACCACCGCATCAGAGCAGCGAGTCCAGTTCATCCACCAGGTTTTCAAAATACTTCAGTGCGGTGTCCACGGCCTCGGGTTTTTCCATGTCCACGCCCGCATCACGGAGCAGGTCGAGGGGGAATTGGGAGCAACCGCCTCGAAGGAAGCCGAGATAATCGTTCAGTTCCTTCGTTCCACCATTGACGACGCGCTCCGACAGGGCGATCGCGGCCGACAGCCCGGTGGCGTATTTGTAGACGTAAAACGCACGATAGAAATGCGGAATGCGCAGGCATTCGAGCGACAGTTCATCGTCGATCGTGAACGCCGGTCCGAAATAGAGATCGAGCAGCCGGCGATATTCCCCGCGCAGCTTGTCCACGGTCAGCGGCTCACCGGATTCAACCAGGCCGTGCGTGAGGCGCTCGAATTCCGCGAACATCGTTTGCCGGATGATCGTGCCGCGAATGCCGTCCAGCATCCGGTTGATGAGATAGGCGCGCTCCTTGTCGCTTCGAGCCTTCGCCATCAGGTGACGCGCCAGGAGCTGTTCGTTGAACGTGCTGGCGACCTCCGCGACGAAGATCGTGTAGCCGTAATATTGATACGGCTGATGCTTCGCGGAGAAGTACGTGTGCATGGAATGCCCGGCCTCGTGCGCGAGGGTGAAGACGTGATCGAGCACGTCGGGCTGGTAATTCATGAGGATGAACGGCTGGGTGTCGTATCCGCCGCTGCTGAATGCGCCGCTCTGCTTGCCGGCGTTGGGATAGCGGTCGCACCATCGACCGACGGTCAGCCCGCGCTGCAGCTCGCGACCATATTCATCACCGAGCGGTTCGAGCGATTTCACCACGACATCGACGGCCTGATCCCAGGTGTGGCGTTTGTCCAGCTCGCTGAGAATCGGCACATAGGTGTCGTAATGGTGGATGTCGCGCAGCTTCATCCTGCGGCGGCGAAGCTCGTAATAACGGTACAGCGCCGGAAGGCGGCGATGCACCGATGCGATCAGGTTGTCGTAAACGGAGACGGGGACGTTGTCGTTGAACAGAGACGCCTCCAGCGCGCTGTTGTGTCCGCGCGCCCGGGCATAATAGACATCGCGCTGGACCGAAGCGTTCAACGTCGCGGCCACGGTGTTTTTGTGCGCATCGTAGGCCGCGTAATACTGATGAAACGCGCTCCTGCGGAGATTGCGATTGGGGGAATGCAGCAAAGCGGAGAAGGAGGAGTGCCCGAGTTCGATGTTGTGTCCCTTGTCGTCCCGGATCATGCCGAACTTCAGGTCCGCGTCATTGAGCTGCCGGAAAATCTGGTTGGACGCCTGGCTCATCTGCCCCTGCATGGCGAGAAGGTGTTCCTCCTTGGGTCCAAGGGTGTGCGGGCGATGGCGCAGGATGCGCTCGAGGGTGATTCTCCATTCCTTCAACTCCTTCGATTTGAGGAAGGCGTTCATGGTTTTCGGCTTGATGGTCATGATCTCCGGCCGGATCCAACTGCCGGCTTCTCCGGCCTTGGTGGCGACGTGGGTGTAGCGGCCTTTTCGTCGCTGCGAGGCGCTGTCGCCCTGGTCCTCGGCCGTTTTGAGAAACGCATAGGCGCCCAGCCGTTCACCGGCGCGGTCGAACCGCGCGTCGAATTTCAGGCACGCCGCAAGCGTCCTGGCGCTGTCGCCGAGCCGGCCTTTGAATGATGCGTATTTCGCGATCTTCTTTTCCCATGCGGAAAAATCCTTTTCCCAGTCGGCGTCGGTCTTATAGAGACTTCGCAGATCCCACTGGTCGGCGGGCTTGACCTTGCTGCGCGCGATCAACTTTCGTGTTTTACTCATGGTCCTCTCAAAGAATCGAAAAACAGCAGGCGTGCCTGCACGAATCAATCATCCATCGTCCCGGCGGCCCAGAGCAGCAGATTGCGCGCCAAGGCCATCGAATAGTCGCTCGTATAACCGATGATGCCGGAGGTCCGGGTTCCGAGAAATCCGGAGGCGAGATCGATCTCCATCACAATGACATATCCCTTGCCGGGTTGCATGATTCGGATCACCGGCGGGCGCCGGAGGTGGATCGCGGCCTCGCTGCGCACCTTCGCGGTGCGCACGTCGGTCTGGCCGTTCGTCGATGCGTTCAGCAGCGGGTGCGTTTCATCCATGTCCATCAGCGCGGCGTTGGGAAATGCCCGGGCCAGCAGCGATTCGTGAATCGACTTGGAAAACGCCTCTCCGCCCCCCGATGGATCGACGAGCAGCACGCCCCCCGCATGGACGAAGTTCCGGATCGCCTCGATTTCCTCGTCGGTCGGAGACCATGCCGAGGTGCCCGTGAGGTGCGCCACCGGCGCGGTTTCCTCTCGCAGTTGTGGAATGGGCAGATCGAGGACCGGCAGGCTGATGCTGGTGTCGTGGTGCATCCATCGCCCCATCCGCGGCCACGCCCCAGGCTCGGGATTCCAGTTGCCGTCGTACCGAAGGCGCGCGATGGGCATCTCACCAATCGGCGGGGACTCCGGCTCGGCAATGAACGGGGTCTCCAGGCGATATCGCAACTCTCGGCGGCCGGAGGCATAGATCGCGATGTTCACCCCCAGGCGCAGCATCTCGGGGTTTTGTCTGCGGCGCTTCGAGTCCCATCGGGATGCGATGTCGGCCGGGGAATGCACCCACAGCAGACGCGAGCCGTTGCTCACGCCGTACAAGTCCGGCTTGTGCTCGATCGGATAGACCATCGAATAAACCGGATGATCTTCATCGAGCTTCTCGAATCGCAGGTGCGGGAAAAGACGCTGCGACATTTCCCCCACCGACCTGGAAAATTCCGTGCTGCCGAAATCGGCGTGGGTGAAGAGAAGCCCGCCTGCCTCGATGTAGGATCGGAGGCCCTGTTCCTCATTTTCCGAAATCGCGATCGACTGATCGCTGCCCATGAACAGTACCGGCGAATCCAGCCAGTCTCGCCAGTTGCGTTCGATGTTGACGATCTGCCAGTTCAGCGATCGCTCCATCTCCGGGCCTGCGAAATCGACGAGGTTGGCGATGTCGCGCGGGCGGGTGTTCCACCGCTCTCCGAACTGGAGCTTGCTGACGAAGATCGGCGGTCGGCCACGGCAGAGAAAGAGGAGGCGGAACGCCGTTTCGACCACCTCGCCGTTCATCCCCAGCCACGAGCCGTCCTTCTGCTGTGACGCGATGATTCTGCGGCCCAGCTCGCGATACCAGTCGTGTTCACCGAAATACTTCATTCCCGAAGCCAGCGCCGCTCGCTCCGTTCCGAACAGCGAATATCCCGTGCTTTCCGAATTGAGCCGCAAGGCGTGGTCTCCCTGTTCCATCCACGCGATCCCGCGGCGCAGGGATTCGGAAAGCGGCTCGGCGAGGTTGGTCGATCGAATGCGCTGATCGCGCGCCACAAAGAGCGAGGTGATCCCGGCGGAGGTCATCGTCGTTGTCGCCTGCGTACGCGGACCCGGGGCTTTGTAGCTCCATCCGCCGTCCTCATTCTGGTTGTCCGCCCAATGTTTCTCGACCGCGTCCCAATAGGTTTGCGGAACAGGCAGGCCCGACTCCGCCGCCGCCCACACTCCCAGTACGCCGTATTGTGAGTTGGAATTGTCCCAACCAACCTTCGTGGCCGTTTCCGCGGGCATCCGGTATCCGTACGCGCCGTCGCGATGCGCCTTGAGCAGCCAGTCCAGGTCCTGCGCCATCGTCGATCGGTCTTCCGTGCGATTATGCACTCCGAGCGCCGCGATGCGCAAAGAGCGGGAATAGGTCGCGGCGCCGCCGTCCATCGACATTTTCTTTAAATGGTCGATCAACGGCGGGAGACGGTCGCCGCTGAGGCTCAGGCGCGGATCGGAAATCGTCTTGCCGGCGTGCAGCAGTGAATAAAGCGCCAGCGCATGCATCCCACCATGGCGATCGTGTTGGCTGGGAGAGACCCGCAGTTCCCGCAGGCCGAACTGCTCCAGCAGATAATTGACCGCGCCCTCGATCGCGCTTTGAATCTGCGCGTCGGAAATATTCCCGGTCGTTTTTTCCGTTACGGGGATCGGGCGCAAGGCCGCGAGATGCGCGAAGGGACGGACCCTGGGAGGCGTCGGTGGGGCGGGTTGCGGCTCGGGCGCGGCCACCGGCGGGGGCGGCGGTTGCGGCGCTGCCGGCGGGGGCGGCATCACCACCGGCGAGGGAGGGGATTGGCGCCTGGCTTCGGCGTTGCGGGACACCAGCAGCATGCCCACGTATCCCACCAGAATAGCCAGCCCGATGAACGCCACCGCGCCCAGCGTCAGCATCAGCGGAAGATTGCCGGTCACGGACCAGCCCCGGAAACCGGCGGTGGGAAGATGCCCGGCGGGATGAGCCGATTCATTCTCCCCCTGTCGAATCGTCGTCGGGGGAAAGTAAAACGTGTGTCCGCAGGCGCAGGTCGGCTTTGCAGGACTGATCCTGGCCGGCTTTCCACAACTAGGGCAGCGAACCGTGGGCATTTCTCAGTGGATCTCCGGAACCTCTCGCGAAAACTCCATTGCAGGAAAGGGAGAATGAAAGCGAATGTATTCTTCGGAAGCGGTCCTGGGGTCAAAGTCGCACGGATTCGCGCGGGCGCTATATCACCGCCGGAGAGGGGGCGATCAGCGGGCGATCCTGCGCCGCCGCCTTCGCGCCGCGCGGCAGGCCGATCGTCTTGGCGCTGATCTTGTCCTGCAACCGCATGATGCCTTCCATCAACGCCTCCGGACGCGGGGGACAGCCCGGCACATAGACATCCACCGGAACCACCAGGTCCACGCCTTTGACGACGTTGTACCCATATTTGAAATAAGGCCCGCCGCCCACGGTGCAGGCGCCCATCGCGATGACGTACTTCGGATCGGGCATCTGGTGATACAGACGCTTGACCCGGCTGGCCATCTTGTAGTTGACCGTGCCGGCGACGATCATCAGGTCCGCCTGTCGCGGTGTGGCGCGAAACGCGCCGGCCCCGAATCGATCGAGATCGAACCGGCTCGCGCCGACCGCCATCATCTCGATGGCGCAGCACGCCAGCCCGAACGTCATCGGCCACAGCGAATTCTTCCTCGCCCAGTTGATCGCGAAGTCGATGCTGGTGACCATCAGGCCTTCTTCAAAGCGGTTCTCGATCCATGACATGAGCGCGGCCCTTTCTTGCTGAGGAATTATTGCATTCCAGACCTCGTTTGTCACGGAAAGCCGGCGATTCAAAATTGTCGGGGTCGGCTATTCCTTGCGCAATCCAATGGCGCTGGCGGTCGCATGGGTTTCGATGTGGCTGATGCTGACGTGCCAGCGGGTGATGCCAAGCTCCTCGGCGATCCGTCGGCATTCTCCGCCCAGGGTGATGCGCGGCTGACCGGACGGCTCGCGGAGAATCTCGATGTCGGTCCACGCGATCCCGCCGCGCCATCCCGTGCCGATCACTTTCAACACGGCTTCCTTGGCGGCGAATCGACCGGCGAGATGCTCGAAATAACGTTTGGCGTTGCCGGCGCAATATTCCTGTTCGGCCGCGGTGAAGCAGCGATCGAGGAATCGTCGCCCATGCTCCTCGACGAGCCTGCGAATCCGCGAGGTCTCAACGATGTCGATGCCGTGTCCGAGAATGGGCATGGAGTTCAAAACCTTGCCGGGCAGGAGAGGCCGTCCCCGCAACGCTTCCGCTGCCCACACCGGAAGGAGAAAAAACACGCCCACGGCGCGTCTCGCGGCATGGCCTTCTTTTACCTCCGATCGCCTCCAACCTCAAATGAACCCCATGACGCCAAGGCGGAGCCTGATGACAGAGGCGGTTGGTCGGGTCGGCGGCGGCGATGGTAGTGCATCATTATCGTCAAGCCGAGACGGATGCCTTCCAACGCGATGGCCGATATCCAAACCAACTCGTGGAACAGCATTGATGGACTCAGCGGCAGGATCAGTTCCGCAAGCCAGGCGAACGACAAAAACGCAAGCACGATACGGAATGGAAATTGAACGTAATTGACGATGAATGCCCATCGGCGATCACGAAGCAGCGCATACCCCGACACGACCAGGGAAACCATCATCAACAGGCAAATTCCATTCAGCCACGGTTGTGCCGTTATGCCGCGCAGGTAATGGGGAATCTTGACCGGATAAATCGCCACGATGCTCAGATCAAGCAGGCCGAAGATGAATATCAGCCGTCGCATGTCGTTTCTCCTTGTCGCATGACGTACAAGGCCCATTTACCGTCCGTCTGCGGAAGTGGTTTTCAACCGGCGAGCCTATTCTCTCCCACGGCCGTCGCTGGTCAACCGTGGCCGGTGGCCATGGCATTGCCTGGCATGAAACGGGGACTGGCATGAAACGGGGACGGACCTGGTTTACCTCGTTCGCGTTTCCTTTCGGCCGGCCTTTCCGGTCTTCCTCGGGCACAATCGCCTCGTCGTCGAAGTGTGGGTTCGGCCTGGCCATGGGTGGCGATGATACCACGGCTCGTTTTCGCGACCATGTTGGGATGGCCGGCGGATCGCCGGTTGACGGCCCCGTCAGGCGTCTGATTTTGGCGGGATTTTCGCCGGTTTTGTGGGGGATTCGGGTATAATGGCCCGTTGGTTCCCGCTCGCGATGGGGCCACGAATGGACACCAATCCGCACGAATGAGTGACGTAGCCCACCTGCATTCCGCCGCGTACCCATTTTTCAAAATGGGCGGGTGTCACCTTTTTACTCCCTTCCCACAAGTTCCTGACCGACCAGTTGAGTGAATCTGATTACCGGTCGCTGATGAAGCGGTATGGAGAATTGACCGATTAAATGAGCAGCTCTTCTGCGATGTCCGGCCGGGGTATGACAGGGATTACGGGATGGTGGTGAACAAGGAGAAAACGTTGCCCGGCCCTGACGGGGTGTACTATAATCCCAAGAGCATAGAAAATCAGGAGTTCGTTATGAGTTCAGCAGCATCCACCATCCAGGTCTCCGGGTTGGCCCGTGGTACGCTCGATGCCCTGCGTGCCCAGGCGGAGGCGGCCGGTGTGCCGGCGGAGGTTTACGCCAGACAGCTTCTTGAAGAGGGCATATCGCTTGAAGAGGAAGCCCGAACCATGACTTTCGATAAGCTGTTTTCGCCGGTTCAGAAGCGGTTTCGAAAAAGCGGGATGGAAGAAAAAGAGCTGGACAAACTCGTGGATTCTGCCCGCGCGCGCCACCATGGCCGAGTATCAAGGAACAAAGCCTGAGTGTCCAAACCCCTTTCCTCGTTTCGTATCGTCATCGACACCAATACGCTGCTCCGTGGATTGGTGAGTACCACTTCGGCAGCGGCACAGGTGTTGAGGGCTGCTGATAAACGTGTCTTTGTTCCTCTTTTCAGCAAGCCTGCCCTTGACGAACTATCATGCCGTGCTGCTTGATGAGGAAATCGCTGGACGTTTCCCGGAAATCACGCCTCATATGGTTGAAGTGACGATTCGCCGCCTGCGTTTTATCGGGGATTATGTACGTTCGCCCCGAGTCCGGTTTGAATACAGCCGGGATGAATGTGACCAGAAATTCATCGAATTAGCCATCGGCCTGAAAGCAAAAGTGAAGCGGGACGGCGGTTTCGCCAGCGGTTGCCCGGAGTGGAAGTGATGGATGCCGGACAGTTCATGCAGGAATATTGGAGGCACTGCTGACGATCGAGTGATTGTTCTATCGGAATCGATTCCATCGAACGTTCGGTCAGAGGAGAAAAAAGTGACGTAGGACACCGCCCACCTGCATTCCGCCCCGCCCGTCGGCTGATTTTGGCGGGATTTTCGCTGGTTTTGTGGGGGATTCGGGTATAATGGCCCGTTGGTTCCCGCTCGCGATGGGGCCACGAATGAACACCAATCCGCACGGATGAGGCCGGCCCCCCGCGCTGGCGAGGGGGCGAATCGGCAAAACGAACCCAAACGAACCCACCGACGAGGGTGAGAAGGTGAAAATGCGAAACGAACCCACGGCCGACCCCTTCGGGCAAGCATCCGCAGGGCGGGACAGTGGTTCCGCCGTTGTCGTTTCCACGAATGAACACCAATCCGCACGGATGAGGCCGGCCCCACGCGCCAGCGAAGGGGTGAATCGACAAAACGAACCCAAATGAACCTACCGGGGAAGATGAGGAGGTGAAAACGCAAAACGAACCCACGGGCGATTTCCCCGGCGATGACTGGTCCGGCGGGGGTGTTCCCTCGGGGTGAGTCCAGTTGTTATGAGAGCCTTCACGGCCGAGCTGGGCGGGGATGTGATCGGTGTGGACCGGGGGAAGACCATCCGGGCGCGGATCATCGCAGC
>CAYUNS010000049.1:4051-10804 GCA_964446155.1 uncultured Tepidisphaeraceae bacterium | reverse complement strand
CGTCGTTGAGGTGCGGGTAGTCGCGGTAGAGTCGATCAATCTCATCGCTCTGGCCGGGGGACAATCGATCGTGGTCGTCGAGACACCAGACGCCTTCGAGCAAACCCTGGCGGCGGAGCACTTCGTGCAGGCCGGCGATGGCGCCGGCGTAGGCGTTGGCGGCGTCGAAGAAGACGGCGTTGGAGTCGGTGACTTCGATCGCTCTGGCGAGCATGTCCGGCGAGACGCCTTTTCCGCCGCGCACGATGTCGTGGCAGGCGTCGAGCAACTCGACGGCTTTGCGGGTCCAGACCGACCAGTGGCCGAGCAGCCCGCCGACGATGCGGCGTTCAACCGTCCGCCCGTCGGCCTTGAATCGATACGGCGTGAGCAGGTCGAGCACGATGTTGTCGTCGTTGCCGGTGTAAAGCGCGATGTCGTCGCGGCCGGACTCGACGACGGCGCGAACGACGTCGATCGTCTGATACCGGTTGAACGGCGCCATCTTGATGGCGATGACGTTCTCCACCTCCGTCAGCATCCGCCAGAAGCGGTAAGAGAGCAGTCGGCCGCCCGCGGCGGGTTGAAGGTAGAAGCCGACGATGGGGATGATGTCGGCGACGGCGCGGCAATGGGCGATCAGCTCCGTCTCGCCGGCGTGCTGAAAAGCGCCGAGGCTCAGCAGCCCGGCATGATAGCCGAGGTCGCGCGCCAAGGCCGCTTCATCCGTGGCCTGCACGGTGTCGCCGCACACCCCCGCGATGCGGATCAGGGGCGTGGATCGCTTCGCGTCGGCTTGCGACAACTCCTCGGCGGCGAGTTGGAGGACGGGTTTGAGCAGTCCGATTTCAGGCCGGCGAATCGCGAACTGCGTCGTATGGACTCCGACCGCCAATCCACCGACACCGGCGGCGACGTAGTAGCGGGCCAATGCGCGCTGGCGGCGCTCGTCGAGCTTCTTTCGCGAATCGAGTGCGAGTGGATGCGCGGGAATCGCCACGCCTCGCTGCAATGTCTGACGAATGGTTGGGTTCACGGATTGTCCTTGAAAGATGGATGGGGGTTAGTATTTTCCGCTGCGCGTCTCGAAGTGGGTCGGTTTGTTCAGCGTCGAGCCGTCGCGCATAATCCATCGGGCCGCGATCTCGATGAGACGATCCGCCGAGATGCGGGGATAGCCGAACAGGCGATGGCCGAGCTGGCCGTTGCTGACCAGCGCGTCGGGCGATTCAACGCCTTCGAACCGCACCGTGCGGTCCATGATCCGCCCCATCCGCGCGCATACCCTGCGGACGCTGAGCAGCTCCGGTCCACTCACGTTCAGAATGAAAGCGGGGCTGGCGGCGTGAGCCAGCGACATCAGCGACATGGCGTTGGCGTCGCCTTGCCAGATGACGCCGAAATTACCCATCGCCAGATCGATCGTCTCGTTTTGCCACACTTTCCGGGCCAGGTCGGTCAGCACACCGTAGCGCACTTCGCAGGCGTAGTTGAGACGGATGAGCGTCACCGGCGTGTTCCGGGTCTTGCTGAAATGCTGGAACATTCGCTCGCGTCCGAGGCAGCTCATCGCGTAATCGCCGGCCGGATTGGGCGGGTCCGATTCCAGCGAGCCGCCGAGAGCGAGCGGCGTCAGACCATACACGTTGCCGGTCGAGAATGCGGCGATCCGACTGCCGGCGAAACGCTGGCAGACCATGCCGGCGAGATAGGTGTTCATCGCCCAGGTCAGCGGCTCGTTGCCCGTCGCCCCGAATTTCATGCCGGCCATGTAGACGATGTTCGGGGCGTCGGGCAGTTCGCGCAGCGCCGCGGGATCGAGCAGGTCCGCCTGGATCGTTTGAACATTCCACGATTCGAGCTTGTCGCGTTCGGCGGGGTTGGAGAACCGGGAGACGCCGATGACCTTGTTCTTCATGCCGGCCGCGTCGAACGCGCGCCGGGCCATCCGCGCCAGCGTCGGTCCCATTTTGCCCGCGGCGCCGAGAATCAGGAGATCGCCCGACAGTCGGGAAAACATCTCGATGAGTTGGGGTGTCGGCTCGCTCAGCAGTGTTTCCGCCTCATCGACGGAGTGAATTTCTGATGGTGGCATTCAAAGGTCTCCCTGGTTTGATGATATACGCCTGCGAGAACGGATGGTCCGGTCCGGCCGGCGTTTTCTCACCGTCCGATTCCGCATATGGATTGGTTTGTATCCTCATTCCCGCGAGGGAAAATCTCCAAAAGCCCCCTCGGAAATATCTGAAAAAATATTGACAATTCCAAATATAGCATAATAATATGGAACGATCCAATATTTATGATGCCCGATGACGACAGGAGAAACATCATGAGGAAAACGCGGGGTTTCACCTTGGTTGAGTTGCTGGTCGTCATCGGCGTCATAGCCATTCTCATCGCGCTGCTGCTGCCGGCATTGGCTCGCGCTCGCGAGCAGGCGCAGACGCTGGTGTGTGCGAGCAACATGCGTCAGATCGGCATCGGCATGGATCTGTACGCGCATGACTGGAAGCAGTGGTATCCGCCGACGCCCTGGGACACCACATGGGGTCCGGACCCTGGGGTCGGCCAGACTTCGTGGATCATTCGCATCGCGCCATACGTGTCGCGGTGGGATGCGATGTCGTCGCCATCGCCCGCGAAGTTGCACGCGATCGAGGTTCTCTGGTGTCCGACCGCCGAACGGGTGACCACGGATTATTTCCGGCATTACGGAATCAATCCTTACATTCCCAGTTTCAATCCGAATCACCACTACAAGAGCAGGAAATCAAACGTCCGCCGGGCCTCGGAGATGATCCTGGTGGCCGAGCAGAACTACAACGGTGAAGGGGTCAGCGCGACGGGAACATCCGGCCAGGTCGGAGCGATTTACAGCAACTACACCAGGGTGGAGATCGGCGGCGTGATGCGGAACAACAACTATCGCGTCTCGCACAACATGCGCGGCAGGCGGGCGATCGGCAATTACCTCTTCTGCGACGGCCACGTCGAATCCATCCCCGGCGATCTGAGCACCTTTTCGGATGTCACCAACCTCAAACGTTACTGGCAATGGTGGCAGTGATCGGTTCGCATATCCATCATGGTCACCTTCAACAGCAGGACAGGTTGTATCGAAACGCCTTTCCCGTCACTCGCCGGCGGCAGGGTCGCCGTTCGCCTGGACGATCTCACGCTGGTGTCCGATCGTCTTGATTGGACGCCCGACGGCGACGGATTCAGGGCGGAGCGTGACGGCATTCGCCTGCACATCGCGTGCGGCGACGCCATCCGCCTGACGATCGCGAACGAGCGCCCGATGCCCGCGCGGCTCGGCGAGGTGCGCTTCACCTGGCGCTCGAACGAGGGACAGGCGGCCTGGCAGGCGGATGAGTTTCTCGAACTCATCCACCCGATCAATTTCGAGTCGCTGCCCGGCGTGAAGCGCGTCGGCTTGCCGGGACGGGCGATCAAGCCCGATGCCTTCAGTCATTGGGTCTACGCGCTGCGACACCGCTCGACCGGACAATCCTATGTCTTCGGAGCGCTGCCGCCGCACGAAGGGGATTTCATCGCATTCAGGGCGCTGCATGAACAGGCGCATCTCGAAGGCGCTTTTGGGCTGGAAATCCGCAGCGAGCAGGAGCGAACGATCGCTCCCGGCGGGACGGCGCGCGTTTCGGCGATCGAATGGACGACCGGTTCCGATCCGGCACAACTGCTGATCGACTTTGGGCGGCGCTGGGCGGGCGAGCGCCCGCGGCCGGCCAAGCCAAGGCGCCTCGGCTGGAACTCGTGGGATTTTTTCGCCAGTTCGGTCAGCGGCGACGATGTTTTTGAGAACGTCGCCATCATGCGCGAACTGCTGCCCGACGCGCCGCTGGACATTGTCATCGACGACGGCTGGCAACGGCAGTGGGGTGAATGGGAGCCGAACGAACGGTTCCCCGGCGGGGTCGAGACGTTCTGCCGGCAAGTCCGTGAGCAGGGCGGTCGGCCTGGGCTGTGGTTGGCGCCGTTGATCGTCAACGTCTACACCAGGGTCTTCCGCGATCACCCGCACTGGTTCGCACGCGGCGCGGACGGGCAGATTGTCGAAGGAACGTATTCCAAGGGGCCGGCGGGATTCCTCGATCCGACGCACCCGGAAGTCGCGATTCACCTGGCCGGAATATTCGGACGGCTGCGCCGCGCGGGCGTGGAGACGTTCAAGGTCGATTTCACCCAGGAGGTGTTGCGCGCCTCGCGGTTTCACGATTCGTCCGTTCCGCGCGGTGGAATCATCCGCAGGACATTCGAGATCATCCGGGAAGCGATCGGGCCGGAGGCATATCTGCTGGCCTGCGGCGCGCCCTACGAGTGCGTGACCGGTCTCGTCGATGCGGTGCGCGTCACGGGCGACATTCACAACCACTGGTCGCATGTGCTGATGGCCGCCCATGCGTGCGCGGCGCGGTTCTGGATGCACGATGCCATGTGGAACAGCGATCCGGACTTCCTGATCGTGCGCACCTCCGCAAACAGTCCCGGCGTGCGGCTTAACCGGCTGCGGGCGGCGAAACCGCACGAATACGGGCAGACCTGGCTCAGCGGGCGGGAGTTCAACGACCAGGAAGCCCAGGCCTATGCGCTACTGGTGCTGTTGAGCGGCGGCGACCTGATGCTCGGCGATCACCTGCCGGCGTTGATCGATTCGGCGAAAGCATTGTTGAAGCGCGTGGTCGAATTGCGTCCACCGCAGGCCGCCGTGCCGCTCGATCTCTTTGACCGGCACGACCAGCTTCCGCGCCTGTGGCTGGCGCGCGGGCCGGAGCATGATCTGATCGGCGTCTTCAACTGGGACGACGACCTGGCCGTCGGTGAAGTTGACCTGGCCACGCTGGGTATCGGTCTTCCCGCGCGCATCTCGGACATCTGGACCGGCCGGGCGATTCCCCTCGTCGGCGCGCGAGTGCCGTATCGCCTCGCCGCCCGCGAATCGATGGGGTGGAAGCTCGATCGTTCTTCACGCTGACTTCATCGACAGGATCCTCATGGCAAGGAAAGCCCGGCGTAAAGTGGCGATGTGTTTCATGGCTCACCCGGATGACTGCGAGTTCCTGGCGTCCGGAACGCTGGCGCTGTTGGCGGGGAAAGGTTGGGAGGTTCACATCGTTTCCGCCACGCCCGGCGATTGCGGCTCCATGGAGCTTGGCCCGGAGCGGATCGGGGCGATTCGCAGGAAAGAAAGCGCCAAAGCCGCCGCGATCATCGGGGCGACGTACCACTGCCTGGAATTTCGCGACAATTATGTGACATTCGACAAGGATTCCATCCGCCAGGCCATGACGCTCACCCGCGCCATCGGCCCGACGCTGATGTTCACTCACAGCTTGCAGGATTACATGGGCGATCACGAGGAAACCGCGAAGCTGGCGCGTTCGGCCGCGTTTGGCTCGTTCGTGCCCAATACCTGCGCCGGCCCGATCGCCCAGGGTGCGGGCGTGCCTTATTTCTACTATGCCGATCCGGTCGGTGGGGTGGATTACTTCGGCCGGTCCGTTCCGGCCACCACGCTGGTGAACATCACCGCCGCCCTGAAAACCAAGGAAAAGATGCTCAAGGCCCACGCCTCGCAACGGTCGTGGCTTATGGCGCATTACGGAGCGGATGAATATATACGCATGATGAACCGCACCGCCCGTGAGCGCGGCTGGGAGATCGGCGTCCGGTTCGCCGAAGGCTTCCGACAGCACCGTGGCCAGGGCTACCCCGCGGATTGCGTGCTCAGCCGGGAGTTGAGCGATCTTGTGGTCTCCCGGCCACTTGCGACGATCGGTTCCTCCGCGCGAATTTGATAAATTTTTTCCTTGACTTAGGCTGATCGCGGTATATTTTTAGAACGTTCCAACATTTCACCGTACTGGACCTTTTACAGGAGGAATGCACATGTCATCACTGGTCAAGTCCATCCAAGCCGGCCGCGTCACAATGGCCGCAGCCGCAATGTTCGCAAGTGTCGCGATGACGCCCGCCGCGTTCGGAGCGTTCACGCCGTTCATCGACGAGTTCGATACGCTGGACAGCGCTCTGAATAGCAACCTCGACCCCGACGCAACCACGACGTGGACGACATATCGAAACAACGCCGATGTCCCGGAGGCGACGGCGGTCGGTGGAAATCTGGTGCTAAACATAGGCAGCACGACCAGCAATCGCCGGACGGCGATCGTCAGTACGCGGGCGGACTTCAATTTCTTTACCCAGCCGTTGACGTTCCAACTCAACATCGCAGACCTGGCCGGTGCGCCGTACTCGTCGTCGCCCAGCCCGGGCGGCTCGGGGTTGGACAACATCGCCAACGCTCATTACATGATGGTCGGCCAGGTGTCGACGAACAGCAACGGGGTCGAAAGTGCGGGGCGGTTCTTCCCCACCGTCAATGACCTGAACAACTTCGCCGACGGCATCTGGGTGAAAGTGTACCAGAGCGCCCGTTCGACGGCGGCGGACGCACCGGTGAAGTGGTGGATCGACGTCGCCTCGGTCGCCGACGGCGGTCACACCGTCAGCGGCGCGCCGGCCTCGCAAACCTTGCTGGCGCGCGAACTGACTGGTGAGCCAACTCAACTCACACTCACGCTTGACGGCACGGGCAGCGGCATCGACTGGTCGCTCACTGTGGGCGGCGCCAACTTCATCCCCGCGCATGGCGGCAGCGACACGCTGTCGGGTAATTTCACCAATCTGACCGAAGCGCACTTCACCAGCACCAGCTACGACGTCGACCCCCTGCCGACCAGTATCAGT
>CAYUNS010000049.1:0-4041 GCA_964446155.1 uncultured Tepidisphaeraceae bacterium | reverse complement strand
GTATCAGTAACCAGGGTAAATTCCACTTGGCCCTGGGTTCATACAACCAGAGTACCGTGCATGAACAAACGATCGGTTACTTCGACAGCATCAGTGTTGTCCCCGAGCCGACCAGTTTCGCGGCGTTGGCGGTCGGATCGCTGCTGCTGGCTCGTCGCCGCCGCTCGTGATGTTTTTTTACCCGGCGTTATATACCCTCAGGAGTTCCACACCATGAAAAACGCATGTTTCCGGTTTCCCATGACACTTCTCGCGACGTTCGCGTTTTGCGCCGGTTCGCCCGCCTTGGCGCAAGCGGACGACGCGGCGCCCGCGGTCGATCTGGAGAAGGGGCTGATCTTCCACGTTTCCTTTGACGGATCGCTCGAAGCGGACACCGCGGCGGGGGAGAAGAAGCCGTCGAAGGACAAGGACGTGAAACTCGTCGAAGGCAGGTTCGGCCAGGGCGCCGAGGTGAAACAGGCGGCGCAGTTGTACTATCCGGGAGGGAAGAATTTTTCCCTCAAGCAAGGGACCGTCGCGTTGTGGTTCAAGCGCGACAAGGCGTGGGCGGCCAACGCCTTCATCCTTTTCAAGGCCGTCGGCGGGCCTGACTGGAATCGCAATGCGCTGTACCTGATGACGACGGACCACAAGCAGCTTCGCGCCTGGGTGTGGGACGCCAACGCCGAGCAGAAGCTCATCATGAGTCCCAACAACATCGAGTACCAGGCCGGTCAGTGGTATCATCTCGCCGCGACGTTCACCGACGGCGCGGTGAAAATATACATCGACGGCAAGGAGATCAGCTACGGCACACCCGCCGACCCGATGATGGAAATGCCGTCGGCGGAGGTCAAGAACATCCAGTTCGGCAGCGACTACACGCCCGACTCGGTCGCCGACGGCGTGCTGGACGAACTGCGCATCTACGACCGTCCGCTGTCGGCCGACGAGGTCGCCAAGCTCGCCGCGCCGGAACCAACGCCCGCCGAGTAACAGTGACGTGGACCCGGCTTGATGTCCGCACTGTGCGGCCCGCGATGCGGAAGGTGTCGCGGCCGCACGGCGCCTGTTTTTCGCGATGCTCCATGCGGATGACGCGGCATCATCATCACCGGGGCGACCGGGGGACAATCCCGCTCTTAATATCTGTGTGAGGACACGCAATGATTCGTCGATTGTGCTTGGTGGTTTTGGCCTTCACGACTCTCACGGTGTCCACCGCCCGTGCCGCGGACGCCACGCTTGCATCGCAGTTCTCCGCCGACCTGTCGGACAATTACAGCGAATCGAATCCACTTCGCTCGCAGGTGTCGCTCAACGGCGTATGGCAGGTGAGCCTTCAGTCGACGATTCTTCCCGAAGCGCCGAAAAGCGAATGGGGCCACGTCCTGGTTCCTTCATCATGGTTGCACCTGAATGATTTCCCCATCGAAGGCCTGGCCGATTTCGACATGGGAAACTGGAACGGCGCTGCGAAGGTCAACGGCAAGTCGCCTCGCGATTTTCCGTCGGCATGGTACCGCCGACAATTCACCGTGCCCGCCGACTGGAAAGACTCGCGCGTCTCGATCCGCTTCAACAGGATGTCCGTCAGCGGGACGGTCTTCGTCAACGGCGAGCAACTCGGCACGCAAAACGAATGGGAATCAAAGGACTGGGACATCACCTCGCTGGTCAGGCCCGGCGAGCCGAACGATCTGCTGGTTCGCGTCGATGCGGTGATCTCCGGGGAGGTCATGCAATACCTCGGCGCCGAACAGACGCGCATGGTGAAGGCGACCGCGTTGATGCGCGGCATCACGCAGGACGTGACGCTCCTGCGCACGCCGGCCGGCGTTTCGGTGGATGATGTCTTCGTCAAGCCATCGGTTCGTCGCGGCACGCTGGGCGTGCGGGTCGAGCTTGCCAATCCCATTGCCCGCCGCGGCGAGGTGCGACTTCGCGCGGTCGTCACCGAATTGAACGACGACGAACCGGTCAAGACGTTCGACTCGCCCGCCATCACGCTTGACGGCCAGGCGAGGCGGATCGTCGAGTTCTCGCCATCGTGGAATGATGCGCGCCTCTGGGAGCCGGACGATCCACATCGTTATCGCATCGCCGTCACCCTGCTGGACGGCGAAGAGGCGATCGATCGCACGATCCCCGTGAAGTTCGGCTTTCGCGAGGTGTGGATCGATGGGCGAGAGATCATTCTCAACGGCAAGCCCATTCGCATGCGGATCGTTCACGCCGGCTCGGGCAATGGGTTCGGGAACCTGGCGAAGCCGAATTTCGAGCGGTACATGGCGCCGTATCTGAAAGCCGGCTACAACGCGCTGCAACTGGCGTCCGAGAGCGTGCAGCGTCGCGGCGCGTCGGCGGAGTTTTACGATGACGTGATGGAATTCGCCGACGCCAACGGGCTGCTCGTGATGATGCCGATCGCGTCGATCACCTCCGTCAACTGGCAGAATCCACAAGGCCGCGCCGAATGGGAGTCCGCCGCCGACACGCTCGTCAGGCGTTACCGCAATCGTGCATCGCTGCTGTTCTGGTCGATGAACTTCAACTACCTCGGCTACCCATGGGACTTGAATCCTTACGCATGGGGCAACGACTATGTGCCGAACGATCGCATTCTCAACCTCGGCGAAAAGCGCCCCCGCGCCGCCGAGTCGGAGGCGTTCGTGCATGGGCTGGATGATACGCGTGTTATCTACCATCACGCCGGCGGCAACTACGGCCAGATCATCACCAGCAACTTCTACCCGAGCTTCCCGCCGAACCAGGAGCGAGAGGACTATCCCGCCGCGTGGGCGCGGGATGGAACCAAGCCGCTGATCACGGTGGAGCATGGATCGCCGGCGTCGCTGGACTTCATGCGTGGCCGGGTGGGCAACTACGAGACGATCCGCTGGACGGAGATGGTCGAGGCCGAGTATGCGGCGATGCGGCTCGGGCCGAGCGCGTTCGCGAAGCAGTCGGATGAATATCTCCGCCTCATCAGCGACAACGCGACCGACCAGAAACAGAACGACGCCGACAAGTACAACGTCAACCAGGCCTATTTCTGGGGCTACAACATGCGGCTGCACGAGCCGCTGCAATCGTACTTTTCCGAAATGTACCCCGAATACATTCGCGGCTGGCGGGCCTACGGCGTGAGCGGTTTCTGCCCGCACGACATGGAGCCGATCATCGTTGGTCGGCGCTGGGAACCGTGGCATGGGCCGGCTGAAATCCATTCCTATGCCGACCTCACCGCGCCCGGCGCCAAGCCGCGCGCCGGCTTTCGCCCGAAGGAGTACGAAACGCTCTCGCCGGTCGGCGAGCAATTCGCGCGCGTCCACGCGCCGGTGCTGGCGTATGTCGGTGGCGGCGCGGATGAGGGATTCTCCGGCAAGGACCATGCCTTCTTCGCCGGCGAAGCCGTATCGAAGCAAATCGTGCTTGTGAACGATCTGCGCCGTGATCTCGACGTGACGGCGACATGGCGACTGGTCGAGACCGAAGGCGGCGAAGCCGTCCTCTCCGGTGAATCGCCCCTTTTCGCCAAGGCGGGAACGACCGCGTTCGCGCCGATCACGTTCCAGGCGCCGGTGGTCGCGACGCGAACGGCGTATGAGTTGCAACTGGTCATTCCCGGCGTGCCGGAGGACAAGCTGAGCGCCTGGTCGTTTTCGATCGAGGTGTGGCCGAAATCTCCCGCGCCGAATGTCGATTCGCCCGTCGTCGTCATCGACCCGGCCGGTGAATCGAGCGCGATGCTCAATGCGATGAAGATCCCCCATCGACCCGCGTCCGACATGGCGGCGGTCGCGTCGGCGAAGGTGTTCGTCGTCGGGCGCGAGGCCTTGAGCGGGCGCGCATTGATATCCCCGCAGGTTCTCGACGCCGTGCGCGAGCGCGGCGCGACGCTGCTGGTCTTCGAGCAATCGAATCTCGCGCCGTTCGGATTGCGGACGCACGCGCGGGGCGTTCGCCGGGCGTTTCCGCTGATCGCCGATCATCCGGTCATCGCCGGGCTGACCGACACCGACCTGGCCAACTGGCTCGCATCACCGCGCCAGTTGG
>CAYUNS010000048.1:23331-24630 GCA_964446155.1 uncultured Tepidisphaeraceae bacterium | reverse complement strand
GGCGGGTTTGGGTTCGTTTTTCACTTTCGCCTCCATTGCCCTCCATCGCCGCCCCCAACGCCACCCACCGCAGGCGGCCTCAGGCATGGCTTCGGCGGATTTGGGTTCGTTTTTCATTTTCGACCTCATCGCGAAGATGCCCCCCGTGAATTTCCCAGACCGTGCAAACCTCTCACATCAACCGACGCCTCTCTTGCCTTTCAATCCCCTATCATTCCGATCCGGTACCTGAAAAACGCGCCCGGCGCGCAATGCCCAGGCGATCCGATCCAATTCGGGGCGCCGGCGGCGTGGGAAACCAGGGCCGACATGCGTTGACGCCTCCGCGCGGCAACGGTACGTTCTGCCGTTTCCCCCTCCGGAAAAACATGAAGATGAATCCAGTTGAAAACACTGAAAACGTCGTCGAGCAATCGCAGGAGTCCATTGCATCCCCGCACGTCACCCGCCGGGCGCAACTCGAGCGGGTGCATGATCTGGCCAACCAGCTCGTGCAGGAATTGCAGCATCTGGCGGATGGCGATCTCGTCGCCGAGATCGTCGCCAACTCGTTGAAGCTGCTGCGCGACCAGACCAATCGCGGCGACATCAAGCTGATCAACAAATCCTTCAAGGAACTGCGTTACGCGTTGAAGATTTTCGCGCCCTACCGCGACACGCGCAAGGTGAGCATTTTCGGCAGCGCCCGCACGCCCGAGTCCCATGCCGACTACAAGCAGGCCGCCCGCTTCGGCAGGCTGATGGCTGAGGCCGGCTGGATGGTCATCACCGGCGCCGGGGGCGGGATCATGGCGGCCGGACATGGGGGCGGCGGCGCGGAAAAATCGTTCGGATTGGCCATCCGGCTCCCCTTCGAGCAACGCACCAACGAGTTCATCGAACACGACCCCAAGCTCATCAACTTCAAATACTTCTTCACCCGCAAGCTGATGTTCGTCCGCTCCAGCCACGCCATCGCCCTGTTCCCCGGCGGCTTTGGCACGATGGATGAAGGCTTCGAGGTGCTCACCCTTATCCAAACCGGCAAATCCGTCCCCATGCCGATCGTGCTCGTCGATTCCAGCGGGCAAAACTACTGGGGCATGTGGCAGGATTATGTCGAGAAGCAACTGCTCCATCGCGGGCTGATCAGCGAACACGACCTGCATCTGTACAAGATCACCGACAGCGTCGAGGTCGCCGCACGGGAAATCCGCCACTTCTACAGCAACTATCACAGCGTGCGCTACTCGCGCGACGAGATCATCATCCGCCTGCAGCGCCGTCCTCAGCAGCGCGATCACTTCGACGACGTGACGG
>CAYUNS010000048.1:0-23321 GCA_964446155.1 uncultured Tepidisphaeraceae bacterium | reverse complement strand
ATCCGCCTGCAGCGCCGTCCCACGGAAGCGCAGTTGTCCGAGATCGCCGACCAATTCACCGACATCAAGACCAAGGGGGTCTTCCGCGTCGCCGAGCCGCTGCCGGTCGAGCGCGATGAACCGGCGTTGAAGCGCCTTCATCGTCTCGTCTTCGCCTTCAACAAGCGCGATCACGGCCGGCTGCGCATGCTCATCAATCACTTGAACGATCTGCCCGCGTAACCAGCTTCCGCGGCGTTCACTTCTTCTTCGCGTTCGCCTGGATGAACTTCCGCCCGGCCGGGCAATGGGGCAACAGCGGGCAAGGCTCGCATTTCGGCTTGCGCGCCTGGCACAGCGCGCGGCCGTGATGGATCAGCAAGTGGGACCAGAGCGTCCAGTCCTCCTGGGGGATGATTCGGATCAGGTCCTGTTCGATCTTCACCGCGTCGGTGGGATGATCGGTCAGCCCGAGGCGGTTGCTGACGCGGGTGACATGCGTGTCCACCACCACACCGACGTTCTGGTCGAACGCGTTGCCGAGGACGACGTTGGCGGTTTTCCTGCCGACGCCGGCGAGATCCACCAGTTCCTCCATCGTCCGTGGAACCTTTCCGCCATGCCGCTCGACCAGCGCCTGCGCCATGCCGCGGATGCTCCTGGCCTTGTTGCGATAAAATCCCGTGGATTGAACGTCCTTCTCGAGCGTCTCCTGCTCCACCGCCGCGTAATCCTTCGCGGAGCGATATTTCCTGAACAGCGTCCTGGTCACGAGATTGACGCGATCGTCCGTGCATTGCGCGGAGAGGATGGTGGCGACGAGCAGTTCAAGCGGATTGTCGAAATCGAGTCGGCAGCGCGCATCGGGATAGGTTCGCTTCAGGATCGGGAGAATGATCGACACGCGCTCGCGCCGACGCCGGATTTTCCCGCTGGTGGCCCTGGGCATGATGGATGGATCGGCGGACATCAGAAGAGGATTCTGGCGCTGGTGATGTTGCCGCTGAACAGAATGATGCCCAGAAGCAGGAAAAGGACGATCATGAGGATGGTCACGCTCTCGCGATGATAGCGGTCGAACTGTTCCTTGGCGGGGTTGGCGACGTCGGGGTCGTCGGCGTTGTCGATGTACTCCTGCCGGTATCGCCAGGCGTTCGGCCAGACGAACCGCCGGTCGAACATCACCATCGCCACGGCCGCGATGAACATCGCCGCACGGACCAGCGGCGCCAGCAGTTCCATGCCCCGGGGCCGGATAATCACCCACTGCCCCACCATCGCCAGCCCCACGCCGGCGGCGCAGACCATGGCGATGCGGCTGAGCATCACCAGCAGATTCCCCACGATCGAACCGGCGAGCAGCGAGCCGTGCTGGTTCTCGAGGTTGACGCTGAGAACCGTGGGCAGGATGGGGTTGTTTTCCCGCACCGTCCGAAACACCACCCCCGCCGCCAGCGCGATGAACAGCACGCCGCCAAACCATGTGGACAGCGCGATCCAGTAAAGAACCTGGATGAGATGAAAGGCCATGCGGGGGACAATAGCAGCGCGCAAGGCGTCGCGGCAAGGGTGGGGCCTGCCCGTTTCCGCCCGCGCCGCGCTTCCGCATCGCATCCGCCCCAGGGCGGACCTTCCCGATTCGGCGGGGAAATGCGTCATAAAACAGCGGTTTGCCCTCCTTGTGGCCTCCCCGTCCTTTGGATACACTACTTGGCTTTCCCGGCCTCCGGTACTACGTTGTGACCTGATTCCGTCGATCGAGGAGTTGCGCCAGTGATTATTGTGATGAGTCCCCAGGCGTCCCAGGACGCCATTGACCGCGTTGTCGCGGAAATCACCCGCATGGGGTGTCAGCCGCATCTCTCTCAAGGGAAATTCCATACCGTCATCGGGGCGATGGGCGAGGAATCGCTCGTGGACCAGTCTCATCTGTCGTCGCTGGACGGCGTGGAGAAGGTCGTCCCGATCATGAAGCCCTACAAGCTCGCAAGCCGCGAGTTTCACGAGGAAGACACCGTGGTGGAGATTGGCGGAGGGCGCACGCCGAAGGTTCCTGTCGGCGGGAACCATGCCATGTGCATTTCCGGTCCGTGCGCGGTCGAGAACGAGGAGATGCTCAACACCATCGCCCGTCACGTCCGTGACGGGGGCGCGACGGTGCTTCGCGGAGGCGTCTACAAGCCACGCACCTCGCCCTATTCGTTCCAGGGACACGGCGAGCCGGCCCTGAAGTGGATGCGTGCCTGCGGCGACGAGCTGGGCATGCCCATCTGCTGCGAGGTGATGGACACCCGGCAGGTCGAGGGGATGGAAAAATACGTCGATGCCTTCCAGATCGGCGCCCGCAACATGCAGAACTTCGATCTGCTTCGCGAGGTGGGCAAGACCCGCAAGCCGGTGCTGCTGAAGCGCGGATTGGCCGCGACGGTGAAGGACTGGCTGCTGTCGGCGGAATACATTTTGAGCCAGGGCAACCGGGGCGTGATTCTCTGCGAGCGCGGCATCAAGACGTTCGAGGACAGCATCCGCTACACGCTGGACATCACCTCGATCCCGGTGGCCAGGCAGTGGTCGCATCTGCCGATCATCGTCGATCCGTCCCATGCGGCCGGAAAACGCGACTTCGTGCCGGCGCTTGCGGCGGCGGGCATGGCGTCCGGGGCGCACGGGATCATTGTCGAGGTTCATCACAATCCCAGCCAGGCCCAGTGCGACGGCCCGCAGGCACTGCTGCCCGAAGCGTTCCGGGAACTGATGGGGCAGCTTCGGCAGATCGCCGCGGTCTTCGGCAAGACCTTCGCGGAGACCGCCGTAATGGCTTGAAGCAAAGCAGGTGATTGCCTGCCGTAACGACCAACAACCAATAACCAGCAACAGAAACTTGAACCAGGCAACCATGAGAACCAAATTCGTCGCCGGCAACTGGAAAATGAACACCACCAAGGAATCGGCCGTCGCGCTGGCCAAGGCCGTGGCGGCGGGGGCGCCGGCGGACGTGCAGGTGGGAATCGCGCCCCCGTTCGTCTATCTCGATGCGGTCGCTCAAGCCGTCGCGGGATCAAGCGTGCTGACCGGGGCGCAGGACGCCTATTTCGAGAAGACCGGCGCGTTCACCGGTGAAATCTCGGTGGACATGCTCCGGGATGTCGGCGTGAAGTTCGCCCTCGCCGGGCACAGCGAACGCCGGCACGTCCTCCGGGAACCGTCCGATCTCGTCGCCCGCAAAGCGGAGGCGATTTACAACGGCGGATTGATCCTCGTGCATTGCGTCGGGGAAAAGCTCGAGGAGCGCGACGGCAACCAGACCCTCGCGGTCGTCGAGTCGCAGTTGAAGGAATTGAAGACGAGCTTCGACGATCCGCGGCGCGTGGTCATCGCCTATGAGCCGGTCTGGGCGATCGGCACCGGCCGAAACGCCACCGACGCGCAGGCGCAGGAGGTCCACGCCTTCATCCGCGAAACGCTCGGGAAGATGTGGAACGGGGATTTCGCCGATCGCGTCCGCATCCAGTATGGCGGCAGCATGAAGCCGGAAAACGCCGCCGGGCTGCTGAGCCAGCCGGACGTGGACGGAGGGCTGATCGGCGGCGCGGCGCTGAAGCCCGAAAGCTTCCTCGCCATCGTCAACGCCGCAAAATAGCCTTTCCCCCCTTTCACCGGTGGAAAGAGTTCGTCTTTTTGGGAGCCGACCATGAGTGGTTTCTTGCTGGGGTTGTTCATCACCCTGTTCATTCTCGTCTGTTTGATCCTGATCCTGCTGGTGCTGATCCAGAAAGGGCGCGGCGGAGGGCTGGCCAGCGCGTTCGGCGGCGCGGGGGGCAACACCGCGTTCGGCTCCAAGACCGGAGACGTGCTCACCTGGGCGACCAGCGTGGTCTTCGGGGTGTTCCTCCTCCTGGCGATCATCCTGAATCTGCTCACGCGCGATTCATCGTCCACCACCGCGCAATCCCCGATCGCCCCCCTGCTGCCGCAGGTTCCCTCGATGCCGGTCGAGCCGGGCGCCGATCCCTCCGCCGGCGATGTGCCCGTCGAACAATAATCGCCGTCCCGACGCATCAACCGCAAAGGCCCGCGCATGATTGTCAGCATGACCGGTTTTGGAGACGCCGCCACCGAACGCGACGGCACGCATTACAACGTCGAGATCCGGTCTCTGAACAACCGCTTCTTCAAGCCCGTCATCAAGCTCCCGGATAACATCAGCGGGCTGGAGCCGGAGCTTGAGTCGCTCCTGCGCGAACGCCTCGGCCGAGGCTCGATCACCTTCATCCTCAAGATGCGCACCGACAGCGCGGAGGCCGCGTATCACATCAACACCCAGGCGTTGAAGTTTTACCTCCAGCAGATCCAGAGCCTCCAGGGCTTCGGCGATCAGTTGAAGGTGGACCTGGGCGCGCTGCTCGCCCTGCCCGGCGTGTGCCAGGAGCCGCGCGACGAAAGCGACGAGATCGCCCGACACGGCGATTGCGTGCGCGAGGTCGCCCGACGCGCGATCGACAAGCTGCTCGCGATGCGCCGCAGGGAAGGCGAATCGCTGTTCAGGGACCTGATGAAGCACCGCGGGGTCATCGCCGGGAGCCTCGTGGAAATCGAGAAGCGCGCGCCGTTGGTCATCGAGGATTATCACCGGAAGCTCACGCAGCGGGTCAACAACCTGCTCAGCAAGGCGGAGTTCCAGGTGAATCAGGCGGACCTGCTGAAGGAAGTCGCGGTCTTCGCGGAGCGGGCCGACATCAGCGAGGAGATTCAGCGCCTGACCAGCCATCTGGATGCGTTCGAGCATGCCTGCCGCGAAAGCGAACATGCCGGTCGGAAGCTGGATTTCATCACCCAGGAAATGCTCCGCGAGGCCAACACCATCGCGAGCAAGGCGAACGATGCGGTCATCGCCGGGCACATCGTCGAGATCAAAGGCGCGATCGACCGGTTGAAGGAACAGGTTCAGAACGTCGAGTGAAGCCTCCATCATGGAATCCCCGGCAAAACATCCCGGCCTGCTCATCGTCCTCGTCGGTCCCTCCGGCGTGGGCAAAAGCACCGTCTCGCGCGAGCTTGCCGAGAAACTGCGGGTCTGGTACACGGTTTCCGTGACGACGCGCCCGAGGCGTCCGAATGAGGAAAAGGGCAAGACATACGATCATGTCGAGAAACGCGAGTTTTTCCGCAGGCTCGACAACGATGAATACCTGGAATACGCCCAGGTCTACGGCGATTATTACGCCACGCCCCGGCATCCCGCGCTGGACCACCTGGCCGAGGGGCGGGACGTGCTCCTCGAGATTGATTTCCAGGGCGCCATGCAGGTCCGCTATAATTATCCCGAGGCGCTGCTGTTGTTCCTGCTGCCCCCGGACCAGGACACGCTCCTGCACCGCCTGCGCGAACGGGCGCGGGACGACGAGGAGGAAATCCAAAAGCGCTACCGCGCCGCCAAGCGGGAAATCCACATGGCCAAGGGCAGCCGCGCGTTTGATTACATGGTCATCAACGACAACCTGGATAGCGCCATCGAAGAAATCCTGAAAATCCTCCGTCACAAGCGCGCCGAACACCGCACAAGTGACACCAACAACTAACCCCACACAGAGGAACCCATGATCGAAGCATTGAAGAGTGATGAAATCGTGAACAAGGTCGGCGGCCGATTCAAGCTGACGGCGCTGATCCAGAAGCGCATGCTCGAGCTGATGGACGGCGCGCGTCCCCTGATCGAGCGGGACGACATGACCGACCTCGAGGTGGCGGTCCAGGAGATTCTCCAGGACAAGATCGCCATCGACTACGAAGCCAGCGGCATGGTCCACCCGGAATGAACAGGGCGTTCCGCGGCCTCGCGCCGCGCGAATGACGAACGCGATGAGCGATGACACCATACAACCGCAGCCCGACCCCGTCCCGCGGACGTTGAAGGGACGCGAGGTGATTGTCGCCGTGTGCGGTGGCATCGCGGCGTACAAGGTGGCGGATGTCGTCAGCAAGCTCGTGCAGCGCGGCGCGGGAGTGACGGTCTGCATGACCGACGAGGCGCAGCGCTTCGTCACGCCGCTCACCTTCGAGGCGTTGTCCGGCCGAAAGACGCGCACGGGCACGTTCGATCTCGTCGATCCCACCGATACGCAGCACATCGGCTTGACCGAGCGAGCGGACCTCCTGCTCGTCGCCCCGGCGACGGCCAACATGCTCGCCAGGGTGGCGCACGGCTTCTGCGACGACCTGGTCAGCCTCATGATCTCCGCCAGCGCCTGCCCGGTGGTTTTCGCGCCGGCGATGAATCATCGCATGTGGGACAATCCCATCGCGCGGGAAAACCGCGAGAAACTCGCCTCCCTCGGCTATCATTTCATCGGCCCGGACTCCGGCTGGCTCGCCTGTCGCAACGTCGGCGCCGGCCGGATGAGCGAGCCGCAGGCGATCGTCGATGAGCTGACGCGAATGCTCACCTCTTCGACGGGGGCGCGCCTCCATCACAATGAACAAACCTGATAGATCCAATCCCCCTGTGTCCCTTGCACTGCACTGCGCCCGTCTGGACGCCGGGCAAGGCTCCCCCGTTTCATTCATCGTCACGTTCGTTGTCGGGACGTTGGCCGGCGGATGGTGCGGTGCCCTTCCTGCTGAAGGAGACGAGCATGGAAGGCGCCATGGACCATGAATTCGGCATCCTCTTAGGCATTTCGCTCATCATGTGTGCCGCAGGCGTCGTGATACAAGGGACGACGATCGCGCTGCAACCAGCTATCGGTCTGATCGCGACGTTGGCCATGCCGACACTCGTTCCACTCGCGCTTTCAAGATGGAGAGCGGGATGAAGCTTCTCATCACCGCCGGGCCGACGCGCGAGCCGATCGACGCGGTGCGGTATCTCGGCAATCGCAGCAGCGGGAAAATGGGGGCGGCGCTGGCGCGGGCGGCGACGGCGGCGGGGCATGACGTGACGCTCGTTCTCGGCCCGGTGACGGCGGACATGCCCGCCAACGTCCGGCGGATCGACGTGGAAACGACCGCGCAGATGCACGCGGCGGTGTTGCGCGAATTCCCCTCGCACGATGCGCTGATCATGGCCGCGGCGGTGGCGGATTACCGGCCGAAACAGTCAAATGCGGGCGGGAAGATCGAGCGAGGCGGAATGCTCCGCCTCGAACTGGAGGCGACCGAGGACATCCTCGTCGCCGCCGGCGCGATCAAGCGCGCCGATCAGCGAACCATCGGATTCAGCCTCGAAGAACGCGGCGATCTCGATCGCTCCCGCGCCAAGCTCGATCGCAAAAACCTCGACCTGATCGTTTACAATCCCCTCGACACGATGAACAGCCCCGCCATCGAAGCCACGCTGCTGTGGCGCGGCGGGCGGCATGAATCCCTGCCGCCGTGCGACAAATCCGCCTTCGCCGAAATCCTCCTCTCGCGGGTCGCGGCGCTGTTTTCCGCCTGATTCAATCCTTCAGCCGGCTCAGCTTGTCGTACAACACCGCCGCCGTGCGCGCGCCGTTGTGCAGCGCGTCGAGATCGAACTTTTCGTTCGGCGAATGCACGCGGTCGTCCGGCAGGCCGAAGCCGACCAGCAGGGTGTCGATGTTCAATTCACGTTTGAACAGCTCCACCACCGGGATGCTGCCGCCTTCGCGCATGAAGGTCGGCGCGGCGTTGAACCCGATCTTCACCGACTCGGCCGCCAACTGCGCGGCGACGCCGTCGATGGGAACGATCACCGGCGCCGCCAGGCCGTGCTGGGCGAACTCGATCTTCACATTGCCGGGGCAACGCTCGCTCATGAACCGCTTGAACGATTCCTCGATCTTCTTCGGATCCTGATTGGGCACGAGCCGCATCGACACCTTGGCCGAGGCGGTGGACGGGATGATCGTCTTGGCGCCCTCGCCCTGGTAGCCCGACGTCAGCCCGTTGATGTCGCAGGTGGGCCTGGCCCAGCGTCGTTCGAGCGTGGTGTAGCCGGCTTCGCCCGATCCTTCGCTCAGCCCCAGTTCCCGCGCGAACTCGGCTTCATCGAAGGGAAGCCGCCGCCACAGGTCTTTTTCGAGGTCACCGATGGGAAGAACATCGTCATAAAATCCGGGAAGGGCGACGCGTCCATCGGCGTCGTGCAGTTGCGCGAGCATGCCGCAGAGCGTGTTGGCCGGGTTGGGAACCGCCCCGCCGTAGATGCCGCTGTGCAGATCGTGACTCGGTCCGGTGAGGAAGACCTCCATGTAGACCAGCCCGCGCAGGCCGTAGGTGATCGCCGGCACGCCGCGCGCGAACTGTCCGGTGTCGCTGATGAGGGCGATGTCGGCCTGCAGCGCTTGCCGATATTTCTGGACGAACGCTTCGAGGTGATCCGATCCGATCTCCTCCTCGCCTTCGATCAGCACCGTGAGATTGATCGGCAGTCCACCATGCGCCTGCCAGGCGAGGATCGCCTCGATGTGCGCCCACACCTGTCCCTTGTCGTCGGCCGCGCCGCGCGCGTGGATCGCGCCGTCGCGCACGGTGGGCGTGAACGGAGGCGTCGTCCACCGTTCGAGCGGCTCGGGAGGCTGAACGTCGTAATGCCCGTACAGCAGCACCGTCGGCCGGCCGGGAATGTGCCTGTTCTTCGCGACGACCACCGGATGCCCGCCGGTCGGCATGACCGAAGCCTCCAGCCCGCCGAATTTCAGTTGATCGACCAGCCAGGTCGCGCAGCGAATCATGTCGTCGCGATGCTCGGGCCTGGTGCTGACGCTGGGAATGCCGAGCAGTTCCGTCAGCGCGTTGATGGATTGATGCCGGCGGGATTCGATCGTATCGAGAACGCGTTCGAGCATGACGTTGTCTTCAACCTTCCTGTTTTCGTTGTGCGTGGCGCAGGGCCTGGACGGCGGCGGCGGTTCCGGGCTGATCGAGGAGGGAGTCGATGAACCGCCGGGTATGCTCCTCCGCCACAGGCGCGTATTTCCCCGTCGCCTGCGCGACGGCCTCGCCCTGGGCGTTGACGATCTCCCCCGCCGTCTGCACCAGCCTTGATCGAAACGACTCGACGCGGGTGCGGCAGACCAGCGCCTCCCCCACCCGCGCGCTTTGCCTGAATCGCACGATCATTTCCCCCGCGACATACATGCGTTTTCCCTTCCAGATCGCGGCCCACACCATCGCCTCATCCAGCACGGTCGCCAGCACCCCGCCATGCACGATGCCTTCAAAGCCGATGTCCTGGGGACGCGGAACGAAGTCGATGCGCACCTCTCCCGAGCCTTCATCGACAAAGAGGCTCAGGTGCAATCCGTGCGGATTCGCTGGCCCGCAGACGAGGCAACCGGCGGTATGCGGAAGTTCGATCATCGCCATGAACGCATTGTAGGAGAGACGGAGAAAACGGCCAGTTCGCTTCGCCGAGGCGCGCAATCTCCGAATCAATTCCTTGCTCCCCATGCCGTGCCCGCTACAATTTCATCCGATTCTTTTCCTGACCGGGGACATTTCGAGTGCTGGCGAAGATTCAATCGTTCATTCTCTTCGGAATCGATCCGCAGCATTGCGAGATCGAGGTGGACGTCAGCCAGCGCGGGCTGGCGAAGACGACCATCGTCGGTCTGGCACAGACGGCGGTGAAGGAATCGATCGAGCGCGTGCATCGTGCGATCATCAACAGCGGATACGCCTTCCCCGGACACGCCCTGCTCATCAACCTCGCGCCTGCGGATGTCAAGAAGGAAGGCCCGGCGCTCGATCTGCCGATGGCGATCGGCGTGTTGCGCGGGACGAATTTCATCCAGAGCGATCGTCACCGGGAATTTCTTATCGCCGGGGAGCTGGCGCTGGACGGCCGCGTGCGAAAGATCAAGGGGGCGCTGTCGCTGGCATTGCTCGCCAAAAGCGGGGGATACCGCGGCGTGATCCTGCCGGCGGAAAACGGTCGCGAGGCGGCGGTCGTCGAGGGCATCGAAGTCTACCCCGTCTCATCGCTCACGCAGGCCGTCTCGTTTCTCAACGAGCAGTTGCCCCTGGAAGCGTATGAACTCGACGGTGAATCTTACCAGGCCTCCAAGGTCGCGCCGCAGCTCGACTTCGCCGATGTGCGCGGACAGGAGGCGGTGAAGCGCGCCATCACGATCGCGGCGGCGGGGTCGCACAACCTGCTCATGGTCGGACCGCCGGGAACGGGAAAAACCATGCTCGCCCAGCGCATGCCCGGTATCCTGCCCCCGCTGAGCCGTAATGAATCGCTGGAGACGACGCGCATTTATTCGGCGCTCGGCCTGCTGCCCGACGGCATCGCGCTGATGGATGAACGGCCGGTGCGAACGCCGCACCATTCCGCGACGGCGCAGGCGCTGATCGGCGGAGGATCGATCCCCCGCCCGGGGGAGGTCTCGCTGGCACATCACGGGATTCTGTTCCTCGACGAGCTTCCCGAATTCAGCCGCTATGTTCTCGAAATGCTCCGGCAACCGCTTGAAGGCGGCGAGGTGACGGTGGCGCGCGTGCATGGATCAATCCGGTTCCCCGCCAAATTCATGCTCGTCGCCGCAATGAATCCCACCGCCAGCGGCTTCGCCTCGACCGACCCCCGCGCCCGCGACAAATACCTCGCGAAGCTCAGCGGCCCGCTGCTCGATCGCATTGATATTCATGTGGATGTCCCGTCCGTTCCCTACCGCGAGCTGACCGGCCGGCAGTCCGGCACCAACAGCGCGACGATGCGCGCCCAGGTCCAACGCGCCCGCGAGCGCCAGCATCAGCGCTTCCAGGACGGAACCACCAACGCCCGCATGGACAGCCGGCAGCTCAAGCGGCATTGCGATCTCTCCGATGCCGGCCTGCTGTTGATGAAGCAGGCGATGGACGAACTCGGCCTCAGCGCCCGCGCCTACGACAAGGTCCGCCGCGTCGCCCGCACCATCGCGGATATGGAGGGATCGGAACACATCAACGAGAATCACCTCGCCGAAGCGGTGAACTACCGGCTGCTCGACCGGAAATTCTGACCGCCGCCGCTCCTCCCAACCGACGAAAGCCCCCCACCTCAGAACGCCGTTTTTCAACCGGCATCGCAACCCCGTCGGGTCCGCCTCGGCGAAGGCGTTTTCGGGATACGCGCCACCGGCGATCGCCCCGCTTCCTTGACCCTCTCACCCGCGCCCTTTACAGTCTGCGGCGATTTCATGGGATAAGTCGATATGCCGGAAAAAACAGTCGGAATCGCACTTCTGGGTTGCGGCGTCGTGGGAAGCGGCGTGGCGCGGATTCTCTCGCAGCAGTGCGAGTTGATCCGGCAGCGCACGGGCATCCGCTTCGAGATTCGTCATGTCGTGGTGCGGGATCCCGCAAAACAGCGGGATTTCGACGGGACAACGAAGGTTTCGACCGATATCGAGCTTGCGGTGCGATCGCCGGAAACGCAGATCGTCGTCGAGCTGATGGGAGGCACGACGGTCGCCGGGACGGCGATCGAGCAGGCGCTGAGGCTTGGCAAGCCGGTGGTGACAGCCAACAAAAGCCTGCTGGCGCTGCGCGGCCGGGAACTGTTCACGCTCGCCAAAAAGCACGACACCTGCATCGCCTTCGAGGCCAGTTGCGGCGGCGGGATTCCGATCATCCAGTCGCTCATGCACGGACTGGTGGGAAACCGCATCGACGCGCTGGTGGGGATCGTCAATGGAACGTGCAATTTCATTCTCACGAAGATGACTCGCGACGGCTCCTCTTACGCCGATGCGTTGAAGGAGGCGCAGGCCGCCGGATTCGCCGAGGCCGACCCGACCATGGATGTCTCCGGCCGGGACACCGCGCAGAAACTGGCGCTGCTCGCGGGACTGGCATTCAACGCGCAGGTGCGCGAGGAGGACATTCACATCGAGGGAATCGATCGGCTTCGACCCGAGGACATCGCCTTCGCGAGCGAGTTGAATTACGTCATCAAGCTGCTTGCGATCGCGGAGCGCCGCAACGGCGCGCTGTCGCTTCGGGTGCATCCGACGCTGGTGCATGAGCGGGACGTGCTGGCCGACGTGAGCGGCAGCTTCAATGCGATCAGCATCTATGGGCACGCCCTCGGGCACGCCCTTTTCTACGGCCGCGGCGCGGGGCAGCTCCCCACCGCCAGCGCCGTCGTCGCCGACATCGTGAGCGTCGCGCTGGGCGTGACGCCCCTGGCGTTCAGGCAACTGCGCATCTTTCCCGACTCGACGGAACGGACCGACATCCTCCCCTTCGACCAGCTTCAGTCCCGCTATTACCTGCGCCTGATGGCCACGGATGAGCCGGGCGTGCTCGCGCAGGTGACGCGCATCCTCGGCGAGCACCGCATCAGCCTTTCGGCGATTCTCCAGCACGAGGTCAACGAAAGCCGCAACGTCCCGGTCATCATCACCACGCATCTCGCCAATGAAGGCGCCATGCGCGACGCGCTCCAGGCCATCGACGCCCTGCCGACCATCCAGCCGACGACGATCTGCCTGCGGATCATCGATCAGCCGCGGGAATTCGCGGGCGGATGAGCAGGCCCACCGCGCCGATTTCGGATACAATGACCCCAAGGTGTCCCATGAGACCAGCCGCCCGCGACCTTCCACCATTCCTTTTTCAACCCTGAAACGAACGCCGCATGAAATACGCCATCATCATCCCCGACGGAGCCGCCGACGAACCCCTGAAGGAACTGGGCAACCGCACGCCCCTCGAGGCCGCGCGCACCCCCAACATGGACCGCATCGCGCGCGAAGGCCGACAGGGACTGGTCCGCACCGTCCCCGAGGGATTCGAGAGCGGCAGCGATGTCGCGACGATGTGCCTGCTGGGATACGACCCCAAAACCCATCACACCGGCCGGGCGCCGCTGGAAGCCGCGGCGCAGCGGATTCCGCTGGCGCCGACGGATTGGGTCTTTCGGTGCAATCTCGTCACCGTCGTCGATGGGATCATGAAGGATCACTCCGCCGGCGGCATTTCCGACGCCGAGGCGCAGCGTCTGCTCGGCGAGTTGTCGCGCGCCGCCGAACTGCCGGGATTCGAGTTTTACAACGGCGTGAGCTACCGCAACCTGCTCGTCTATCGCGGCGACCAGGAATTCGATCTCACCACGCGCCCGCCTCACGAGATTCCCGATGAGCCGATCGCCAGGCATCTGCCCAAAGGCCGCGGCGGCGAATTGCTCCGCTCGATCATGGAACGATCCCGCGCGCTCTTTGAAAAGCATGAGATCAACGAGGTGCGCCGCGAAACCGGCAGCAATCCCGCGACGCAGGTGTGGCTCTGGGGACAGGGGCACGCGCCGAACCTGCCGACGTTCGAGGAGCGCTTCAAGATCGCCAACAGCGCGATGATCACCGGCGTGGACCTGCTGCGCGGGCTGGCGGTGCTGCTCGGCTGGGACGTGTTGAACGTCGAGGGGATGACCAGCTTTCACGACACCGACTACGTCGGGCAGGGCAAGGCGACCGTCGATGCGCTCGATCGGTTCGATCTCGTCTTCTCCCATATCGAAGCCCCCGATGAGGCCTCACACCAGGCCGACATCAAGACGAAGGTGGCCGCGATCGAGCACATCGACGAGTACATCGTCGGGCCGGTGCTGAAAAAACTGCGGTCGTTCGAGGAATGGCGCATTCTCGTCCTTCCCGATCACCCCACCAACATCGCCACCCGCCGGCACGGCTACGCGCCCAGCCCCTTCGCGATGGCCGGCACGCGGGTGGCCGGCGTGCTGAAAAACGCCTACTCCGAAAAAAACGCCGCCGCGTCGGATCTGAAGATCGAGCGCGGACACGAATTGATGGAGTATTTCCTCCATGGAGGAAACCTGTGATTGACGGCCGAACCCCCACATCCCGAAACCGCCCTCGCGGCTTTCGTGAACGGATCGACACCCTACAATGCCTCGCGTGAGCGATTTGCGGATATTTCTCGACAGTTCGGAGGCGACCTGCTCATGGCGTTTCCAGCCTGCCGCTCCGCCGCGATTCACGATGCGCTGTGACGGCCTGGCCCGACCGGCGGAGCTTCGCGCCGGTGATCGCGTCGTTCGCGCCTGGGATGATCCGCTCATGGCGCTGGCGCATCTGGACGAATCGCGCCGCGCCTTGCGCGGCCGATGGGTGGGATATCTCGGCTACGATCTCGGCCGATTGTTTGAATCGCTTCCCGCGATCGCGCGCGATGACCTCGGCCTGCCGCTGTTCGCCTTCGCGTTCTTCGAAGACGATCCGCGCGGCCAGACGCCCGCCCAGACGCCCGCCCAGACGCCTGCCTGGATCGATTCCGATCCGGCCGCGCCTCCGCCCGACCAGGCCGTCGCGGTCCATTCCACCTTCACTCGCCCCGCTTACGAATCGGCTGTCGCGCGCGCCCTCGAATACATCGCGGCCGGCGATGTCTTCCAGGTCAACCTGTCCCAGCGATTCAGCGCCGAATTGCGCGAGAACCCGCTGCATATCCATGCCCGCCTTCGCGACGCCGCGCCCTCGACCTATGGCGGATATCTCGATTTCGGCGACCACCAGTTGCTCTGCAATTCCCCCGAGCTTTTTCTGCGCATCATCCCCGAACCCGACGGCCGGCGACGGGTCGTCACACGCCCCATCAAGGGAACCCGACCGCGCGGCCGGGGCATGGAGCAGGCGCTGCGCGACAGCCTCAAGGACCAGGCCGAATTGAACATGATCGTGGACCTCGAACGCAACGACCTCGGGCGGGTCTGCGAGATCGGCAGCGTGGAAGTCACCCAGCCGCGGGTCATCGAGGCGCATCCCACCGTTCATCACGGCGTCGCGACGATCGAGGGCGATCTTCGCCCCGATGTCACGTTCGTCGATCTGCTCCGCGCCACCTTCCCCGGCGGAAGCATCACGGGCGCGCCCAAGATTCGCGCCATGGAGATCATCGAGGAACTCGAGCCGGTGCGGCGAGGACCATACTGCGGCGCGATCGGATACCTCGGCTCCGACGGCGGGATGGAATTCAACATCGCCATCCGCACCATGATCGTGAAGAACGGCCGGGTCCATATCCCCGTCGGCGGCGGCATCGTCGCCGATTCCAACCCCGCCGCGGAATATGAAGAAACGCTCGTCAAGGCGAAGGCGATGTTCGCCGCTCTCCATCTCGCCCCCTGATCGAGCGCCGAGTTTGACCAGCCGGTCAACTGCGGCGTGTGGTCATGCCCTCGGCCGGTATCGCCGTGCGAACCGCCACGTCTCAAGAACTGGGATCAGCACAAAGATCAATGGCGAGAAACCGAGCGTGAGCGCAAGGCCGGTGTGCGATCGCAACCGCATCCATGCCGACTCCGAAGATATAGCGTCGCGCCGCCGTCAGAAGCCGCGGAAAACACCCTTGCTGTCGACCGCGTTTGCGAAGTCGGCGAAATCCATATTCGCAATCGACAGATTATTCTCGATCCCTTGGACCTGCTCCGGCGTTGCCATTCGGGCCAGTCACCGAACCACGAATTTCGTATTTGACACCATATTCCGTCATGTCCACTTGCTTCGCATCGCCGGTTAGCAACGATCACAGATCATCCGCGAGTGTTTCCCAATCGGCCTGATCGTACCCGAGCGACCGAAAGAACGCAGCCTTGTAGCGGCCAATCGAGTGATTCGGTGACGGAAGGTAATCCCTGACCTTCTCGACCGGAATCATCGCAAATTCGATGTTTGCAAGTTTCACGGCGACGATATTACGGTTGCGGTCGTTCGCGGGCCAACGTGAGGCCATTGCGGCGTCAGGTTAGTGGGCAGGCCTGCATCCGCTTCACATGGTCAATCTCGCCGTTCCTCAAACCCATGTGGCCATGACGCCCGGCGTTGATGCGGATTTCGATCAGCACATACTTCAAGTCGACGATCGCAACCCCGCCTGTGCAAGAAAAAAGCCTTCCAGTGGAAGGCTTTCGCGTGAAGAGAAATCGGGGTGACAAGATTCGAACTTGCGACCTCTTCGTCCCGAACGAAGCGCTCTAGCCAAGCTGAGCTACACCCCGGCGAATTTCGAGCCGCCAGTTTACTGCCGCATCCCATGGATGCAAGCGGTGCGGCGGAAAGTGGTCCCGGCGCGCCGCATGGGCGCGTCAAGCGCCCGTCACCGCCGGCCCGCTTTTTTCATGGAGCCTGTTCCATCCCGTGATTCCCGGAGATTTCCGTGATTAAACCGCGACGATCGCCCGCTTGATCGAGATGCGCCGGATAATCACCAGGTCCTCCTTCGGATCGACATCGATCGAATTCTTCCTGGCCTCGTTCACCACCGGCAGTTCACTGAAAGGGGAAGCGAACTGCCGGTTGACGGGATATGCCGCGATGGTCCTCATCACCTTTTCGCTCTTGCCGTTGGCCACCTCTCCGAACACGGTGAACCCGCCGTTGGAAGCGTCGAGAAAGGTGTTGTCATCGCTCAGGTTGAAAAACCACTGGCTGGTCGCCGAATGCATATCCTCGGTGGTGTCCGGGTTGCCGTCGTCGATCCTCGCCATCGCGATCGTGCCGAAGGTGTTGCTGATGCCCGGCTCGTTTTGAATGCTGTCGAACGTCGGGATGGTATCCACCTGGTTGTTTTTGGTGACGTTGAATCCGCCGCCCTGGATGACGAAATCGGGGACGCTGCGATGAATGATGGCGTCATCCCACAGCGCGCCGTCGGCATACCGGAGAAAGTTCTCGACGGTGATGGGGGTATCGGCCGAGAAAAGGCGCACCTCGATCTTGCCCGCGACCGTCTGGAACATCGCGACCGAATTCTTCATCGGCTTGGTGCGGAATTGATACCGTCCGCCGGCCTTGCCGTTGCCGCTGGTTCCCTTGCCGTTGAATTCCCCGTCGAGCTTGATGCCCTTCTTGTTGGTGATCGCATCGGCGAGGACGAGGCGATAACTCTTGTTCGCCTTCAATTTGCCGGTGACGACCAGCGTTTTGGTCTTCTCGTTGTAGCTCAGCGAGCGTTTGAGCAGGACATCGTCCTTCGTCCCGAATGTCTTGTCGGGGCCGGCCTTGTACATCTTGACGTTCTTCACCGTCACCGTGTTCACATCAAGTTTCTGGCTGAAGGTGATGGTGACCTGGGCGCGATTGTCCGCAATGGCGCTGGTCACGGTCGGCGCCACCGCCGCCAGCAGCACGCGATTCTCCAATGGCTCGATGACCGACTCCGCCGCCGACCGGCGCCCAGCACGATTCCCGATAGCAGTTGCATCCACCATTTGATTCATCCCTTTTGCTTGAACGAAGAACTTGAACAAAGAAAATCCCATCGGTCCGGCATCCTGAACGGCATATCCAGGCCGCGTCGATATCTCGGATCGCCCGTCATGCAGGCGATGTTCCCAGCAGTTCCTCCCGTCGCATCCAATCGATGAAATGCCGAAGGCCTTCCCGCACCTGCACCTTCGGCTCGTAGTTCAGCAGTTTGCGGGCTTTGGTGACGTCGGCATAGGTGATCATCGGCTCGCTGTCGGGCGTGGGGGTGTCGATGATCCGCGCCTTTTTGCCGAGCAGGTCTTCCAGCACGCTGACAAACTCCAGGTTCTCGACCGGATTGCCGCAGCCGAGATTCATGATCTCGAAGCCCAGTTCCTTGTCGAGCGCGCTGATGAAACCATCGACGATGTCGTCGATGTAGGTCCAGTCGCGTTTGATGTGGCCGGCGTTGTAGAGCGTGAGCGGCTCATCCTGAAGAATCTGCCGCGACCACTGCCAGGGCATCATGTCCGGCCGACCATGTGGGCCGTAGACGTTGAAGAACCGAAGCGTGGTGATCGGCAGTTTGTAAAGGTGATGAAACGCATGGGCGAAGAGTTCCATCGCGCGCTTGCTGGCGGGATAGGGCGCCAGGGGCATGACGGCGGGCGCGTCCTCCTTGAATGGCACGGCGGTGTCGCGACCGTACACGGAGCCGGTGCTGGCCAGCACGATGCGGCATTGCCCGAGTCGCCGGGCGGCGTCGAGCAGATTCATCGTGCCCTGCACGTTCACCTCGCCGTAGATGAGGGGGTGCAGCACGCTGTATCGCACGGCCGCCATCGCGGCGATGTGGGCAATGGCGTCGGGACGATGCTCGGCGATGAGCCTGTGCATCAACTCCGCGTCGCGGATGTCGGCCTGGATGAACGTGAACCGATCGGCCGGACCCAGATCGGCCAGGTGCTTGCGCTTGAGATCGAGGCTGTAGTAATCGTTGAGATTATCGACGCCGACGACACGATCGCCGCGCTCGAGCAATCGCCTGGCGAGCCGGCTTGCCACAAAACCGGCCACGCCGGTCACAAAAAAAGTCTGTGCGCTCATGTCGCGTTCCCATCCACCACAATGCGAGGCCGCAAGTGTACCCGGCGACGCGCCAACGTCCACACACGGGCCTGAAAAGAGAAGACCTCCGGATGGAATCCTTTGGCTTTTCCCTCTCCCGGCATATCACGGAAACAGATCGGCGCTTACGCCGAAGCGCCCCGCCAGTTTCCTGATATGGGGACGGGATATTCTGGATGTCCCTGGCTTCCCTGCGAATGGCGGACGCGCGGAGGGGCCACGCTCCGGCGCGCTTTTCTTCCGCAATCCCGCGACCCCATTGCAAAATCACCTTGTGTCCGTCTACCATTCATTACGGAACTTATGATCGTTTTTCCATGTCACGTATGCAAAACGCCGCTGTCGGCGGGCGATACGCAGGCGGGACAGCAGGTGAAGTGTCCGACCTGCTTCACCGTCCTGACCGTACCGGCGCGGCGGGCGACGGGCGAGGCCTCCAGGGTCTTTCCTTCGCAGCAGGCCACGAGCGGGAAGCGATACGGATTCAACTGCGGATACTGCTCCTCCCGCCTCGAAGCCAGCGAATCGATGGCGGCCCAGGAAGGGCAATGCCCGACCTGCGGGAACAACATCACGATCCCCATCCTCGATCGCTATGGTCGATTGATCGATCCGAAGACACGGCAGATCATCAAGCAGGACCCGCACCCGGTACATGCCTATGCCGCGGCCGGTAATCGCGCCCCGACCGTCATCCGCCAGAGCGACGGCACGCAGGCCATCAAATGCCAGCGATGCGGAGGCATCAGCCCGATCCAGTCCAACAACTGCAAGCCGTGCGGGATGCCTTTCACCATGGAGGGCACGACCGTTGAAGCCAGTGGAAACAGCAACGGGTTTTGCGTCGCATCGCTGGTGCTGGGGATCATCGGCATCCCGGCCGCGTGCGCGTTCATTCCCCCGATCCTCGCGATCATCTTCGGGATCATCGGCTACAACCAGGTGGTCCGCGGCAATGGGGAAGGCGGGGGCAAAGGAATGGCCATCGCGGGCATTGTCTGCGGCGTGATCGGCGCGTTCATCGCGGTGGGATACATCACCGACGCCTTATAGACCTCCGCGGGAATCACTTCGCTTCGGCTTCGCGCATCAGCAGCTTCTCCTCGGCTTCGGGGCGTCGAATATAGATGGGCGTGAGTTGAAACGGGTCTGAAAACAGCCCGTTTCGGGCCATCTCGGTCCCCAGCCTCGCGACGGCGCCCGCGCGGGCTCGCCACAGGGATTGATCGGTGACGATCACTTCATCGCTCGCCGGAATGAACTTCGCGTGATATGGAATGCCTTCCCCCAGCAGATGCACGGGGCGAGGCGAGCGCTCCAGCATCGCCGTCAGCGAGTCCAGGCGCGCAGGCTCGCGTTCGATCCACCTTCCCTCGACGCGCTCGAACCGGCCGGTGAAAACCTGATCCCGCTTCGCATCGAGCACGACGATCAGATGCCGCGCTTCGCCGGGGGCGTTCTCCGCGATCGCCTTCATGCTGGGAACGGCGACGATCTTCGCGCCTGTCGCGAAGGCCATTGTCTTCGCGAGCGTGATGCCGATGCGCAACCCCGTGAAAGACCCCGGTCCGGCCGAAACGTAAAGTTCATCAATCTCATGCGCGGACCACCGCTCCGATCGACAAAGGCGGTCGATCATGGGGATGATTTCCGCGGCGTGCTTGAGGCCGTGGGGAAACTGTTCTTCCGTGCGGACGACGCCGTCCATCACCGTGGCGATGGAACCGGCGCCTCCGGAGGTTTCAATGGCCAGGGCGCGCAACATGGGCGGATTGTAGGGAAAGACGCGCCTTCCCGCACGAAAGAAACGGGCGGGATCATGGGGGGCATTCCGGCTTGGGCGTATACCCAAGGACCAATCCGACGGCCATCATCATCAATCCCGTGCCGATGAGATAAAGCTGGGAGCGCGCATCGCGGCACATCCGGGCCAGAACTCCGCCAATGGGCTGATAAGGGGGCATCGGCGCGGGGGGAGGAACGTTGACCAGCAGGAACGGGGACATGTCATCCCGCGCGCCGGTGTTGCCCTCGATATCGAGCACGCTCGTGCCTTCGCGGATCACCTTCATCTGGCGTTGCGCGAGCCGCTCGGCGAGAGTGGGATCGTCCGACAGCAGGCGGAGGAATTCCCCGTTGACGCTGATCTGCCTCTCGACCTGTTCGAGATCGGCCTTGAGCTTTTCACGCTGATAGGCAAGACGGCGGTTTTCGTCAGCCTGTGGGATGAGGACGCAGCAGGCGATGAGGGCAATGCCGATGCAGAGCAGGACAATGGTCCATCCCCCGGCCGAACTGCGAGGCGGCGTGGGCGAATGTTTTTGATCCAAAGGCGTTTCGGGCATGGGCCAATCGCTCCGACGGCACTCGCGCGGACTCCCTTCCGCTTATCGGACGAATGGGGCGATTCGCTGTAATGAATGTCGCGTGGCGGGCGGTTGGCTCATATCTCCTCCAGCCAGCGGTTGCGGAGATTGAGGGTTTCGGCCACTTCGATTTCCTTCTCGGGATAATCGAAATGACCGGCGGTACGAATAAGCAGCCGCTTTTCGCAACTCATCGCATTATGGATCGCGAACTGCCCGGGCGGTGGGACGGCCGGGTCGAACAGGGCGCACGCCACGATCGTCGGTTGACGGATGAACCGGGCATGGATGGCCGCGTCGTAGTACTTCAGCACTTCCAGGACCTCCGGTCGGCGTTGATACATCAGCCGGACGGCTTCACCGCTGCCGCGCCCCGGAAACGTGACGCGCAGCGGATGGTTGCCGAAGCTCGGTATGCTGAGTTGGGCGCGGACGAACCGCTCATCCCACGGCACGACCATCGCGCCGATGCCGCCGCCGAAGCTGCCGCCCGCATAGATCAGCCGTCCGCCGATCCGGGGAAACCTTTCCAGCAGCACGGTGGCGGCCGACCAGAGATCGGTCACGCAGAACCGATGACTGTAAGTGTCGCGCGACTCGATCCCATGCAGCACATGAAGTGTTGACTGGCCGGGATATCCCCCCCCGGCCGAGCGATGAAACCCGCGTCCGCACGGCTGGATGATCGCGGTGTGTTTCATCCCCAGGGGCGGTTCCGGCGCGGCGAGGCCGCCGTAACCGTGTCCCATCACCAGGCCGCGCTCGACCACCCCATCGGTCGGAACGGCCAACCACCCCCCCACACGAAACCCACCCAGACCGTCGTAATCCACCTCGAACACGTCGTAATCACGAATCCCTTTGATCGGACGAAAGGAGGGATTCACCGGCACGGCAAGCGTCCGCCGGTATGTATCGCGCCAGAACGCCTCGAAGTCGTCCGGTGCTTCGGGCGCGCCGACTTTCAGCAGCGCATCCTGGTCATAGCCATAGGTGGGATCAAAGGGAAACTCATGTTGCAGCTTGGGCATGGCGGATAATCAGCCTACTTGAAAACGGCGTCGGGACATTGCCGGCGGTCGGACTCGACTTCATCGAACCAGTTCTCCAGGTCGCGCACCATTCTGGCGGTGCGTTCCGGCTCGGTGGCGGCGAGATTGTGCCGCTCTTCAGGATCGTCGCGCAGGTTGTACAACTCCGGTTCGGCCGGCGGGGCATACGTGAACCGCTCGCGCGGTTCGATGGAGATGATCTCCTTCAGGAAACCCGGTTCGCGGCGCAGGCGATGATCGATTTCATCGTCGATCGCACGGTACGACTGCTGGACCTTCGGCCGCACCAGCTTCCAGTCGCCGTCGCGCATGGCGGCATTCGAGCCGACATAGGGATAGTAACGGTTCCACTGCCAGAAGCGCTGTGGGTCCACCGCATCGCGTTCGCCGCGCAAGGCGGGGAGCAGGTCCCGTCCATCCAGCGGGAGATGCGAGTCGCCGGCGACGATGCCCGCGGCCGACAGCAGCGTGGGCAACCAGTCGCTCATGTGGGCCATGACATCCCTGCGCTGACCGGGCTGCAACCCTTCAGGCCAGCGCACGAGCATCGGCAGGCGGATGCCGCCCTCATAGACATTTCCCTTGGCGCCGTTGAAGTTGCAGTTGAAACGGTGCAGCGACGCCTCGCCCTCGCCGACCAGGTCCGGCCCGTTGTCGCTGGTGAACAGGACGATCGTGTTCCCGCGCAGCCCCAGTTGCTCCAGTCGCTCCAGGAGCCGCCCGATGTTGCGGTCCATGTTGCGTATCATGCCGTAAAGCGTGCTGACGCCCTTGCTGAAGCGGCCGGTCTCGGCGAACGGGGCGACATCCGCTTCGGGAGCTTCGATCGGGAAATGGGGACAGTTGTACGCCAGGTGCAGGAAAAACGGCCTCGCATCATGCCGCTCGATAAACCCGATCGCTTCATCCGTCAACCGGTCGGTCAGATACTGACCATTGGCCTCGACGACCTGGCCATTGCGTTCAAGCCGCGAGTCGAAGTAATACTGCCAGCCACCGCGAAATCCGAAGAACTCGTCAAAGCCGCGGGCATTGGGATGGTAGGCGTCGCCGATCGTGCCGTTGTGCCACTTGCCCACCAGGGCGGTGGCATATCCCGCCTCTCGAAACTGGTCCGCCATCGTGCGCTCGCGCAGCGAGAGGCGTTCGCAGCCAAGGTGGTCGAACGTGTCGATGCTACCGGTGCGATGCGGATACCGGCCGGTCAGGAGGCAGGCGCGCGAGGGATTGCAGACCGGGGAGGCCGTGTAGTGCTGCGTCAGGCACGTCCCCTCGGTCGCGAGAGCATCGAGGGTCGGGGTCCGGCTAAGCCCGCCGTTGAACAGGCTCATGTCGCCATACCCCATGTCGTCGGCCAGGATCAGGATGATATTGGGCTTGGTCATGCGGATCTCGCATTTCACGCCAAAGCGGGCAGGCGGCCGATCAGCCGCCCGCCGCTCATGGTCGTGTCACAGGCATGGTCGTGGATCGTCTCGGTGGTCCACCCCACGATCACTTCCGCCAGAACTTTCCACCGTACTCGGCGCGCTCGCCGAGTTGCTCCTCGATGCGGATGAGCTGGTTGTACTTGGCGACGCGATCGCTGCGAGCCGGGGCGCCGGTCTTGATCTGGCCGCAGTTGGTGGCGACGGCGAGGTCGGCGA
>CAYUNS010000047.1:0-24752 GCA_964446155.1 uncultured Tepidisphaeraceae bacterium | reverse complement strand
GCTGCGCTTCGGATCGGCGGATTTCCTCAGGCAGGGGAACGGGCGCGTCGGGTTCATCACGATCGAGAACATCCACGTTGACCCGGGCATGACGAAGCAGCGCGCCGGGCTGATCGAGCACGGAGGTCGGCGACTCGCCCACCACCTGCTGATCCTGGCGGCGATGAAAGGCGGACGGTTCGAGCGGCTCGGAACTCCCGCCACTCCCGCAGCCCCCCATCGCCGTCAGACCGGCAACCGCCGCCGCGATCATCACCCTCATTTCCCGACTCATGAATCACTCCATTGACGTTTCGGTCCATTCTATTCCGTGATGCCCCGCGGTGCGATCCCGAACACCCCGCCGCACCGACAAGGATCATTCCACGGGTCCGGTCATGGGCATGGCGACGGGATCGGCGGCGGGCGCTGGCTCCTGACCGCCGATGCCGAGCATGTGCTTCACGCCCTGCCATCCATACACGAACACGAGATAGACGAAAACCGCCGTCACCGCCGCCAGCGTCGCGGAGATGAAAACCCCCGCCAGCACGAACACCCCGTCGCGCTCCATGATCCCGGCCAGCAGAAGCAGGATCGCCAGGGCGGGAATCGAGTTGGTGAATGGAATGGGCAACGGAAGCGCCATGAAAAAGCCCGAAAAGATGAGGCTGGCGCCGATGAGGATGTTCACGCCCGGCCAGAGCATGAAGCTCAGCCGAGGCTTGAGAAACTTTTCGGCGCGCCGGCTCCAGTGCGTCGCATGTCCGACCACCTTTTCCAACACCGGATGGCTGATCTGCCTGCGCGCCAGAAAATCGGGCAGCCAGGGCTTCAGCCCGAGAATCAGGCATACCCCGTATATCGCCACGGCCGCCCCGGCGGGCGCGGACAACCCCATCGTCGGCACAGGCAAAAGAAATGGAAACGTGGACACCGCAAGCACCATCGCCAATCCGCGCTCCGCAAGCACGTCGGTCAACTCACGAAGGGAAATCGGCTTGCCGTCGGCATGCGCCAGCACCGCCTGCAAATCCTGGCTCAGTGGCCTATGGGAGTCCTTGTCGGAATCGTGATCCGTCTGAGGAGCGGGCGGATTGGAATTCGCGTCTTGAACGGTCGTGTCGGTACTCACTCGCTATCCTCACAATTCTTCAAACCGGGTTCGGGCAACAGGCCGGGATATCATCGGTATTTACCCGGCTTCCGCCACTGCTCCAGCCATTCTTTTGGCGGCATTTGGAGAGTGATTCTCGGCAGGACGGCAAGGCGAAAGCCCCGTCGCACCGCACCGCTTTGCCCCGCCTCCAATTTTTCGTCCGTTTTCTAATGACATGCCTGATGAAGCGGCGTTATCGTGCCACTCATGCCGTCCGACGCCATCGACTATCGCAACCCCAGGACGACCACCGCGGCCGGGCATCACCGGTTGCTGGTCCTGATCCGGCGACGGGAGCATTTTTCCATCGCCAAAATGATCCTCGCCGCCGTGGCCGGGGTGGGGCTGTCATTCATCGTGCCGCTGCTGGCCGCATCCATCGCTTATGGCATTTTCGAAAAATCGGGAGTGGACCTCCCGTTCGCAATCTGCCTGTGGGCGGCGATCGTGGTGATCGCCCCGCTGCTGTACTGGCTGGAATGGCGAACCCGGGGCGACTTCGCGATGGACACGCTGGGACAGGAATTCCATGGACCCGCTTCCAGCTATGGCGAATGGCGCGCCCGCGGCGTGCTCCTCACCGGCGTTTTCTGGACCGAGTTGGCACTGATCGGCCCGCGCCTGCTCCTCGGCGCCTGGCGTGAAAACCATCGCCGGCGTCCTTTCCGTCATGTCGACCGCGGCCGCGCCTGCGACATCCTTCACATTCTCCTCAACCGTGACGATGGAATTGAGACCGCCGCCCTCATCCACCCCCATGAACCGCCCGCCGATTTCCGACTCACGCTGCGATATCTCCAACATCACCTGTGGATCGATCTGTCTCGACCCGGCGATCGCGCCTGGCTTCCATCGGAAGCCAGGCGCGCATTGAATCCCAGGTGAGAACGGACGTTTTGTTCCCGTCAAAAGACAAGCGGCCCGCCGGTGCGTCACATCCCGCCCAGCAGGACGGCGACGAGGCCTTTCTGGAAATGCAGGCGGTTTTCCGCTTCGGGGAACACCAGCGATCGCGGGCCTTCAAGCACCGCCTCGCTGATTTCCAGCCCACGGTAGGCCGGCAGGCAATGCAGCACGACGGCATGTTTCGGCGCCTCGGCCAACAAGGCCTCATCCACCTGGAAGCCCGCGAATTCCTGAATCCTCCGCTGCTTTTCCTCCTCCTGTCCCATGCTCACCCAGGTGTCGGTGACGATGACATCGGCTTCACGCACGGCGTCGGTGGGATCGCGCGTGAGGGAGAAATCCAGCGTGGGCGTCTGTGCCATGATCCGGTCGATATCCTCCTGCGGCAGTTCATATCCCGGCGGGGAGGCGAGAATGAATTTCATCCCCAGCTTTCCGCACGCGAGCGACAGCGACCGCGCGACGTTGTTGCCATCGCCGCTGAACGCCATCGTCTTGCCGGACACCGGCCCGTTGAAATGCTCCTCGATGGTCATGAAGTCGGCCATCGCCTGGCAGGGATGGCTGTAGTCGGTCAGACCGTTGATGACGGGGACCGTCGCCCACCGGGCAAGATCGGTGACTTTTTCATGCTCGAACGTGCGGGCCATGATGCCGTCGCACATGCCTGACAAAACCCGCGCCACATCCTTCACCGGCTCGCGCGTGCCCAGACCGACCTCCTCGTGACGGAGCAGCAGCCCGTTGCCGCCAAGGTGCGACATCGCCACGGCGAAGCTCACCCGCGTGCGCAGGGATGGCTTCTCGAAGATCATCGCCAGCGTCCTGTTCGCCAGGATCGGATCATTCCGCCCGGTTTCCTTGTACTGCTTCTTAAGACGGCGCGCGACATCCAGCAGATGACGCAGTTCATCAGTCGATCGATCGGCAATGGCAATGAAATCTTTCATGGCGAATCCCGCTAAGGGGGTTATCCAGTGGTCGAGTGTTCTTTTAAAGAACGATTTCCGTTCCGATCCCCGCCTCCGTGTAGATTTCCAGCATCAGCGCGTGCGGGATGCGGCCATCGATGATGTGCGCCTTGCTGACGCCGCTCTTGAGCGCGGTCATGCAGGCTTCGACCTTGGGGAGCATCCCGGTCCCGATCGTGCCGTTGGCGACCATCTCGTCGATCTGGGAGGTGGTCAGGTGGCTGACCCGGCTGTTGGGATCGTTCACGTCCTTTCGGATGCCGTGGGTATCGGAGACGACGACAAGCTTCTCGGCTTTCATGGCGGCGGCGACGGCGCCGGCGGCGGTGTCGGCGTTGATGTTCAACTTTCCACCGGCCTGATCGCGGGCGATCGTGGCGATGCAGGGGATCGAATCGGCCTGCACGAGCAACTGCAGCAGCCGCGCATTGACGCCGGTCACCTCGCCTACCATCCCGAGATCGATCCGCCGGCCGTCGGCGCCCTGGAGGTATGTCTTTTCCGCAAAGAGCACCACGCTGCTCAGCGAGTGCAGCCCCATCGCCTCGCAGCCCTGGCTTTGAATGAAGTTGACGATGAACTTGTTGATCTGGTTGCACAGCACATGCTCGGCGATGGCGAGCGTGCGCTCGTCGGTATACCGCCTGCCCTGCACCATCTGCGGCGTCAGTCCGGCCGTCGCCATCGCATGGTTGATCGCCTTGCCCCCTCCATGCACGAGCACCGGCTGCATACCGACATAATTCATGAACACGATGTCGTTCAGGATGATGGACAACGCCTGCTCATCGTCCATGATCGACCCACCGATCTTGACGACGATCACCTTGTCGTGAAATCGCTGAATATACGACAGCGCCTCGACCAGCGCCGAAGCCTTGTTGATCGCCGCATCCATCATGTCCGGGACATCTCCGAAAAAGAAAAGGAGCCAGTCTAGCAATGCGTGCGGGGCGCTGTCAAAACCGTGCGTCGCCCGCTTGACTCCACGCCCGAATTCCCGACCATCATCTCATTCATTTGGATGATAGGAGACTTCCATGCTGAAGCTGGCCGCGTTCGCGGATGAGATTTCGGCGGACCTGGACGAACAGATCCGCGTTTGCCGGGAAAACGGCGTCACCCATTTCGAGTTGCGCGGGGTCGCGGGCAAAAACGTGCTCGATTTCGACGACACCCTCCGCAACGAGATCCGTACCAGGCTCTCCGCCAACGGCATGGGCGTGGCCAGCATCGGCTCGCCGATCGGGAAGGTCGCCGTCGACAAGCCTTTTTCCGAACACTTCGACCGGTTCAAAATCGCGGTCGATCTGGCGGAATTTTTCGGCTCGCCGTTCATCCGTGTCTTCAGTTACTATCCCGCCGGTGGAGAAGGCAAAGGCCCGATCGACCCGATTCGTGAAGAAGTGATTGAACGGTTCCGAAAAAAAGTCGAATACATCCAGAACCGCAACGTGACGCTCGTGCATGAAAACGAAAAAGGCATTTTCGGCGATACGCTGAACCGCTGCGTGGACCTGATGCGATCGATCGACTCACCGAAACTGCGATTCGCGTTCGACTTCGCCAACTTCGTGCAGTGCGGCGATGATCCGCAGACCAATTGGCCGATGCTGAAGCCGTTCACCGCGCACATCCACATCAAGGATGCGATCGCAGGCTCGGGCCAGGTTGTTCCCGCCGGCCAGGGCGATGGAAAGATCTCCCCGATCCTCAAGGACGCCTACGCGAGCGGATACCGCGGATTTCTCAGCCTCGAGCCGCACCTGAAGGTGGCCGCGCATTCGCACGGTGAAACCGGGCCGGAGTTGTTCAAAACCGCCGCCGACGCCTTGAAGAAAATTTGCCGGGAACTCCAGATTCCGCTCGCGGGCGCTTGATCCTCCCGCATGAAACCCATGGCTCAACCGCTGAATCGACAACGTCCCGCCGGCGCATCCGCGTTCGGGCGGGACGTGCCCTTTCGGCCGCTGGCTTTCCCCGAGTCGCTGCGCATCCCCCTTCCTCACAACACCAACACGGCGAATCTGAAACCTCGCGGGTCGGTCGTCCGCACCGGCGAGGCGCTGGTGATCGATCCGTCCACGATGTCGCCGACACCGATCGCGCCGATGGCCGGCACGATCGGCGACATCACCGAGGTGATGCTTTTCAATGGACAATCTTTCCGCGCCGTCGAGTTGATCGTTGATCCGCAAGCCTCCGATGAAACCGCCGCAATGCTCCTTCCCGCACCGGACATGATGACCGATCCGGAAAAGGCCGCCCGGCATCTCGCCGGCCGGGGCGTTGCGGCCGATCGCGTCGCCTCCCCCAACCTCTTCGCACAACTCCGGCAATGCCTGGAGAAAAAGCCCGACACGCTGATCTGCTGCGCGATCGATTCCGATCCCGACACGCCGCTCAATGCTTCCGTCGCGGCGATGTTTCACGAGGACATGATCGCCGGTCTGACCGCGCTGGCCGACGTGACGGGCGCCTCCCGGCGGCTGCTGGTGATGGACAATGCTCCTCCCCAGGCGAATGCGAAGATTGAGACGATCCCCCTCGCCAGCGGATATCCGCTGACCGATCCAACCATTCTTCTTTATGCGACCCTGCGCCGAAGGCTGAAACCAGGCGAGCTTCCCGTCAAGGAAGGCGTGATCCTGATCGACGCCCCCTGCGCCGCCTCCATCGGCGCCGCCGCGCGGCGAGGGGAAACGATGCGGCAGGTTCCATTGGTGCTGCGCGATCACCGCGCGCAACACACGCATCACCTCCTTGCGCCAGTGGGCATGTCGCTCGACGACATCCTTCGGCAGCTTCGTCTTTCATCGGATCGCGCGCTGCCGCGCGGCGGGGACGCGCTGCGCGATCGCCGCATCCATACCGATGCGGTGGTGTCGGCGGGGGAACTGATCGTACACCTTTCGATGGAGGAATCGCCCGAAATTCCCGATCCGTGCATTCGCTGCGGCTGGTGCGTCGAGAGCTGCCCCACGCACATTCATCCCGCCGGGCTGCTCCAGGCGGCACAGAACGATGATCCGGTTCTGGCGCTGCACTATGGTCTGCCCGCATGCATCGAATGCGGCATCTGCGGCTATGTCTGCCCTTCGCGTCTGCCGCTGCTGGGGGGAATTCGTGTGTTGCGGGGAAGCAATCCATAAAATGCGCGGCGACGCCGAGAACCGATCATCGTCATGGAAACTCCACCCATCCCCGCCAACGCGACCTCACCTCCTTCACCACGAAAACCGCGGCTCGGCGATTTCCCGCACTGGCGGCTGCATCGACTGACGCACAGCGGGCTGGATGTCTTTCATTTCTTCGGACTGCATCTGCGCGGGGCGGTGTTTCCCGTCACCGCCGCCGCCCTGTTATTTGGCTGGCGGGCGCTGGGATTGATCGCCGTGGTCGTGGGTTGCGCGGCGATCGCCATTCGCTTCTGGAAGCGGATCGGGCTGCGCGGGGCGCAGCTTCGCTATTCGCACGGCTTGTGGATGGCGACGCTCCTCGCGCTGACATTGCCCGTTCATCTGTTCTCACATGACGGCTCGGGCGCGACGCCCTGGCCGATGCTGCCGGCGGCGGGGCTGCTTATCATCATCGTGACCTGGACGCTCGGCGGGCTTGCCTCGGCTTCCGTGCATCCCGTGCTGGTTTCCCATCTCGCGCTGGTGATCCTGTTTGGATCGACGCTCACGCCATGGTGCGTTCTGCAACGCCACAATCTTTTCTTCGGCGATGCGATCGCCGCCTCCGACAGCCCCGCCGCCCAGGGCGCGGCCTACTCGTGGCTGACGGCGCCGCTCGATGATGAACACGACGCCATCCGCACCGACCCCGCGTCGCTGCACCTGGGTCTGTTCACCATTGGCCGAGGCGCACAGAATCAGGGCTGGCTGGCGCTGGAGGGATTGCTGCGGGATCGAATGCCTCCGCTCGAGGATCTCATTTTCGGCGGGCACCCCGGACCGATCGGGACCACCAGCGCGGTCGCCGTCATCCTCGGTGGATTGTTTCTGATTTATCGCGGCGTGAGCAATTTCCGCGTCCCGCTTCTGATCATTCTGTCGGCGGCGGTGATACTGCTTATCCTGCCGATCCCCGTCGCCGTCAGCGGGGACGCGCGCACCTGGCGATGGTTGGCGATGTTCCAGCCCGGCATCGGCTGGCCGACCGCGCTGACGTTCGTGAATTACGAACTGCTCGCCTCTCCGCTGTTGTTCATGGCATTCTTCCTCGCGACCGATCCATCGGTCCGGCCGACCACCCCCGGTGGACAGGCGCTCTTCGCGGTCCTCGTTGGGAGCCTCACCGCGTTCCTCCAGCTCTACGCCGCCGTCTCCTGGGGGCCGTATCTCGCCCTTCTCGTCGTCAGCCTGCTCAGCCGAATGCTGGATGAATGGCTGCGCGTGAAACCGCTGGTCTGACGCCGGCGCCCTTCCCGTCCGACCCATAAGCTCTTCATGCGATCGCGCCGCCTTCAGGATTCGGCGTTTCGCGACGCCGAACCCGCTTGAGAGACTCCCCAACTCCGCTATAGTGAGCCGCCTTGAGTCATCGTGTCGCCATTCTCGGATCGACCGGGTCGATCGGGCGCAACGCGCTGGAGGTCGTCGAGCATCTCGGCGAGCCGTATCGCGCGACGGCGCTGAGCGCGCATCGGCAGACGGACAAGCTCCTCGAGCAGGTTCGGCGTCATCGCCCCAGCGCCGTGGCGGTGAGCAACGGCGGGGATGACGCGCTCTGCCGGCGGATCCAGTCCATCGGTTGCCGCGTCTATCACGGCGCCGAAGGGCTTGTCGAAATGGTGCGGCGGGACGATATCGATGTCGTGCTCACCGCCATCGTCGGCGCCGCCGGGCTGCCCGCCGCCTTCGCCGCCGTCCGCGCGGGCAAGACACTGGCGCTGGCCAACAAGGAAGCTCTCGTCGTCGCCGGTTCGCTGCTCATTCCCGAGGCCCGCGAGCGCAAGGTTCGCATTCTTCCGGTTGATTCCGAGCATTCCGCCATTTTTCAGGCGATGCAGTGCGGCCGGCGCGACGAGGTGAAGCGGGTCATTCTCACCGCCAGCGGCGGGCCTTTCCGCAATACGCCCCTTGAACGGATGCGGCAGGCGACGCTCGAAGACGCCCTGGATCACCCCACTTGGCGCATGGGCGGAAAAATCACCATCGATTCCGCAACCATGTTCAACAAGGCGCTTGAAGTCATTGAGGCCTGCTGGTTGTTCGATCTCCAGCCCGGGCAGATCGAGGTGGTCGTGCATCCGGAATCCGTTGTGCATTCGATGGTGGAATTCGTCGATGGATCCGTCATCGCGCAATTGTCGCCCCCCGACATGCGCACGCCGATCCAGTATGCCCTGACTTATCCCGATCGGAAAAACGGATCGGCGCCACGACTGGACCTGAGCCGCAAATCGACCCTGCACTTCGAGCCGCCCGACCTGGAGCGGTTTCCCGCGCTCCGCATGGCATTTGACGTCGCATCCCGCGGAGGCGACCTTGGAGCCGTGCTGAACGCCGCCAATGAAGAGGCCGTCGTCGCCTTCACGTCCGGAAAGATCGCCTTTGGCGAGATTTCGCGCGTGGTTGAGCTTACAATTTCCGCGCATAAGGTTCAGCCCGCGCCGTCGCTGGACGATCTACTCGAAGCGGATCGCCAGGCCCGGGCGACCGCGCGGACACTGATGCAAGATTCTCTTATTCGGAATTAAACACAATGGAATTGCTGTCCCAGACCCTGAGCATCCTGATGCTGGTCCTCGGTTTCGGTTTCGTGATTTTCTGGCACGAGCTGGGACATTTTCTGGCCGCCAAATATGTGGGCATCAAGGTGGAGCAGTTCGCCGTGGGATTCGGACAGGCGCTGCTCGCATGGAGAAAGGGAATCGGGGTGCGCGTCGGCACGACCACGCCGCGCATGGATCAGGCCGTCATCGCGGAGCGCGCTCGTCTTGAAGCCTACGCCACCCGAGGCGCGGATGGTGAGATGGAACGGATCACCCTCACCGACGACCAGATCCGGGAACGGCTCGGGATCGGCGAGACCGAGTATCGCCTCAACTGGATCCCCCTCGGGGGGTATGTGAAGATGCTCGGGCAGGACGATCTCAAGCCCGGCGTCACCGAGGAAGACCCCCGCGCGTACAACAAAAAATCGATCGGCGCGCGAATGATCGTCGTATCGGCGGGGGTTGTCATGAACGTCATCCTGGCGGCGATCGGGTTCATGGTCGTTTTCATGATGGGCTTCAACGCCCCCCCTCCGGTCGTGGGCAGCGTCATCCCCAACTCACCGGCCCAGTTCGCCGGTCTTCAGGTTGGCGATCGCATCATCAGCATCGATGGAACGACGCAGCACGACTTCACCAAGATCAGCCTCACCGCCGCCCTGGCCAAGCCCGGCGAACCGATGCCGACTGTCATCCAGCGGCCTGGCGTCGATGAGAACATCACCCTGCAACTCGCCGCCCAGCGCCTTCCCGGCGATCCCAATGGACTCCTTGGATTCGGGATCGGATTTCCCCCCGAGCTGCGCGGGCCTGATTCCAGGCTCGTGAAGGCCGAAGCCCTCGAGGAGCTTCCCGCCGAATCCAGAATTCTCTCCCCCGGCGACACGATCACCGCCGTCAATGGCAAGCCCGTGGAGATCCGGGAATACGCCGTTCTCGATCGCGCCATCCAGCAGGCATTCGGAAAGCCCGTTGAAATCACCGTCGTCAATGAACAGGGACAGGCGCGGCGGGAATTCGTCATCCCGCACTTCCAGCCCAATTTCGGACAGGGCACGTTCGGCTTTGCCGGGCTTGCCCCGCGCGTCACGGTGGAATCCGTCGACGCCAAATCCCCCGCGAAGGACAAGCTCCAGCCCGGGGACGCCATCGTCTCCATCACCTTCGACACCACCAGGGATCGCACCACCGCTCCGTCCATCGAAGACCTGCAGCGCATCCTCAACGATGCGGGACGCAACAACCAGACGGTGACGATGGAGGTGCAGCGGGAAGGATCGATCCTGTCCGTTGCCGGTCTCAGCCCCAGCGTGCAGATTGGCCCCGACAAACGCGGGCTGAACATCGGTCTGAGTTCCGATGAATCGAACGCCGTCATCGCCGACGTGCCGGAAAACAGCACCGCTCACGCGGCCGGACTGCGCGGCGGGGAAACCATCACCGCCATCAACGACAGCCCCGTCGAAAACTGGTTCGACATCCATCGCCTGCTCAGTGGCGTCAAAACCGGCGAGGAGATCCGCATCTCCATCGCCGATCGCGCCGAACCGCTGCCCCTGGTCCTCTCCGAGGACGACGCCCGGGAGGTCGCGGCCGTGCGGTACACCCACCGGCTTCCACTGCATGAACGCGTCGAGCCGCGCATCGCGGGGAACCCCCTTGAAGCCGCGATGTGGGGCGTCACCGAGACGCGCGATTTCATCCTTCAGTTCTATCTCACCCTTCAGCGCATGGTGCAGGGTTCGGTCAGCCATAAAAATCTCATGGGACCGGTCGGCATCGTCTACGCCGGCAGCCGCTTCGCTTTCAAGGGCAACGACTGGTTGATCTGGTTTCTCGCCATGATCAGCGCCAACCTCGCCGTGGTGAACTTCCTGCCCATTCCCATCGTGGACGGCGGATTGTTCCTGTTCCTCATCGTCGAGAAAATCCAGGGCCGCCCCCTGTCTCCCAAAACCCAGTCCATCGCGCAGGTGATCGGGCTGGCGCTGATCCTCGGCGTCTTCCTGCTCGTCACCTACCAGGACATCGCGAGGTTTTTCATCTGACGGCCCAAGTGCATTTTTTGCACAGGCCCGGGCGCGGTCCGTCGATCGTGGTATACCTGACCGACTATGAGATCCAATCAACGTCGGAAGGAACCGGCCGCGTTTACCCTGGTCGAACTGCTCGTGGTCATCGGCATCATCGCGGTCCTGATCAGCCTGCTCCTGCCGTCGCTGTCAAAAGCCCGTGAGCAGGCCAACTCGATCAAGTGCCTGTCGAACCTTCGCCAGCTCGGCGCGGCGCTGGTGATGTATAACAGCCAGAACAAGGGATACAACGTACCGTCGTACAACATGGTCGCGGGGACCACAAGCGGCCCGGGCGCGGCGGACCCGCCGCTGGACGGCTGGGCGTGCATTCTCGATCGCGACAAGCTCGCGGTGGCCGGTGAAAACACCGAACAAAGCATCTTCAACTGCCCCGACGCGGTCGTGGATTCCAGCATCAACACCGGCTCGATTCTCTGGCCATCCCGCAAACCTCAAACGCCGGGCAACGAAGCCACCTATCCCGAGGCGGGATTCGACAAGATCATCCGCGTGGGATACTGGCTCAACGCCGAAAACCCGATTGGACGATCCTCCTGGCCGGCCGGTAAGCGAACCTACTACACCGCCTCGCCGGGATATGGCGGCATCGAGGACGGCAGCATCATGGGCCTGCAAAAAATCACCAACATCCGCCATTCCTCGCAGACCATCGTGCTGGTGGACGGCATTTACATGGGCCGTCACGGCGATGTGCGAATCACCGATCCCAGGTGTCGCATCGGATATCGGCACAAGTCCAATGGTCAACCCGCCGCCAACGTGGCGTTCGCCGACGGCCATGCCGAACCGATCCGCAACGCGGACTTTCCTCGTGCCTACGATGACGGCGCGGACAATCCGGAAGCGAAGACAAAAACCATTCCGCGCCTGGAAAACCTCGGCGGCAATCCGACACTCTACGCGGACCCCGAATCGGCGCTGGCGGACTGAATCGCCTCCGGGCATTTTCAAAAGGACAATTTCAATTCCTCATGCAGGATGAAAGGTTGATTGATGACTTCATATCCGGCTCGACTCGGCAGAACGGTTATTGGATTTCTCATCTGTGCGGGGCTGATCGGTTGCGGCGCTTCACCGGACGCACCGACGGCGAACCGCGCGACCACGCAGCCCGCCGCCTCGTCATCCCACCGTCAACCGCCGCTCGAACTGGGAAAGTCCACCGTCGTCACTCACGATGTTCGCTACGCCGCGACGCCCGGCGTCGATCCTTATTTTCAATCGCTCGATATCTACGCGCCCCGCGACGGCAAGGCGATGCCCGTCGTTCTCTTCCTTCATGGAGGCGGCTGGACGCGCGGCGACCGCAAGGAGGTCGGGGCGCAACCCAGGCTGTTCAATGACAACGGCATCGTTCTGGTCAGCGTGGACTATCGCCTCTCTCCCGCCGCGGTGCATCCCGCGCATGTTGACGATGTGGCCTCGGCGATCGCATGGGTGCATGCGAACATCGCGAAATACGGCGGCGATCCCGACAGGATCATCGTCATGGGCCACTCCGCCGGCTCGCATCTCGCCGCGCTCGTGGCGACCGATCCCGGCCCGCTCGAGCGCGCCGGGCTGAAGCTGTCGAATCTCGCCGGCGCCATCTCCCTCGATGGATCGGCGTTCGACATTCCGGATCGCATCCTCAAGGGAGGCGAGAAGCTTGCCCAAAACTGCGTGCGCGCCTTTGGTCCCGACCCGGCCGTGCAAGCCGACGCCTCCCCCATCAATCACATCCACAAGGACGCCGGCATTCCGCCTTTCCTGTTGATCTATGTTCGGGAAGGATCGCTGAATCATATTCAGTCGCAGGCGACTTGTGAGCGGCTGCTCGCCGTCGGCAACCGCGCCGAGATGCGCCATGTCGAAGGCAAGACCCATGCCTCGCTGCATCACGACCTGGGTACCGACAACAATCCCGCCGGACCGCTGATCGTGCAGTTCGTCCGCTCAGTCACGCCCCCCGGAGGCGGCGACGGGCAGTAATCGTCATCGACAGACCGGTCTGCCTGGGCATCAAGCTTCTCCGCCGCGCAGCAGCCGCCTTTGCCGATCCGTCCAGCAGCGCGGCCGATCGATCTCGAGGTCCAGGCAATCAAACCGCCCCAGAATCGCCCGCCGGAGCGCATCGATCCCGGCGCCCGTTGTCGCGACCGTGGTGATCGCCCCCGCCGGTAGTCCGGACGGCGTGCCCCGATCCGTTTTGTTGATGACGAGGATCGCATTGGAATGCCGGCCGTGCGGGAACGGCTGCTCCGGCTCGATCGGGCGCATCGCATCAAGAACGATAATCACCAGATCCGCGTGTTTCACCTCTGCCCCGCTACGTTCGATGGCGATCCGCTCGATCGGATCATCCGTCTCGCGCACGCCGGGCGTGTCCAACAGCATCACCGCCAAACCGTCGATGTTGGCGATTTCTCCAACCCAGTCGCGGGTCGTGCCCGGCACATCCGCGGTGATCGACCGCTCCTGCGCGAAGAGTTGATTCGCCAGTGTCGATTTGCCCACGTTCGGCTCGCCGACGATCGCCACTCGCGGCGTATTCAGCAGCCAATGAAGCGAGCGATCCCGCAGGCATTGCCTGCGGGCCTCCTCCGGCGCGGCCGCGGCATCCCGGTCGATCCGTTTCCACGCCTCCGTTTGCGCCAGCAGCACGCGCAGCGCAAGCTCCGTCTTCGCCATCGGCAGATGCGTCAACACTTCGCACTCGATCTCCGACGACGCATCCACCGCCAGGGAAGGAAGCGGCAATCGATCCGTCGCGACGATTTCGAATCCCCCCCTTTCCGCCAGTTCGAGCACTGCGCGCACCACCCACGGCCCACCGTGCAGGTTCAGATCGACCGAGCGCCCATCCTCGTCAAGGACGGCCACCGGATCGTCGATCACCTCCGCTTTGCTTCCGAGAAATCGGCCGTGAATGGCCCGCCCCGCCGCCAGCGGCGACGTGAAATGGCTCTCGATGAATCCGCGCGCTCCCGGCCCGGACAATCGCACCACCGCGATCGCCGCCGCTCCCGCGGGCGTCAGCACGAGCGCGCGATTGGTCTTGTCCGCATCGCGTTCCCGTGAGCCGGCGTCTTCGGACGATCGTTCAGGTTCCATGCTTGATGTGATGATTCACATAGGACAGCGCGATGCCGTACAGCGTCAGGTCGGGCGCGATCGCGTGGACCAGCTCCCAGCCGTCGAACAGCGCGGCGGCGTCCCCGCCGGTGGCGATGATCTCCGGCCAGAACCCCAGTTCCGTCGCGTAATTCTCCACCAGTTCCTTCACCAGCCCGCGCACACCGAAATACACCCCCTGCTGAATCGCGCTCACGGTGGATTTCCCGAACGCTTCGGTCGGAACCTGCAATGACACGCGCGGCAACGCCGCGGCGCGCTCATGCAGCGCATCGAGCATCATGCCCACCCCGGGCGCGATCGCTCCGCCCAGGAAGTCGCCCTTGTCGTTGCAGCAATCGACGGTGACGGCGGTCCCCGCATCGACCACGACGCACGCCTTGCCCATCTGCTCATACGCCGCCGCGATGTTCAGCACACGATCCACGCCCGTTTCCTGCGGGTGCTCCGTCAGGACGGCCAGAGGCAGGTCCAGCGCTTTGCCCACCCACTGCACCGCCTGCCCCGTCGATCGCTCCGCCGCGTGCTCGATCGCCTCGATGAGGGCTGGATTGACGCACGCGCCGGCGACGGCCGGAGAATCGCTGTCGGCGATTTTCGCCCAGGCCTCGGCGATCACCGCGGCCCAGTCGCCCCGCTGATCGTGCCCGATCCGCTTGACGTACTCCAGTTCCCCCGCTGTGAACACACCCACCGCGAGCCGCGAATTGCCGGCATTCAACACCAGAAGATTAATGTCCATAGCCTGTCAATCCAGCAAGGCCAATGCCGCAAATGCGGCGACGGGAAACCCGTCTCGAAAGACGCCGCGATCAATCAAAATCATCCGGGATCTCGTCCAGGTCCGTATAGCTCCTGGGGCGGGAGACCGGCTGAGGCGAAACCGGCTCGTCGGAAACAAGATGACGATCGGTCGAGCCGGTGCGGATCACCGGTTTCTCATCGGCCACCACCCGATGCGATCGCGTCGATGCATTTGACTGCGCCGCGGAAGGGAGCTTCCGAGCAGGCGCGGTGACCTTGGGAGCGTCCGCCGGGGTTTTGTCGTCGGGCGCGACGGCTTCATCGGCTGAAGAGGCGCTGGCCGCGTTCTTCTCGGCGGACTTTCCACCGCGTCGCCCGCCACGACGACGGCGGCGCTTCGGAGCCGCTTCCTCGCTCTCTGCATCGGCAGGCGCGTCATCGTCGGCGCTCGATTCGATCGCCTCCTTCGTGATCGGCGCGGGCTTCGCCCTGGACTGCGCCGGCTTGGCGGCGCGGGGCGCGCGGCGGGCAGGAGCGCGCTTGCGCGGAGCGGCCTTGGTTTCGACCGCCTCGGATTCGACGACTTCAATTTCGGATTCCGCTCCGACGATCTCCGCGTGATCTTCCTCGATCCGCCTGGCCTCGACAGGGAAAAGCTCCGTGTCGGTGGACTCTTCGACATCGCGATCAATGTCCCGTTCGACCTCGTGTTCGATCTCATCGGTGATTTCGACATCCGTATCGGAACGGTCGTCGTTCATGGCATCGGGCGCGGGACCGACGAAATGCTCGTCGCCCTGCGGTTGCCCCTGGCCACCGTTGCGTCTGCCGCGACCGCGACGACCGCGACGACGACGCCGGCGTCGCGGACCATTCTCGCCTTCGCCTTCCCCGTTGCCCTGCCCCGCAGGCTCGCCTTGCCGCGATCCCGCGGGCTGCTGGTCACGATCGTTCCGCACCGGTTGCGAAGCGCGGTCCACCGGATGTTCCTCACGGCTCTCGTGCTCTTCATACCCTTCTTCATGATGCTCGTCGCGGATTTCATCGGCCTCGTCGAGATTGAATTCCTCCGCTTCGGGTTCCGGGCGTCGCTGGGGCGCGGACTGGGATCGATTCTGACCCTGACCCTGCTGCCGGCGATCATCGCGACGGGGCTGCTGCTTGCGTCCGCCGCGCTGCGCCGCCGGTCGAACGCCGAGTTGCGTGGTGTGCGGCTGGCTGGCGAGAACCGCGCCCAGCTCCTCGATGATGACCATGCCGTCCCGGCTGTCGAACAGCTCGAGGCGCATCTCGTCGAGACCGAGTGCGGGATCGGATCGGATGACCAGACGCTTGCCGGCGTCGGTCTCCAGCCTGGAAAGCTGGGCGCGCTTCCTGTTTTGCAGATAGAAGCTGACATCGGGGCAGACGGCCATTTCCATGCGCTGCACGCGCTCGTCGTTCATCGCGATGGCCAGCCGGCGCATGACGTCCAGGCTCATGCTCTCGGGGGTTTTCACAAGTCCCGCACCCTTGCAATGCGGACAATCGAAGTAGACGCTGCGCTTGAAGCTCGGCCGCATTCGCTGACGGGTCATCTCGATGATGCCGAACTGGCTCATGCGAAGAACCTTGGTCTTGGCGCGGTCGTTCTTGAGATTGTCGTGCAGGCGCTGTTCGAGATCGCGGCGATGCCGCTCGTAGCGCAGATCGATGAAATCGCAGATGATCACCCCGCCGAGGTCGCGCAGCTTGAGCTGCCGGGCGATCTCGTCGGCGGCCTCCATGTCGGTCTTGAACGCAGTCGTCTCGGCGTCGCTGTGATCGCGGAATTTTCCGGAGTTCACGTCGATGGCGACGATCGCCTCGGTGCTGTCGATGACCAGCGACCCCCCGCTGGGCAGCGGAACGTGCCGACTGTACATCAACTCGATTTCCCGCTCGATGCCGTACTTGTGAAACAGCGGCACCGGCTCCTCGAACAGTTCGACCTTGTTGCGCGTGCGCGGATTGGTGATCTTGATCACCTCCTTGATGCGCCTGGCGACATCCTTGTTGTCGACGACGATGCGCTCGATATCGGTGCTGAAGACGTCGCGCACCGTGCGGGTGACGAGATCGCCCTCGGTGTAAAGCTCCATCGGTCCGGCGCCACCGGCGCGTTTTTTCTCGATCGTCGCCCAGAGCCGGCTGAGATAAGTCAGGTCGCGCTGGATCTCGGTCTTGGCCTTGCCGATGCCGGCGGTGCGGATGATGAATCCGACATCCTTGGGAGGCTTGAGCGAATCGAGAATCTGCCGCAGGCGCCGGCGCTCCTCCTCGTCCTCGATCTTTTTGCTGACGCCCATCTTGCCCATGCCCGGCATCATCACGAGGATGCGCCCGGGGATGGAGAGATAGGTGCTGAGTGTCGGGCCTTTGGTGCCGATGCCCTCCTTGATGATCTGCACGACGATCTCATCGCCGCGGCGCAGGCAGCGCTGGATCGGCGGGCGGTCGCGGCGCGCCATTTTCCGACCGACGGTCTCGTGGATCTCCTCCCCCTTGCGTCCGAAGTAGGTCGGCATGAGGTCGGAGATGTGCAGGAAGCCGTTGCGCCCCAGGCCGAAATCGACGAACGCGGCCTGGATGGAAGGCTCGACGTTGGTGACGCGGCCTTTGTAGATGTTGCCGACATGGGAAGTGGAGCTGGTGCGCTCCATGTAAAGCTCTTCGAGCTGTCCGTCTTCAAGGAGGGCGATTCGGCATTCCTCGCCTTCCGAGACGTTGATCAACATTTCCTTGGACATGAAATGGAATTTCCTGGTTGCCAGTTCTGTTGTTTGTTAGTTGTAAAAGAGGCCTGCACGGTCGGGGCTGATAACTGGCGATCAGCAACCGGCAACCACCTCTAAAATGCCTCGGGGATGATCTTCCGCGTTTCTTCGCGCAGGAAGTGCATCACCTGTCGTTCGCTGTCAAAGCTCATCACCCGCCGGGCGACCTGCCTTGCGTGTTCCATGGTGGTGGACCGGATGATCTTCTTGACCTCTGGAACGTCCGGTCCGTTCATGCTGAAGATCTGAAGCCCCAGACCCAGCAGGAGCAAAGTGTACAGTGGTTCACCAGCCATTTCACCACAAACGCTGACGCTGATCGATCCCCGGGCGCCGGCGCGGATGACATCCCGCACCAGCGCGAGCACCGCCGGATGAGCCGGGCAGAACAGCCCGGCGACGCGTTCATTGGTGCGATCGACGGCGAGGGTGTACTGGATGAGATCGTTGGTGCCGATTGAAAAAAAGTTCACCTCTTTCGCGAAATTGGTCGCCATCAGGGCGGCGGAGGGGACTTCGATCATGATGCCCAGCGGAATGTCCCGCCGGAAATCGATCCCTTCGTCCTCAAGCTCCTCCGTCACGTCGTTGAGCACCATCTTGGCCTGGCGAAGCTCCATGAGGGTGCTGATCATCGGAAACATGATGCGCACATCGCCGTGCATGCTGGCGCGCAGGATGGCGCGAAGCTGGCGCTTGAACATCGGGATGTCATGGAGGCACATCCGAATGGACCGATCGCCGAGAAACGGATTGCGCTCGGGATTGGCGGCTTTCGAGTGGGTGTACTTGTCGGCGCCGAGATCCAGCGTGCGGATGGTCAGCGGCTTGCCGGCAAGCCGCCGCAGCGCGTCAATGTAGGAGGCGTAATGATCCTCCTCCGTCGGCTCATGCGGGGAGGCGAGATAGAGAAACTCGGTGCGATACAGGCCGATCCCCTGGGCGCCGCGTCGAACGGCGTCGTCCACCTCGGCGGGGAACTCGATGTTCGCGAGCACGCTCACGCGATGCCCGTCCCTGGTCTCGGCCGGCAGCTCCGCGAGCGTGGCCAGCTCGGTTTCAAGGCGAACCAGCTTGCGCTCGAACTCGCGATGCTCGACAAGCTGCTCCTCGTCGGGATTGACGATCACCATCCCGCGATTGCCATCGATGATGACCATATCGCCCCCGCTGACCTCGGAGGTGATGTTGCCCAGTCCGACGACCGCCGGAATGCCCATCGCCCGCGCGACGATCGCGGTGTGGCTGGTGCGCCCCCCGACATCCGTGGCGAATCCCTTCACATGAAGTCGATCGAGCGCCGCGGTCTGCGACGGAAGCAGGTCATGGGCGATGATGATCACATCGCGATCGAGGTGCGCCAGGTCATAATGCTTCTGTCCGATCAGGGTGCGGAGGAGGCTTTTTTCAATGTCGTGAATGTCCTTGACGCGCTCGGACAGATACCGATCGGACATCTGGAGGAACTTGTTCGCGTAGCGCCGCATGACGACGCTGACGGCGTACTCGGCGGTGGATTCCTGCGCCTTGATCTCCGCGACGATCTGGTTGACGAGGGTTTTGTCGCGCAACAGGCCGAGGTGAAAATCAAAAATGCCGCTGATTTCCTTGCCGTGCTTTTCCCGGACATCGTCGCGCAGACGGGAGAGATCGACGGCGGTGTCCTTCAGGGCCTTGTGGAGACGGGCGATCTCCTCGGCGATCTGGTCCTCGCCGACCTGCCGCTTGGGAATGAGCAGATCCTCCGCGTCCAGCACCACAGCGGTGCTGATGACCACGCCCGGAGAAACGCCGATGCCTTTTCTGATTTCCATCTTGGGCCAACTGATACTTGTCGGTAAGGAGCAGGATAACGACCTGCCGCATCCCACAACACTCTCCACTTACTCGTCTTCCCCGAACTTCGACTCGAACAGCTCGACGAGCCTGTTTATCGCCGGCTCGGCGTCCTCGCCTTCGGCGGTGATTCGCAGCGGCGTTCCCTCGACGGCGGCGAGGATGATCATCTGCATGACGCTCTTGCCGTCCGCTTCCTCGGGTTCATCCCCTCCCTTGTACACCGTCACTTTGGACTCGAACTGATTGGCGACATCCACGAACTGCATGGCCGGCCGGGCGTGCAGACCCAGCTTGTTGCTGACGATGATGTCGCGCGACACGATTGGCATTGAACGGTTGCTGTTGCGGGTTATCTGTCGCCAGTGACGGCCCGGCCGGCAACCGGAAACACAAGCTCATTTTCCCTGATCGGCCTCATCGAGCAATTCCACGATCGCGTCGCGCGTCGACGCCTGTCGGAGGAAGCGCCGGAACATGTCCTTTTGCAGATTGCTGAAAACGATGTTCATCGCCTGCAGGTGCTGCTGCGGCTGGTCTTCGGGACTGAGCAGCAGCACGACGCTGAAGACGGGCTGATTGTCGAGAGCCGAAAAATCGATCCCCTGGGCGCTACAACCCAGCGTACCCGACATCCGCGTGATCCTGGGATGCTTGACGTGAGGGACCGCCACCCCCTTGCCGAATCCGGTCGATCCCTGCTGCTCGCGCTTGATCAGCGCATCGACGATCTCATCAACCACCGATTCGGGAATGGCGCCCGCGGCGGCGAGCGAGGCAACGAGTTCCCGAAGCACTCCATCACGATCGGTGGACGCCAGCTCCGGGATGACGGCGTCCTTCACGATGAATTCATTCAACTTCATAGTCACACACGACCTTTGCAAGGGGATATTCAAAGGTGGCGTGTCCGCGCTTCCTCCCTGACCGGACAACCGTCTCGAACTCCCGAGGTTACACACCCGCCGCTTTCAATCCTCCGGGTGCTTTCGATTGCGAAGTTTCTTCTTGTGATCGCTGAGCTGGCGTTCAAGCTTATCGATGCAGGCGTCAACACCCGCATAAGCGTCGGCGTCATCATGGCGAGCGAAGAACATCTTCTTGTGCTCCGCATTGACGATCATTTCCACAATGACACCATCCTTGCGGGCGTTAAAAACCACTTCAATTTCCTGAATACGGTCATAATAACGGACGAGTTTGCCGGTTTTCTGCTCAGCATAGGTCTTGAGGGGCGGGGTAACATCCATGTGTCGAGACGAAACAGTGACGAGCACGGTGAACTCCTTCCTTTACAACATCTTACTGGCCCGAACCCATCGTCAGGCCGCTTCCTGCATTGTACCGCAAAACCACGCGGCAATCCGCTCCCGCGCCGCGAATCCTATGTCTCCCCGCTCGTCGCCGCATCGGGGGAAGCCGAAGGCGGCTCCGGCGCGCTCCGCGCGATGCGCTTTCGGGCAAGCGACTCCACCGTTTCGGGAGAATCGGGCGAGATCACGCCCCCGCTGACGAGCAGGCGCATCGCCTGCTCGACCGTCAGGGGAAGCTCGACCACCGATTTCCTCGGCACCACCAATACATATCCGGTGAAGGCGGTCGGTGTCGAGGGGACGAACACCGTGAGCATCTCCTCGCCGACAATATCGGACAGTTCCCGCACGCCCGAGCCGGTGACCAGCCCGATCGACCAGATCGCCTGCTCATGCGGCTGAACCGCGACCACCCGGCTGAACTCGAACTGATGTTTCCGTTCAGCCAGGACGAAATCGGTCACCTGCTTCACCGCCGGATAGATGGCACGGATGATCGGGATTTTCATGACCAGCCGCTCGCCGATGATCCAGAATGTCCGGCCGATCAGGTTGCCGACGAGCAATCCGACGATATACACCGCCAGGATCGCCAGCAGCACCCCAACGACTCGCGTGCGGATCGGGTTGAGATCTTCGTTCCAATATCGCCCGATATGCCCGGCCGGGTAATAAGCCACCAGACCTTGCTCGGCGAGCGTGCTCCAGACCCACTTGATCAGCAGGATCAGATATTGCCCGAGCGATTCCCAAAGGAAATTCAGGACATACCAGACCACCGACAAGGTGATCAGCGTCGGCAGGAGGGCAGCCAACCCGCGGACGAAGAACCGCCGAAAGTCTTCAGCAAATCCCGGACGTCTGCGTGTGGATTGCAAAAGCGATTGATCTTCCGGTGAATTCACCAGCACCCCAGCGGCTGCCGATTGGTACGAGATGCAACGCGTCTGGAAGCGATATCCGATTTCGATCGAGATGCGCCATCACAGCCGCCCCTCGACCGCATACTGTGATACACGGGACCGTCGGGAAGTTCAATATCCCGAAATTCAGGATTTGAATTTCGACGGTCGGCCCGCGGGAATCCCGCCCCACCGTTCATCTCCCCCATAATTCCATCACCTTCTCCAAATTCGCTTCGTTTTGCGCGCCGTCCAGCCAGTGGAGCCGTCGAAACCGCCGAAACCATTTCATTTGCCGCCGCGCCAACTGCCGCGTGCCGATCTTGATCCGCTCGACGGCGTCCTCCAGCGTCATCCGCCCGGCAAGATGCTCGAACAGCTCGAAGTACCCCGTCGCCTCGCCGGCGGTCTTCGAGATCGTTCCATATCGGCTGAGCAGTTGCCGCGTCTCTTCCAACCAGCCGGCCTCCATCATGAGCCTGACGCGCGCGTTGATGCGGCGGTTGATCTGCTCCTTCTCCCAGAGCAATCCGGTCCACACGGCTTCATGGCGGTGTTGCGGGGATTCCCAATCCGTTTGAAAGGACGAGATCGGTCGGCCGGTCAGTTCAAACACCTCGAGCGCGCGGATGAGCCGTCGCGTGTCGTTGAGATGAATCCGCGCGGCGGCCTGGGGATCGATCCCCTCCAGCCGCCGGTGCAGTTCGCTCGATGAAAAGGCGCGCAGACGATCCCGAATCGCCGCGTCCTCGCCGGGACCATCGAACAACCCCTCGAACAAGGCTTTGTAATAGAGGGGCGTTCCCCCCGCGGCAATGAGCCGCACACCGCGCCGCCGCGCATCGGCGATGACCGCATCGGCCAACTCGACAAACCGCGCGACGGTGAATGTCTCGTTTGGATCGACCACATCGATGAGATGGTGCTTCACCTGCGCCTGCTCCGCAGGCGTGGGCTTGGCCGTGCCGATGTCCATCCCGCGGTAAACCTGCATCGAATCGACGCTGAGAATTTCCGCGCCCGTCCGTTGGGCGATGCGCAAAGCCAGGTCCGATTTGCCCGATGCCGTCGGCCCGAGAATGACGAGAATCGAATTGGAAACTGCCATCCCGACACCCACTGCCAATTCCGCAGGAATCCCCACAAAATCCCCGAATCCCCCTCTTTCCCAAACGTAGTGTCCTCAACCCTTTACGGCAACCCCTCCATATCCCCGTTTTGGCACGGGGTTTGATTACATCCATCTTGTTGTCATCACTGGCAACCAATGAACGACCCGTGAACCTGTTTTTCAGAAAGGAGATTCGCAATGGCACTGCCCACACGCGTAACACGTCGCACTGAATATGATCCGTTCGAAGCGGCTCAACAGGATTTCAACACAATGCTCAATCGCTTCTTCGGCGGACGGGAAGTGAGCGGTGGATCGTACCTCGCGCCCTACGGCGTCGATGTCCGTGAAGATGCCGATCATCTCTACGTCGAGGCTGAATTGCCCGGCTTCAAAAAGGAAGAGGTGAACATCACTCTTGAGAACCAGACGCTCACCATCACCGCCGAGCGCTCCAGCGAGCACAAGAAAGACGGCAAGGGCGAACTGCTTCTCCATGAGCGCCGCTACAATCGCTTTCAGCGGAGCTTCACCCTTCCACCAACGGTGGATGGGCAAACCGTCGACGCCAAGCTGAACGACGGCGTGCTCGCCATCACGCTCAACAAGCGCGAGGAGAGCAAGCCGCGGAAGATCCAGGTGTCGTAACACCGATCCATAAAACGATCGGCCGAATCAGGACGAGGGACACGGGACGCTCCGTGTCCCTCGTTTTATGACGACCTCATCGAAGGCGGTCGAGATTCGACGCGACGATTTTCGCGTTGCGTTGCAGAACGGGGAGCTTCACCCGCTTCATCGCGCTGCCGCGCAACCGGGCACGATAGTCTTCATCTCGCCAGTTGAGCACCTCGCGTAAATCAACCGTACCGGTCGGGAAGCGCGGCCGCAGCAACGGATCGCTCGCCGCCGGCGCCTTGCCGTTCCAGGGGCAGACCTCCTGGCAGATATCGCATCCATACAGCCATTCGCCAATCCCCTCGTGAAATTCATCGGGAATCGGCTCGCGGCGCTCGATGGTGAGATAGGAGATGCACCGCCGCGCGTCGAGTTGATAAGGCGCGGTGATCGCGCCCGTCGGGCACGCATCGATGCACCGCCGGCAAGTGCCGCAGCGATCGACGGCCGGCTCATCCACCGGCAAATCCAGCGTCGTCACCACCTCCCCCAGCAGCAGCCACGAACCGATGCGCGGGTTGATGAGGCAGGTGTTTTTTCCAACCCATCCAACCCCCGCGCGCATGGACAGTTCCTTCTCCATCACCGGCGCGGTATCGACGCAGGCGCGGGTGATCGCGCCCGGAGTGACGCCGCGCATCCAGTCCGACAGATGATGCAATCGCTTCTTGATGATGTCGTGATAATCATCCCCCAGCGCATACCGCGCCACTTTCGCATGATGCTCCCGCTCCGTTTCGGGGACTTTCTCCAGGGGCACATGGTAATTCATCGCGACACAGATGACGCTGCGCGCCTCGGGCACATAGACGGAGGGATCGGTGCGTTCCTCGAATCGCTTCGTCATCCATTGCATCGTCCCCGCCTGCCCGTCGTCCAGCCACTGGCGAAGATACTCCCGGTATCGCGATGGCTCCGCCGGCGCGATGCCGACGAGATCGAACCCCAGCGAGCGAGCGCGCGATCGGATCTCGCCGGCGAGTTGATGGGGATCGGAAATGGAATGGACGAAGGACATCGTGGAATGACGGTCGGGATCGCCTCGGTGGTCTTGATGTATTTCGCGATCGGCTGCTTCGGGTGATTATAGGGAACCACTCTCTCCCGACCGCCGCGGCGACAACAGTACCCGCATCGCCGGCCGACCGCGACCACGCGCTCGCGGGACTTTCAACGCCGCTGTCTCCAAAAACACGATTTTCATCCTGGCGTTTTTCACCAGCCGCGGGCGGCCCCATCTCGTGTAAATATTTCGTAAATTTCAGACTTGATTTATTGGCGAAGCATTCCTATATTTCTCGCAGATGTGATTTGGTCACAACCCTGATCGACGGTGACGGGGGAAGGCCAATGAGCCAAGGTGGCTCCGATGTGCTGAATAAGCGCCGGAGCTTTTTTTGTCGGGGGTACTCCCCGAAGAAGG
>CAYUNS010000046.1:8883-25233 GCA_964446155.1 uncultured Tepidisphaeraceae bacterium | reverse complement strand
GATTGCTCCAATTGGTGTTGCCCCCTTCTCCCGTCCACGTCCCGTGCGCCCCCAGCGCCTGTCCCGCTCCCAGCGCGCAGCAGGCTGCCAGTGCCAAGGCCACATGACGGCGATTCAGAATCGAGCTTTGTCCATTTTCCGATGTAGTGCATGTCGCTTGCATGATTCGATCCTCCGAAATGAAGTGGTTGGTTGTCAGTTCCTCTCCTCAAATCCGACGCCGCCGGGCCACCAGGCCCAGCATCGCCAGACCCAACCCCGCCAGCGCCGTCGGTTCGGGAACGACCGTCAGGATGATGTCCTGACCGCCGTCGCCCAGGCCGATCGTGCCGGTGTAACCGCCGATCAGGCCGGACAGATTCGCGCCCAGCGATCCGCTGATCGCCGCGTTGGTGGCGAACAACGTGTATTCGCCAACCCCGAACCCGCTCAGCGGATTGAACGCGAAATCGTCGAACTCCAGCACGCCGTTACCGATGTTCAGCGTGCCGGCCAGCAGATCGACGCGGTCGCTGCTGGCTTCAGTGCCGAGATCGAAGAGCATCGCGCCCGTACCCGCATCGCCGACGGTGCCGCTGATGTTCAGCCCAAGGGCGCCCAGGCTCAGCGTCAATGTGCCAACCTGGCCGGGCGCAGCGCCCGGAGAAAGCTGGGTGTAATTGCCATTGCCTTTCTTGTGGAGCACCACCCCTTTGCCGCTTCCACTGTTGATGATGGCTCCATCGCCGGCGAGCAATCCCGCCCATAGAAGCACATGTCCGCTGCCCGTGGCCGATCCGGACGAATTGTTCACGAGCAGGGTCGGGCCGACCGTAGCGGCGTTGGGGCTATCCAGCGTGGTCTGGCCCGTGTAATCATTGGGGTTGTTGATCACCAGCGAAGCCGTATTGACGGCGCTGTTTTTAATGCTTATGGGACCAGAACCGGTGATGGCGTTGTCGGCCGTCACCAGGATGTGCCCACCCGTGTTAATGTTAATCGGGGCGTTGGTCACCGCCCCGGCATGGGCCAGTTCATACCTGCCCCCCGTGATCCCGCCGGCGTTGGTGTTGGCGTTGTTGAGGATGGTATTGGCCGTGCCGGGGTTGCCGGAGCCGCTCCAGGCGCCCGCACCGCTCATCGAGCCGTTGACAATGGTCGTTCCGCCTGCTGTCTGGGTGAAGTTGCCCGCCGCAGTGATGTCGCCGTTGAAGATGAACGTGTGCCCGGCCGCAGGGGAGTAGGCAGTGGTCGCCGTCAGGTTCAGCGGCATGTTGAAGGTGAACGTCCGGTTCGGCTGACCCTCTGCCGGAGCGAGCGCGGCGATCGTGGCGATGCCGCCGGATACGCGCGGCCCCAGATTCAGCGTCCCGCCCGTGAAGGTATAACTGCTCGTGGTGCTGAGGAACTCCATCCAGCCGATGGTGCGCCCCTCATCCACGATCACGGTCGTAGTGCCGCTGGCGCCGAAATTCGCCTGCTCGTTCGTGGCCGTGCCCTCGGTGTTTCCGGGGACAGTTGTGCCTGACCAGTTGTCCGCAGTGGTCCAATTGCCATCCGTCGGATTGGCAACCCATGTCCTGGTCTGTCCCATCGCCTGCGTGGCCCCCAGCCCCACACCCATCACCGCCGCCGCCAGAATCGTTGCTCGCCTGCCATATCGCATTGCATATCCTCCGGTCTGTATGAGAAGTGAAATCCAATCAGGCCCAGTTGTGTTCAAACCCGGGCGGGGCTGTTCGCCCCGCGCCGGAAAATCAATTCGTTCCACTCACGCCACCCGCCGCCGACGCGCCATCAATCCGATCGCGCCGATCGCCAGCGCGCCCAGAACCGACGGCTCGGGAACGACGGTGAGGATGAGATCCTGTCCATCGCCACTGAAGCCGATCGTACCGGTGAAATCGCCGATCGAACCGGAGAGGTTCTCGCCCAGAGTGCCGTTGATGGCCGCGTTGGTGTTGAACAGCGTGTACTCGCCGACCCCGAACCCGCTCAGCGGATTGAACGCGAAGTCATCGAACTCCAGCACGCCACTGCCGATGTTCAACACGCCGGCGAGCAGATCGACGCGGTCGCTGTTGGTGGAGGTGTCCAGATCGAAGATCAGCGACCCGAGGTTGGCGCTGCCGACCGCGCCGCTGATGCCCAGACCCTTGTCGCCGGTACTCAGCGTCAACGTGCCGATTTCGCCCACCGATGCCCCCGGGCCGATCCGCCCGCTTGCTCCGAGCGTCACGCCCCTGCCCTCGCCGGTGTTGACGATGAACCCATCGCCGGCCAGTAGTCCGCCGGAAATGGACACATCCCCGCTGCCCGTGGCCGATCCGTGGGTGTTGTTGGCCCACAACTCGCCGCCGGTCCAGCCCCTGCCAATGCCTATCGTCGTCGTGCCGGTGTAATCGTTGGGGTGGTTGAACACAATGGTGGACGGATAGGTTCCGTTCTCACCATCCCGTATCGTCACATACGAACTGCCAGTGATGGCATTCTCGGCGTTGACGACGAAATGCCCCCCTCTGCCGGTTTCGGCTCTGGAGTCGGTGATCGCGCCGGCGGCGTTCAGATGGACGATTGCAATGGAGTGATTATGCGAAACGCCGCCCGTGTTGGTATTGCTGTGATTCAGATTGATGATCCGCTGGCCGGTCAGAAATTGAACGTTCGGCACGATTGTGATCGGCCCGCTGATCTCCCCATTGAAATTGACCGTGCCCCAGGAGTTCTGCAGACGGAGACTGCGGGCTGTCGCATCGACGGTGGAAATATCCCCATTGATGTCAAGAACCTGGTTGGCGTTGTTATTGAAACTGGGATTGCTCGCCAACACAATCGGCGCGGCGATCGTCCCCTCGTTTCCGGTCACAGTGCCACCACCAACCAGGGTGATCGCATTCCCGCTCGTCGAGCCGATCGTATAACCGGCGCCCGTGGTAATGCCCTGGATCGTCCGTCCGGCATCCACCGTGATATTGGGAAAAGCGACGCCTGTGGCGTTGAAGATGGCGGTGTCTTCGTTGATGGAGGCGGCGCCGTTCTGGTCTCCCGGCACGACCCCGCCAACCCAGTTATCCGTGTCAGTCCAACTGGTTCCATCGCCCCCGCCCGACCAGGTGATGTTGGCCGCCATCGCCTGCGTGGCTCCCAGCCCCACACCCATCACCGCCGCCGCCAGGATCGTTGCTCGCCTGCCATATCGCATTGCATATCCTCCGAAAAGTGGAAAGAAGTGTAATTCCCTGTTCGCTCAAATGGCTTTACGAGTTGTCAGGCAACCCGCCGCGTTTCGGTCTCAACGACCGAAAGCTTGTTTCAGCCCACATCTCCTAATCAATCGTTTGATTAAAATCCACGCCAAAATACCGCAGCCCGAATCGTTACTTCATCCAATGAAATGCACATATGTATACAAGGACAATATACTCTGAAAACGACCAGTGTCAAAAAAATTGTCGGACATTGCTTCACAGGGTAATCGCGTGACGATGGGGGGCAAAACTTGCTTTCGGTTTTTCAGGCTCGTTTGCGGGAAGGGTGGGATTCGAGGTAATCCCGGAGAACCACCGCACTGTTGTGGGCTTCGTCGTGGGCGGCGTAAATGAGCGTCACCTCGCCCTGGCTGATCGCTTCGCGCAGCCGGTCCAGGGCCTCGGTGTTGCCGGCAAGCTCTTTTTGATATCGCTTCCTGAACTCCGGCCATTTCTCCGTGTCGTGCGCGAACCATTTGCGCAATTCAGACGTGGGGGCGATCTCCTTCAGCCACAGGTCCACGGCCGCGCGCGCCTTGGCGACGCCGCGCGGCCAAAGACGCTCGACCAGAATCCGCGTCCCGTCACCGGATGAAGGGGATTCGTAGACGCGCTTGATGCGAACCTCCGGGTTGCCGTGCGTGGCGGTCTTTGATTTCATGAGCGGCTCACCTCATCAATCCAACCGAATTCATAACCGATCCGGCCGGGGGCGCGAATGGATCATCGACGGCCGCTTCCCGCGACGCGAAGTTGCATCCATCATGATGCCGGCGTGCAGGAAGGACAGTCTTTTTGCAGACACAGGCATCGACGTGCGGGCACGGACAATCCGTTGGCTTCAAACAGGAACCGCTGGGCCGACTCGAACGTGGCGACATACACCGCGCCGCGCACACGATCCATCAGCACCGCATGTGTACCCGCGCGATCGATGTCGCCGACATCCGCGCCATATCGCCGCGCCACCGGCGCGATCCGATCGAGAAACATTCTCCAGCCGCCCGTTCCAAACCCGGACGATCGGCCGTCCTTCCAGATCACCTCGCCGCCTTCGGGGCTGAACGCGAAAAGGACGAACGGCTCATCCCGAAAATATCCCAGCTTGTGCTCGATGGCGACAGACCGAAGCTCGATCAACTCCGTGAAATCCGGCGGGATCGGCAAAGCATGCGCCACAGCCGTGTCCAGGGCGAAATCGCCCTGCGGGAGCTTGTTCATGATCCGCCCCGCTTTCGTCTTCGACGGGCCGCGGCGGGCCGGCGCGCAGGACGGCGCACGGCATCCCGCAGCTCGCGCAACAGTTGATGCGGATCGATGCCGTACTCGACGGCCACCTCCGCGATGGTTTCGTGCGGCGCCATTACGCATCCCACGCAGGCCATGTGCAACCGATCAAACACCCGCGCCGATTCCGGGCAGGCCGTCAGCAACGCTTCGATCGTCCAATCCGCGCGAGGATGTTCCGAGGAGGAATGCATGATCGGCACACGGTAAACCCGCAGGCCAATCACCAACGTTGCTCTGGAACAATCCTCCCGATTATTTTTGGCCCACCGATGCCGCGTCACGGATCATTGCCGGTTCGGCGGCTCCTGGATCTTCCCGATCCGCACCCGCCAGACATTCGGCCCTTCCTCCAGATAATCCCATCGAAACTGTCCTCGCTTCATGAAATTGAACTGGTTGTGCAGGGGGAACGGATCGTGATCGTTGATCAGTTCCAGCGCCTGCCCGGCCTGCAATCCCTCGAAGGTCTGGAAAATCAACGGATGCCGCTGCGGGCCGGGAATGGTGCGCACGTCGATGGTGCTGTGAATATCCATGATGCAATCGCCTCATTACGAGATCGTCTTCACCGATGCGTCGGCTCCCGGAAACCTTCCGCGAGCCGCACCGGCGCCAGCACAAACTAGCGATCCCGGGGATCACGATCTTTGCTCTGGAGCAAGGGAGGGAAATGATCCGGCCAAAAGAGGTGAAGCCTGCTTCAGCTTTCGGCGATGGTGACCAGGCCGTGGGGGTGGCGGATGAGGATTCGCTGCCGCTTCGATTCGATCACGCCCGCGTCCTGCCAGCGGTTCAGAATTCGACTTGCGGTGAAAAGGCTCGTGCCGCTCATTTCCGCCAGGTCCTGCCGGGTGAGCCGCAGGTCCACCAGCACGCCCCCGTCCACGCGCTTGCCCGCCCGTTGCACGAGGCGCAGCAGAATTCTCGCCAACCGCTGCTCGACCTGCTGCGTCGCCAGTTCCTCGTAGCGGTTTTGCATGTCGTGCAGGCGTTCGGCGAGCAGGTCGATGAAATTCATCGCCAGTTGCGGATGCCGCCGCAGCAGCGCCTCCACCGTTTTTCCATTCCATGCCAGGGCCGAAGCGTCTTCGGACGCTTCGGCCGACACCGGATACTGCCGCGCCCCCAACGCCGACACCCCGCCGAACGCCTCGCCGGGCAACACGAACCGCAGCAGCACCAACTGTCCGTCGGCCGTCAGCTTGGTGAGCTTCACCCGCCCTTCAACCAACACATAAAACGATCGCGCCGCCGCGCCTTGTCGAAACACGCGCTCCCCTCGCGCCCAGCGCGCGCGTCCCGCCCCGGCCACAATGTCCTTGCGCGCGGCGTCGTCCAGATCGCGGAACAACCGCACCTCTCGAAGACCATCCCCCATATCAGCGGCCCGCCGCGAATCCATCATCCCATTGGCGCCTGTTTTCCGTTTCACGTCAATCATGCCCGATCTTCCGCTTGCCGCCTCGCCCTTTTCACGCCGGATCGTATCCGCCCCCGCTCCATGGATGGCAACGGCAGATTCGCTTCACGCCGCGCCATCCGCCGCGCAGGGCGCCATACTTGCGAATGGCGTCGATCGCATACTGGCTGCACGACGGCGCGTACCGGCAGTGCCCCCCGAGCAAACGCCCCAGCGTCACCCGGTAAAGCAGCACGAGATGGATGAACAGCCAGGACATTGGTTCATCATGGCCAAGGCGAGGCGGGTGGCGTGGGTGGAGATCGCCTCCCGCCGGCGTCGCCCGCATCGCGGCCGGCCCGCTCTTCCCGTTGCATCCACTTCCGATGCAACCCATGCAACATTCCCGTCAAAAGCCGGCGATACTCCGACAAGGTCAACGGCTGGTGCGGACGCACCAGCACCACCACATCATAGCCGCGCGGCAACTCGTCCCCCATCAGTCGAAACGCCTCGCGCAACAGCCGCTTGATGCGGTTCCGCCGCACCGCCGTTCCCACCTTGCGCGAGATCCCGATCCCCAGTCGCGAATATCCCAGGTCGTTCGGGACCGCACTCGCCGCCAGCGTCCCGCGCGACTCGCGCACGCGCACATCCAGCACCCGCGCGAAGCTCCCCCGCCCGCCGATGCGGTGCGTCTTTGGAAATGTGCGGCGCTGCTCCGGCATGGGCGTCATTGTCCCTCATTCCCCGCCGGGGGCAACGAACGCCTCCGCGTATCGCCTCATGCGGCGATCCAGGGCGAAGGGCGCAAACGGCACAAACGCCGCGACGAAAACCAGCGTGCTCCGTCCCATCGGCCAGCGCGCCGCCAGCATGACCCACGCCAATGCCGCACAAAACGCGATGAACAACGCCCCATGCATCCATCCCACCACCAGCACCGCCGCCGGCACTTCCGCGAAATACTTCAGCGGCATCGCCACGCCGAGCAGGATCAGAAACGACACGGCTTCGGCCAGGGCGATCATTCGGAGCAACATGACAGGATTATTCATGATGACGAAAACATAGCGGAACAGTGTCCCCCGGTCACGTTCAACCGGTCACCCCGGCCGCACCGCCTTCTGGAATTGCCGGTGTCTCTCATTACACTATCCTGCCAAAGGAGCCTGTCCGATGATGAACATCCGTCCCGCGAATGATTGCCGATTTGACCTGATGAGCCTTGGCGAGTGCATGGTGCGCCTGTCGCCGCCGGGGCACGGGCGCATCGAGTTCTCGCCCACGCTGGAAGTGTGGGTCGGAGGCGGTGAGTACAACGTGGCTTACGCGCTGTCGCGGCTGGGCATGCGCACCGGATTCCTGAGCCGGCTGGTGGACAATCCGCTCGGTCGGATCATCATCAACCACGGCCGAGCGGTCGGCGTGGACATGAGCCATGTCGTCATGGAGAAATACGACGGCGTCGGCCGGGCAGACCGCATCGGGCTGAACTTCACCGAGGTCGGCACCGGCGTGCGCGCCAGCGTCACGATGTACGATCGCGGTCATTCCGCAACCAGCAACATGCGGCCGGGGATGATCGATTTCAAATCGCTCTTCACCGAACAAGGCGTGCGCTGGCTGCACACCGGCGGCATCTTCACCGCCCTGTCCGACGGCTGCGCCGCGGTCTGCCGTGAAGCCATCCAAACCGCCCGCGCCACCGGCACGATCGTCTCCTACGACCTCAACTTCCGCAGCAAGTTGTGGAGCGCGCAAAAGGCGCGGGAGACAACGAAGGACCTCATCCCCCATGTCGATTGCCTGATCGGCAACGAGGAGGATTTTCAGAAGGTGCTTGGATTCGAGGTGGAGGGCGTCGACGAGAATCTCACGGCGCTGGACACCAGCGCCTACAAGCGGATGGTCGAGAAGGTGGTGAAGGCGTATCCCAACATCAAGGTGGTGGGCACGACGCTGCGCGAGGTGAAGAGCGGGCTGGTGAACAACTGGTCGGCCATCCTCTACGTCGATGGAAAATTCCATGAGTCGCGTCGCTACGACAACCTCGAGATCGAGGATCGCGTCGGCGGCGGGGACGGGTTCAGCAGCGGCTTCGCCTACGGCTTCCTGAACGGCAAAACACCCCAGGAATGCGTCGATCTCGCCGCCGCCCACGGCGCGTTGCTCCAGTCCACCCGCGGCGACAGCAGCCAGATCGACCTGGATGAGTTGACGCACGTATTCAAGGGCGGCAGCGCGCGGATCAAGCGATAGGCGATGCGCTCGGGACTCCGCCGCTCAGGGTCGGCTTCCCCGACCAGCCGTGGCGCCCGGCAGCGCCTCGTTGCCGCTGCCGCTGCGGAACCCCTGGAGATCCATCGTCACATAGGTGTATCCGATGTTTTTGAAATAAGTGACGAGTTCCGTGCGCAGCGGCTCCTGGCAAATTTTTTGCAGATCATTCGGGTTCACTTCGATGCGGGCCAGCTTCTGGTGATGGCGGACGCGGAATCCCGTGAAGCCGCGGTCATGAAGAAACGCCTCGGCCTTTTCGATCTGCCCGAGCGAGGCGATGGTCACCGGCGTGCCGTAGGGGATGCGGCTGGACAGGCATGCCAGCGCCGGCTTTTGCCAGTTGGGCAACTTGAGATGTTTCGCGACGGCGCGCACATGGGCCTTGGTCATCCGCGCCTCGAGCAGCGGCGATCGCACGGCGTGCTCGTCGGCGGCCTGAATGCCAGGACGGAAATCGCCGGTGTCATCGAGATTCAACCCATTCACGATCACGCAATACCCGCGCGCTTTCGCAAGCTCGGCGAGCTTTCCGTACAACTCGTTTTTACAGAAATAGCAACGGTTGACCGGATTCGCCGTATAGTGCGGGCTGTCCATCTCGGAGGTGTCGATCAGTTCCAGCGGCGCGTTCATCAACCCCGCGAGTGCGCGAACACTCTCCAGTTCCCTCGCCGCGAGCGATGGGCTGACCCCCGTCGCCGCAAGCACATTGTCGGCGCCGAGGGTATTCAATGCCGCCTTGAGGACGACGGTTGAATCCACCCCGGCGGAAAACGCGACGATCACCCGCCCCATCGGGCGGATCACCTCGCTCAACCGCTGATACGTCGCTTCAACCTCGATCTCCCGCGAGTCCATCGACATCATCCGTTCATTCATTTCACCCGCCGCTCCGCACATCATATCCGGCGATCATACCCGGTTCCCTCCATTTCCTCCGCGCGCGGCATTCACGCCACGCGGGAGATCGGGCCAAGGGTGAGGCGAATGGCGCTCAGGAGGTTGTCCGGCTCGAAGGGCTTGCGGACATAGGCGTTCACGCCGCCGGTGAGGGCGTCGGCGGCGAAGGTGGGCTGGGGTTGGCCGCTCATCATAATGATCGGCCTGTCCCATCCTTCCGATCGCAAAGCGCGAACAAAGCTCAGCCCGTCGCGGCGGGGCATGAGCATATCGGTGATGATCAGATCGGGCTGATGTTGATGCACGAGCAGGATGCCGTCCTCGCCGTCGCAGGCTTCACCGACGACCTCGAACCCGCAACTCCGCAAAAAGCGCGCGACGACATGCCTCAACCGCGTGTCATCGTCCACCAGCACCACTCGTCTCACGGCGACTCCCGAGGAAATGAGACCCCGTGCGATTCATCGGGTGCGCCCGCGAACATTCATGAGAAATTTCGCGCCCGCGACGGAAATCGAGCAGGCATGACATGAAGACGCGAAAGAAGCGCCCGGCCCCTTTCACGTCTTCACGGCTCACAGCCCGACAATGTTGAACCCGCTGTCGACAAAAATATTTTCACCGGTGACGCCGCTCGACAGATCGCTGAGGAGGTAGGCCGCGGTTTTGCCGACTTCGTCGCCGTCGATGTTGCGCTTGAGCGGGGCCTTGCGTTCCATGTGGGTGAACATTTCGTCGATGCCTCCCACCGCCATGGCGCTGAGGGTCTTGATCGGCCCGGCCGAAATCGTGTTGACGCGGATCTTCTTCCCACCGAGATCGAAAGCGAGATAGCGAGCCGTCGATTCCAAGGCCGACTTGGCCACGCCCATCACATTGTATCCGGGGATGACCTGGTTGGCGCCGAGGTAAGTCAGCGCGATGACCGATCCGCCGTTGGGCATGAGCGGCAACGCCGCGCGCGTCAACGCGACAAGGCTGTAGGCGCTGATGTCCAGCGCCTGCTTGAACACCTCGCGCGGCGTGGAGGTGAAGTTGCCTTCATCCTTCTTCAGATAATCCCGGTTGGCGAAAGCCAGGCAATGCACGAGGAAGTCGATCTCGCCGAACTGCTTCCGCGCGGCGTCGAAATACTCGGCGATCGAGTCGTCGCTGCCGACATCGCACGGGTGCAGCCATGCCTGGGAAAATCCGTTTTCCTCCATCGCCTTGCGCACCCGCCGCTCGGATTTCTCGCGATTGTCCATCGGCAGAAACCCGAACCCGCACGTCGCGCCCTGCTGGATGCAGTGGTTGGCGATGTGCGTGGCGATGCTGCGATCATTGGCGATGTTGAGGATCAGCCCTTTTTTGCCTTCAAGAATACCCATGAAATCTCCTGAGTTTATAAGTCATGTAAAGCTTAGGCGCGATGAACATTCGCCACAAGTGCCGGTTTATTCCGGCGTTTCGCCGGATTCGACCGTCTTGAGTTCGCCGGCACGATCCCGCGTGAAGTCCGCCGACCGGAACTCGCTCGATTCCGGCAGGTGGATGAGCCATTTTCTCGATGCGTCGATCCGCGCCGTCGCGCCCATCGTCCGCAATTCCAGCACATGCCCACCCCGCCGGCGGTCCTCGGTGAGGAAATGCCAATGGTACGCCGGCACGTTAAGCCCCTGCGCGAATACCGGACAACGGAAGCCGATGAGCGTTCCTTTCACGTTTTCAAAATCGAACGTCGGCTGATCCTTCACGATCTCGATCAGCTCACGATACGGCCGCTCCTGCGCCGGCACGCTGCGCGTCCGCACCTGTGCGAACGTCCCGTCGATGCGAACGGCATAAAACCAGTTGGTCGTCGGGATGTGCCGATCGATGTGATCGGCAAGCTCCGCAAGGGTGAAATCACGCGGCACGTCCAGGGTCTGATCCGGCCGGAAGAATTTCGCGACGGTCAGCGGGGTCGTCTCCTCGTCGAAAACACGATCCACGCCGCCATCCGATCGCACGCGATATGTTTGCCCGTCGAGCAGCACAAGTTCGCCGTGAAGCTTGTCGAACGTGCCGAGGCCGATGTCGCCGTGCTTCTTCACCTCGCGCAACGACATCACGCCGTCGTATTGTCCCGAGAGAAGCGTGTCAAAGGTGGAGACCTGGAAGACTTCATCGGTGGGAGGCGATTTCACCGCGCAACCGGGCGTAATGAGCAGCAGAGCCAACAACCCGGCCGCGCCGATCGGCGCGGGACGGAAACCGACTCGCGCCCTGAAAACCGCGGACAAGCCGTAGTATCCAATCGCCAGGAGCAGCAGATGGTTGAATCCCACCACGAGCGAAAGATATTCACTCAGTCCGCCGAGAATGATCCCCGCGACGTTCGAGCCGAAGTCCACATCCGGCTGCTTTGAATCCCGGAACACCGCCGCGAAGATGACCCCCGCGAAGAAGATCGGAATATAGACGACGCCGCAGGAGACGATGGTCTTCATCACGCCGGGCAGGGCGAGAAATTGATCCATCGGCACCAGCGTGTTTACGGCCAGCGCCGCGATCAATCCCGCGTAGTATGGCCAGAGCTTTCGCGGCTTGAACGTGACCACATAAAGATTCGCGAAAAGAATCATCACCAGGATCGCGAAGAAGACGACCGAGTTGACGACCCATGTCGATCCGAACAGCAGCGCCATATGCACGACGCCCTTGGTCTCGAGCAGCATGAATCCCGCGCCCAGAAAGAACATCCGCCCGTTGGGACGGATCCGCCGCACCGGCGCGAAACTGAAGAGAATCACCAGCGAAAGAACGGCGATCATCGCCGCTCCGCGCAGATTCAGCGTCGGAATCTCCGGTTTGCGAAGATAGAGTTGCGGCCAATCGTCCGTGGGAAGCAGATCGATGTCGGCGATGTCCACCGTCGCCGGGGCGATCTTCTGCCACGCACCGCCCTCGGCCGCGCCATCGCCGGGCGCGACGGCGGAGAAATGATTGCCCTCGTTCAATTCCGGCCGCTGGTTGATCCAGAACGCCTGGTTCTCCTCGAATGATCGACGAATCCGCTCCAGCGAATCGGAATCCTCTCCCACCAGCAGAAACGTAATGTGATTCGCCTGGTTGTCCGCGGAGGTGATCGTTTCCTGAAACGGCAGCGAGATGACAAGCGGCTTCACACCGAAGACCTGCTCCGCCATCTTGGCGAGCCGGCCGATCACCCACCCCTGCCGATAATAGTTGTACATCGCAAACACCCCGCCGGGCTTCAATCTCGATTTCACATCCCGGAACGCCTGCTCGGTGAACAGAAAGCTCTCGAGGCGGATGCTCGAGTATCCCGAGTGCAGCACCAGCGAATCGACCAGTGCGTAGATCGCCAGGTCATATTGATTTTCCGTCCGGCGAATGAAGCTGCGCCCGTCGTCGAGATGAATGCTGACGCGCGGATCGCCATAGGGCTGATCGGGATGATCGGCCCGGCCGATGCGGTTGATCACCGGATCGATCTCCACCGCGTCGATGCGCCTGGCGCCGTAGTTCAGCGCGGCGCTGACATCGTTGCCGCTTCCCGCGCCGATGATGAGCACCTCGTCGAACGCCGCGCCTCCGGCGTCACGGTTCAACAGGTGCGGCAGCGCATAGGCAGGCCCGGCCTGGCGGATGTCCAGCATCTGCTGGTGCGCGATGTTGTTGGTGTCGATCTCGCGCGTCTGCGGCGTATAGGTGATCTTGTAATACGGCGACCAGAGCACGTTGTCGCGCAGCCCCGTTCCATGCGCGCTGACGGACACGAGAAACAACACCCCCAGCGCTCCCATCACCTGCAACCACGACCAGCGCGGAACAAAATAAAGCAAAACGACCAGCACGACGAGAAACCACACCGTCGGCGTCAGTTCAAACCAGCTTGCCAGCCCGAATGCGGCGATGCCCGTGAGGCTCCCGAGAATATCGACGCTGTACGCCGCCACACGGTTGGGGATGGCGCCGAACGCCCTGCCCATCACCTGCCCAAGCCCCACGAACGTCACCGCGATCAATACGAAGAAAATCCCCGCGATCGCCTCCATCGGAATGACGAATCGGCTGGGATCGTTGGGGCGATATTCCGTTCCAAAGTAGATCAACTGCGGGGATTGCTGGTTGCCCGCGTCGATGGTGATGCGCTCGCTGTAGTGGTGATAACCCCAGTACGTCGCCAGCGCCAACCCGACCGAGACAAGCGTGAGAGGCATGACCCATCGAATGAAGTTCTGCTTTCGCGACGCCGCCAGCAGCCCCACACTCATGCCCAGAAAGCACGCGATGAGGACGATGTTGGTGAAAAACGTCAGGAAAACGACCATGCTCCCAAACCAGCGGATCGCCGCCAGCTCGAAAAACAGAATGAGAAAACTGACGAGAAAGAGATCGAGGAACGGCCGGCCGGCGCGGGTGGACGCGAGGTCGGCATTCACAGGCTCAACGAGGGGAATCGCTTCGGTAGTCATGCGGGGCGGATTGTAGTGGCTGGCGCGGCCGGTGGGGAGTTGTAGGCGGAAGACTTTTGTCAGGTATAATCGCCGCGGTCATTTCACGAGGACTCATAATGCTGTTCAAAGCCACGGGGCAGAACTCGCAAACGGGCGCGCGCATGGTGTTGGAAATCGAAGCCAACAGCAAAGGCGCCGCGGAACACAAAGCCGAACAGGCGGGCATGTATGTGACGCATTGCGCCCCCGCCGATTCCCCTTCCGAACGCCGCGACAGGCGCCCCGCCGTCGAGCAGGAGACAACCCGCGCGGGCAGGAAACTCTTTATCAGCATCGCCGTCCTGCTGATCCTTCTCATCGCGGCCTGGCTCCTCTGGCCGCAACTCCGGGCATGGATCGATTTGTAAAAACACGAAAGCGCGGGAACCGCGCATCCCTCGCCTTTTCACCCCTTCACTCCTGCGACTCCATCAGGGTGCGCAACAGACCCAGTTCATTCAAAACATTCCGCAGGTCATGAACGACTTTCTCCGGCGACTGCGTGCCGAGCAATTGCATGATCTGCCGCTGCTGATCGAGCAATCGATCGCGCTCGGCGAGAAGCCGCCCCACCTCGTCCTTCTCCTCCGGTTGTTGGCCACCCAGTTCTTTCGAGATCCGCTCCACGTGTGCCTCGCTTAATCCAATGGGTTGCCTCGCCATATTGCTCTCGAAGAACTCTTTGGTGTCCATGATGATGCGTGTCTCCATCGGCCGCGCGATGGAATGAATGGATGAGTCACGCCCGCGCGGCGCCTGCTTCATTCATAATACCCTCAAAATAGCCCATCCGGCCGATTCTCCGAAAGGGATAAAATCCCGGTTCCTGAAATTCGCCACCCCCATCAGGTCTTTGTCACGAAGGGCAGTTTCACAACCTCCCCGGATCGCATCGCCCCCTCGGCCGGAATCAGCAGTCTGGTTCCGACACTGAACAGCGGCCGCTTCACATAGCCCAGACAGATCGCGGCATTCGACAGCACCGGCGATATCGTGCTGCTCGTCACGCCTCCGACTTCGTTGTCCTTGTCATCGTAAATCTTTACGCCCGCCATCGGCAACGCGTCGTTTTCCATCCGAATCCCGACAAGCTGCCTGGCAACCTGCCCGCGCGCGTGCATCCGCGCGACAATCTCCTGCCCGAGATAGCATCCCTTGGTGAAACTTACCGCCCGATCGAGCTGCCCCGTTTCCGCCGCCAGAATCCCCGGCCCGGCGGGAATTTCTTCGGTCTGCTCGCGCTGCGCCTTCCCCGGAGACGCGGTGGACACCGGCTGCCCGTCAAAATCAATCCCGAACAGCGGTCGACCCGCTTCGATGCGCGCGGCATTGAACGCGGCCCATCCGGTCGGATGCAATTCCCGCTTCCCCGGTGTCTGCTCATCGTGATATCGCGACAGCAGGCTTTGCCAGATCGACTCGGCCGAACCCGCGGGCGCCACCAGGTGATACCCAGGCCGGCCGGTGAGGTCGTCCCTCCAGACGATGAGATCGTCCATTCCACACAGCCCGATCGAATCCGATCCCATCTCCGGAAAATCCGCCAGCGCCCGGCCCGACGCTTCCTCAAGAATTTTCCGCGCGCCCGGCCCACATAATGCGATCTGATGCAACTCACCAAGGCGATTGCTCATCGTCACCTGTTCGGTGAACAGGTACTTGTCGAACACGGATCGAATCGGCTCGACCAGCCGCGCGTCCATCTCGAGCAGTGTGCGATCGCCACGCTCGATGACGTTCATGTCCGCGACAATGCGCCCTTTCACATTCAGGAAAAACGTATACACCCCCGCTCCCGCCGCCAGGGGCGACTTGCTCGCCTTGTCCCATGTCTGATTGGTGAGCAGATTGTTCAGAAACGGCAGCCGATCCTTCCCCGTCAATTCCAGAATCCCCCGCTGGGGGCGATCGATCATGCCGCACGCCTTGTGCAACGCCGCATATTCCACCTGCGGCTCACCGAATGTATTGACAATTTCGATCTGGTCGTGGCCGATCATCTCGGCTTGCGACTGACGATGCAGCTTGAGAAGCGGGTTGGGGAATGATCCGTTCATTCCTCTATCTATGCCGTAATCGATCGATGAGTCAATCGACCTGCGCGGTCGAAGACGACGGCATCCCGCCGTTTTGACGCGATTGCGACACGAGAAAGCGCGGGGATTACTGCCCGGGCGTTGTTTCGCAGCGGTCGTGAACGCACACGCAGGTGGTGTCGGTGCAATCGTAGGCGCACGCGCGGCTGCAATAGATTCGGCCATCCCGCTCCACCCCTTTGCCGGGCGCAACCACACATTGGCAACTCTTGCAGGCGCATTTGACAGGCTCAGCCATCCCGGACCTCTCTTTTCTGATTCTCCCCCGATTGATCCAATCGGTCAAACGTTAAAATTCCCCTGATTTATCACACGTATCGATGCTTCTCCATGCCCGAAGTGGATGAACCGTCGATGCCGCGGGCATTTTTTGATGACGGGCGCGGCGCGTGTCTATAATTCGATTGCCGCGACCGGGCGTCAAACGCACAGGAATGCGACAAAACCGGTTTTGCGGCGATCAGTAATGATTGTGGAGTTCCGTTTATATGAGTGAAGAACGTACCGCATCAGAAAAACGCGAAGGGCGCATGCCCAACAAAGACATCTCATCCGTGCTGAAGGGATGGGACTACGAACCGGGGACGATCAACGTGCGCAAAATCAACGGCGCCGATGGATCGCCCAAGCTTCAGATGCGCCTCGATCTGGAGTAGGCCCAGATCGAGGCG
>CAYUNS010000046.1:0-8873 GCA_964446155.1 uncultured Tepidisphaeraceae bacterium | reverse complement strand
TGGGCCTACTCCAGATGGAAATGACCGGCCGGCCCGATGGGGCGCGCCCGCACGGATGCGAATCGCTTCTCGACTACTTCGAGCAGCAGTTGTCCGATCAGAAACAGCACAACGACGCATCTCTCGATTTCCATCTCACCGAGTCCCAGTGCCAGTCCCTGCGCGAGGAGGCGGTGATGTATTACCACCGCTACCTCAGCCTGTTCGTTCTCGAGGAATTTCCCGGCGTCGTGCGCGACACCGCGCGCAACCTGCGCGTGCTCGATCTCTGCGGGCAATTCGCCGAAGGGGAACACGACCGCCTCGTCCTCGAGCAGTATCGTCCCTACATCATCATGATGAACATCCGCGCGCAGGCGTCGATTCTGTTCCGGGACGAAAAATACCGCGAAGCGCTGGATGTCATCGAGGAAGGGCTTGAATCCATCCGCGGATTCTTCGCGCGGTTCGAACAAAACGCCGCGTTCGGCAAATCCAACGAGGTGAAGGTTCTGAGAAAATTCGCCCGTGAGATCCGCCGCAGGCTTCCGCAGGATCCCCTGCGAAAACTGCAAACCCGACTGGACAAGGCGGTCCGGGCGGAGCGCTACGAGCAGGCCGCCCGGCTGCGCGATGAAATCAGCAATCTCAGGATTGCGCTGACCTCTCGCATCGAACGCGCGTAGCGCATAAGGTGAATCGCCTTCTCCCGCCTTCCGCGGGAGATGACGCCGTTTCAACCCATGCGCCGCGGAGTGAAGGCATGCGTGCGATTGTGACAGGACAAGTCGGTGTGGACAAAGGGCCTTATCTCGAGGCCGTTCAGGAGCACGCCCGGCAGGCGGGGTATGACCTCGAGGTCTGCCACGTCGGTAGAATGATGTACGCCGAAGCCCCCGATGTCCCTCCCGGCCGCATCCTCAATCTTCCCATCACGCGCCTCAACGCCCTTCGCCGCGCCGTCTTCAGGGAAATCCTCCGCATCGCCGATCAGCACGAGCATGTCATCGTCAACACCCACGCCACCTTCCGCTGGCGGCACGGGCTGTTCAGCGCCTTCGACTTCGACCACATCAAGGCCTTCAACGCCGATCTTTATCTCACGCTGCTCGACAACGCCGAAAGTGTTCACCAGCGCCTGATGCGCGACCACGACATCGATCATACTCTCAAGGACATCATGGTCTGGCGCGAGGAGGAGCTGCTGGCGACGGAGATTCTCGCCAACATCCTCAAGGGCTACGGCCACTTCTTCATGATCTCCCGCGGACGGGGCAAGGCGACCACCCGGACCCTGTTCCGCCTCCTGTTCGAGCGGAACAGGAAAAAAGTCTATCCCTCGTTTCCCATGAGCCATGTCATGGACCTGCCCGACACCCTCGCGGAAATCGATCGTTTTCGCGCGCAGCTCGATGAGCATTTCATCGCCTTCGACCCCGGCGATGTCGATGAGCTGATCCTTCACACCACCGCCCTCCAGGCGATGCGTGAAGGCGAAAACACCATCACCGTGCAGGCCGCCGAAGGCCCCGTCCTGCTGAAGACCGCCGAGGTCGCACAGATTTCCGGGGACATCATGGGGCAGATTTATGCCCGCGATTTCAAGATGGTCGATCAGTCCGACATGATCGTCAGCCTCGTCCCCGAGCTTCCCAACGGCAAGCCCGGCCTCTCCTCCGGCGTCGAGCGGGAACTCCACCACGCCTTCGAGGGCGGCAAGGAAGTCTATGTCGTCTGGGCCTGCCGGGGAACCCCCTCTCCGTTCATCACCGAAACCGCCACCAAGGTCTTCCGAGGTTTTGACGAGGCGATGGCATATTTCAGACAAAAAGGCTACATCCCGGAACAGGCCTGAAGGGAAGACAAGCGGGAAAAAACCAATCCCCTTCCCAGGCTTCCAATGTAACGGACATATTGCTTCGCCCCCTGATGCCCGGATACCGATAGCGCCGAGGTGCCCCTTATTCCCGAACGAGAACGGCACGATTTTGACTGTCAGGAGAGATTCATGGAAATCCCGTAATCGCCAGGCGGCAATGGGCGGATCGGGCGTCAAGGGGAAGCGACGGAAAACGAAGTTTTCTCAGAAAAATCGAAAAAGCCGAAGATGGGAGTTGAACCCACAACCCCCGCTTTACGAAACTTCCAGAGGCCTCTGGACAGGTGTCGCCGGAAACCTCGAAAACACCGGCGTTTGCGACCGTTTGCCGATGCTCAGCCGAACCCATTCTGATACTGACCGTCACCCGATTCTGATACCATTCTGATATGCCAAGCCGGGAGCGGGGGCCGGGTCGCGATTCTGATACCCGACACCATCCGGCCTACGCTCGCGCGATCTGGTTCTCACTCAGGTGCTGAAACCGCTGCACCCTACGAGGAAGAGGATACGCCGAAGCCGATCATTTTCTCGATCACGCGCGATGGCCCGACATCCGAATCACTCACCGTTCATCTGGAGTCACGGACGGGCACCGCAACCGAGTCAGTGGACTCATGACCATGATGGCCGCGCAGACGAGCGGGCAGGCTGAAGGTGACCTCGAAAGCGTCTTCAACGAGCGTATCCAAGCCAGAATCGTTCAGGAGGAAGGCTCCAGTTTGACGGTCTACAAGGACCATCTTGACAACTGGACCATTGGTGTTGGCCATAACATGGGTCCGGACGGTACGGACCTCGGAGTTGCCGAGTTCGAGGCAGCTACCAGCGCAAACTTCGCTGCTGTGAAAGCGGGTACTGTTGCGCTTACCCAGCCGCAGGTAGGCGCACTGTTTGCGAGCGACCTCAAGAAGCACTTGGCACAGGCGAAAGCGGAGGTCGCGACATTTGATGAGCTGCCGCTTGAGGTGAAGATTGCTGTCTGCGATATGGTCTTCAATATGGGGTCTCTGACGAAGTTCGCTGACTTCAAGACCTCGTTGGCCAACCGAGACTGGTACAAAGCCGCGTGGGATATCGGACACAAGACTCAGGCGGCGGATTCCGCGAAGTCAACTTATTACAACCAAGTAACGAATCGAGCGAAGCGGAACATCAGTCTGCTGCTCGATGTAGCGGTTGCGTCGAATCAGGAGCCGAAGGCTGATTATGCCGGCAAATATGGCGTAGAGTAACGCGGGTTCATCTGAAAGGAGTAAGCAATGAAGACGCCTTTGGCTCATCATGTCTGGCTACCACTGGTCGTGTTGGTGGTCGTGCATCTCGCGTCTGCAGACGATCAGACGGGTGTTGCAAAGCCACAACAGGGTAAGTTTACCTTCCGCGGCCAGATGGTTCACCCACTGGCAGTGCGTGAGTTTCTTCCGTGGCTCTCCGACGGGGTGCCTGCCATCCTCTCGCTCGACCTCGCGGGTGTTCATGGTTCTGATCGGTACCACAACAAGTACAAGTCAACCGACAACTCTGCGAGCGTTTCGATTTCCGAATCGGGGGCTCCTGACGTTACGTTTTCCTACTCAGTTGTGGGCAAATGCAGAGACGACGTTTTCGTGCTTCGCACGACGGAGAATGGTGGAGGGACAGGATGGTTTACGTCTCTCTTGGTGGTGCGTCTATCTGACAAAACAACGAAGGCGCTGGACGGTTCGGTTCGCACGCAGTCGATCCTGAGCCTCATCGGGTCATTTGACTTAGGTGATAGGGATGACGGTGCAATCGAAGTGAACGGCGATCAGATAGTTGTCGGAGCGTCGCGCAACCGGAAGCAAGCCGTTAAGTTGAACGTTCCAGAGAACAAATAGCCGGGATTGCCCCTGGCTTTCATTCTCCGCTGTTGAACGGACGGTCCTGCCCGTTTCCGTTCGCACGCCCTACGTGCCGCGGAGCACGCCCCCGCACACGCCCGGTCTGGTCATCGTCAGCCCGCCACCCTCCAATCCGCGCGGCCAATGGTGGCCGAACGAAAGGACCGGAATGACTCGGATCGAAGGAATGCTGTTGGAGCGGATGACGGTACGGCGCTGGTGCGTCGCCGTCGCCGGGGTGGCGCTGCTCTTCGGGGCTGGCGGATACTTCGCGGGCCGGGAGCACGTCAAAGCGGAGCTTCGCGACGGCTTCCGTACCGCGGTCGTGGAGTTTGGCGAACGGTACGCGGAAGATCAGAAGGCCAATCGGCAAACGCGCCCGACGGCTCTAATCGGTGTTTCGGAATGCATTCCGATACGATTCTGATACCCACCCCAAAAACGGCACGAAAAAAGGCCCTCGAATCGGGGCCTCAAATCGTTCGTAAGTCTCGGTATTTACGGGAGAAAGCCGAAGATGGGAGTTGAACCCACAACCCCCGCTTTACGAAAGCGGTGCTCTGCCATTGAGCTACTTCGGCGTGCGCGGGCGAGGCCCGCGAGTGGGAAAAGCATAGCGCAATTCCGGGGGCATTTCAAGATCACCCCAAGGCCAAGGCCGATGGCTTTGCCCGGTCCTGGGACTCCCCTGCCCGCTTTTCACTTCGTCTCCACTTTGGGAAACAGCGGCATGCCTTCGCCGAGCGCCAGCCCCGCCGGCAGCGGCGTGTTCATCAGATCCGGCAAGGTCGCGTCATCCAGCGACACGCCCAGTTGCGCCAGTCCCGCCGCCGCTTTCTCCGGCATGATCGGCAGCAGCGCCAGCAACGACCGATGGATCGCCTGCGCGGACAGGTGCAACACCGTGTCCAGCCGGTCGGACTTCGCGGGATCCTTCGCCAGCGAAAACGGCGCGGTCGCGTCAATGTATCCATTGGTCGCCCGCGCCAATTCCACCGGCAGCATCGCGCACTGCTGCAACTCGCACTTCGCATACGCATCGGCAATCCGCCGCCCAAGGTGATCGGTCTGTTCGATCAGATTCTCATCGATCGCCTCCAGCGCCGCTCCCCTCGGGGGAAGCGCCCCGTTACGATAGCGGCCGATCATCTTCACCGTGCGATTCAGGCAATTGCCCACCACGTTCGCCAACTCGTTGAACGACTTGCCGAAGTCGGTGTCGCTCCAGTCCAGGTCACTGCCGAACGGCGCGGCCCGCAGCAGGTAATACCGCAGCGCGTCGAGGCTGTAGGTGTTGATCACGTCGCGCAGTTTCGGTAGATCAATGAAGTTCCCCATTGACTTGCTCATCTTCTTCCCCTCGGCCGTCCACCACCCATGGGCGAACACCTGTTTCGGCAGCGCGATCCCCAGGCTCATCAGCATCGCCGGCCAGTAGACCGTGTGGAACCACATGATCTCCTTGCCGATCAGATGCACGTTCACCGGCCAATACTTGTCGAATTTGCCGTGGTTCTCCGTTCCATAGCCCAGAGCGCTGATGTAATTACTGAGCGCGTCGATCCAGACATAAACGACGTGTTGCGGATCATTCGGCATGGGCACGCCCCACTTCAGCGTCGCCCGGCTGATGGACAGATCCTCCACGCCGGCTTTCAACTTGCTCACCACCTCGTTCCGCCGGCTCTCCGGCTGAATGAACTCGGGATGCTCCGCGATGTGCTTCAGGATCGGTTCGACATACTTCGACAAGCGGAAGAAATACGTCGGCTCCTGGTAGCGCGTCAGCGCCCGGCCGCTGATCGCCGACTTGTACTCATTGTTCTTCGCCTCGGTCTCGGTGACGAATTCCTCCTGCCCCTCGTCATACCATCCCTCATAGCCGCCGAGATAGATGTCGCCGTTGTCCACGAGGCGGTTGACGATGAACTGCACCGTCGCATGATGTCGCGGCTCGACCGTGCGAATGAAGTCGTCGTTGCTGATCCCCAGTTCCTCCCACAGATCGCGGAAAACGCCTGAGAACTTCTCTCCCAACTGCGCCGGATCGGCCTTCTGCTCCGCCGCCGTCTTCACCATCTTGATCCCGTGCTCGTCCGTGCCCGTCAGGAAAAAGGTGTCGTTCCCCGCCAGCCGGTGAAACCGGGCCAGCACGTCGGCCGCAACCGTCGTGTACACATGCCCCAGGTGCGGTTCGGCATTCGGATAGTAAATCGGCGTCGTGATGTAAAAGCGGTCGCTCATGGGCGGGGATTCTATCGCCTTCCCGACCGAACACGAAACGCCGCGGCGGAGAAACCGCCCTTGCGATCATCCCGCGCGCCATCGACCATGCGCATGCCGCGCAGCGACACCGCGGGCAAGGCGATTCCACATCGAACGCCGCCGAACCGAACGAATCAACCTCGTTGGTGGGATATCGCCCCCGCCGCCATCCGCAATTGGCGGAAGACGGGTTATCTTCCTCCCGCGATCGCGGGGACGATGCTGATCTCGTCGCCTTCCTTGACCGGCGTATCGAGATTCTTCAGAAAACGGATGTCCTCATCATTGAGATAGATATTGACAAAGCGATTGAGTTGGCCGGGGCCTTTGAACAGGCGAGTCTCGATCCCGTCCGCTTTCACCTTGAGGTCGTTGAGCACCTCGCCGACATTGACGCCTTCGCTTTCGACGACATCGGCGCCCTGGGTGTAATTCCGCAGCGGAGAGGGGATTCGTACTTTTACGCTCATGGGTGTTGTCCTTGTTTTCAAAAGGGTCTTAAAATGGAATTCACTGAACCTTCAAGTCCCCGTCGGGGTTTCTGGCCCGTTCCTCGAGATATTTCATCAGGTCGCTGAGATGACGGCCTTCGTCCATTGAAACACTGCGGGTGCGCCACTGGACGCGGCTGTCCTTCCACTCGGCCTGGTCATAATAGTCCGGTCCTGTTTGCGATGTCAGCTTCCGAAGATACTGCGCCATCGCCGTCATCTGCTGAGGCGTCGCGCCGGACATTGCCCAGGCCCGCACGTTGCCCAACAGCACGTCGCGGAAACCCTGCGTCTCCGCCGCCAGCATCAGGCGATCGCGCAAATCGCCGAAGGCGGCGTCGAAGACGCGCGGCTCCGACGGCAGTTTCGCGAACAACGCGTCCCGATAGGCGATGATCGGCTGATTCATCTCCACCCCCTGGGCGACCGCTTCCCGGAGTTTCGCGTCAATATCGCCCACATCGCCTTCGCGGGCGCCTCTCAGCATCGCATCGAGCGCCTTGCGTTGCGATGCCTCGATCCCCGGTCGAGGCGCTGGCCGCGGAGCGCTTTTGTACGCGCGAACCGCCTTGTCAACAAGCTTGTCGTCAAACTGTCCTGAAATTCCCGACAGCAACTGCCACTTCACATACGCCGCCACTCGTGGATTGCCGTGAATGGATTTCCCCAGCGCCTGGAGAATGTTCTCCTGCGTCACCTCCTCGGCGGGATGTTCCACAAAGTAATTGCTCTCGGTGCGCGGCGTGGGAGAGCCTTCCTTCAGATAGCCCTGGTATTCCTGCTTCAACACCTCGATCGCCCCATCGACGGCCGAAACCTTTTTCTCCGACCTGGTCCGGGCCTGCGGCGGGCGATTCTCCTTTGGAGGAAGATTGTTCGATCCACCTGACTTTTCGGCGACCTGCTGCGCCTGCTCCATCGCCTTGCCGATCTGCGCATGCACGGGAGAAGCCGCGCCCGCCGCAAGGAACATGAGCGACACGAGACAAGACGCCCCATATGCATGGTTTGATGTCATCGCAATGCCTCCGAAGAGCCATCATATCGCGATCGTTTTGGAATTGCGCGTTTTGCGGGGGAAAGTTGCGAACATGGAACACCGGCATGGGAAGCCGAATCCATTGAAATCCCCGCCATCTCCAGGCAACCAGGCAATCGACAGCGAAACTGTTTCGATATAAATCGGCTTTGAAAATATTCGTATTTCAACTGTTTTCAGCATTTAATTCCTGCTTTCACCAGAATGGAAAACAATCAATTCGTTTTGTTGCGTAAACAGGAAACAGTTTCCAATGTATAATGCGGTGGATGGGGCTGCATCGTTTCATCTCAGATGATTCATCCCCGCCGGACCTTCATTTTCTGGGAGTCTCCACATGACATTGCTGCAACGATGCCTTGCTGGTTTTGCTCTGTTCTCAATGATGTCTCCTGTCCTGGCGCAGCCTCCAAAGGAGTTGCCGGAAAAAATGTTTGGTGAGTTGCGGCTCATTGACGAAATCCTCCCCGGCGAAGAGCGGGAGGCGCATCGGTTGCAGGAATCCGAAGCCGGGGTGAGCGAGATTCGCAATATCCTTGGCAAACCGACGCGTATCCTCCCCAATACCGGTGAAACCGCGCGCTACTTCGCTTATCGCCTCGGGCAGGGCAAAGGCCTCCAGGCGGGCAGGGCATATGTCCTGCAAGTGGATTATCCCGAAGACGCGCCGCGAACCATGTTCATTCACAACCGCGGCGCCGAAACGCAGCGCGGGCTGCACACCGGTCCCACCGCCGGCGACGTGCTGCACGGTCGCTATGTCGATTCCAATATCGAGTCGCTTCAATATCCGCTTAGCGGCCGGCACGAGTCCTTCCAGATGCTTTTTCATCTGCAGGACCGGTTTGCTTTCCAAATCCCGCGGGGCGGTCCCGCCACGCCGCGAGACCTGACTCCGGCCGATGGCTTCCCGGTCATCATCTCACAGTTCAAGGCCCGCAACTCACCACGCTCACAGGGAGCAGCGGTGTCGCGCATCGCGCTGTACGAAGTGGTCGATCCGGCCGCCCTGAAGCTGAAGATCAACTACCCACCAGGCAATTTGCCTCGCCGACACCTGTTCTGGCGGGAGGAGATGTCCGATGGCGTTGTTGATGGCGATACCCCCGGCTGGAACGACGGCGTGGACTGGTATGAAGACAAAGCCAAACTCATGCAGTTCCTGGGCATGAACACCTACACCATCGACATGCTCGAGTTCGGTCATAACCAGGGATGGGACACCTCGCCGGGACCGAAGAACTGGATGAACGCCAGCAAGAACCCCGATCGCTGGGAAAAGATCCTCAAGCGCCTCCAGGCCGGAGGATATGACTTCACAATCCTCCCCTATTACGAATACGCCGGCAGTGTCG
>CAYUNS010000045.1:14677-25242 GCA_964446155.1 uncultured Tepidisphaeraceae bacterium | reverse complement strand
CGTTCACGACACCTATTTCATCATCGCCCACTTCCATTACATCATGGTCGGCGGCGCCGTCATGGGCTACATGGGCGGCATCCACTTCTGGTGGCCGAAGATGACGGGCAAGATGTACTCGGAATGGATCGCCAAATTCACGGCGTTCACGATCTTCGCCGGTTTCAATCTCACGTTCTTCCCCCAGTTCCTGCTTGGATACCTCGGCATGCCTCGTCGCTATCATGCCTATCCCGATGAGTTCCAGGTGCTGAATGTGATGTCCTCCGCAGGTGCGACCATCCTCGCGGTCGGGTTCACCCTCCCGCTGTTCTACCTGCTCTGGTCGCTGGTTTACGGCAAGAACGCTTCCCCCAATCCGTGGGGCGCGGTCGGACTGGAATGGACCACGGATTCCCCCCCGCCGCCGGAAAACTTCAAGAAAACGCCGGTGGTCACCTGGGAAGCTTACGAATACTCGAAAAAGGAGCCGAAAGTTGTCGGACTCACACCAAACGATACTAGCCCATCACTTTGATGACCTCGAGCAGCAGCACGAGGCGTCCACGCTGGGTATGTGGGCCTTTCTCGCCACCGAAATCATGTTTTTCGGCGGCGCGCTGGCGGCGTATGCGGTCTACCGATGGTACTACTTCGAGGCTTTCGCCGCCGCGAGCGCCCTCGAAAGCTGGCGCATCGGCGCCGCCAACACCGCCGTGCTCCTCTGCTCGAGCTTCACCGTCGTTCTCGCCGTTCATGCGGCGCAGCAGGGACGCAATCGCCGCGTCATCCTCTACATCCTGCTGACGATGCTGTTCGGGCTGATCTTCATGGGCGTCAAGGCGGTCGAATACACCCATTTGATCCAGCACCACCATGCCCCGTTCCTGTCGTCGTTTCACTTTGATCCGCCGCAACACGCGGATGGCGCCAGGATCTTCTTCTCGTTCTACTTCGCGCTGACCGGTCTGCACGCGACCCACATGATCATCGGCTTCGGCCTGTTCATCTGGCTCATCCGGCTCGCCCGGAAAAACCGCTTCTCCGCGGAATACTCCAATCCCGTTGAAATCGTCGGCCTTTACTGGCACTTCGTCGATATCGTCTGGATTTTCCTCTACCCCTTGTTTTATCTGGTTGACACAATCCAATGAGCACTGCACACGGCCCGCACATTTCGATGCGCACCTACATCACGGTCTTCATCGCCTTGATGGTCCTGCTGGCGGTGACGGTTCTCGCCGCCATGGTTCACCTGGGCGAGATCAGCTTCCTCATCGCGATGACCATCGCCGCCATAAAAGCCGCGCTGGTCGTGCTCTATTTCATGCACGTTCGCTTCGCCAGCGGCCTGACGAAAATCTTCGTCGCCGCGGCGTTCGTCTGGATGGGAATTCTGTTCCTCTTCCTGTTCGCCGATTTCTTCACGCGGGACTGGACCCACATGTCGCGCGGATGGAATGAGCAGGTCAAGGCGCACCTTGCCGCACCGGCTTCCGAAGCCGAAGCGCCCGCCGCGCCGCATGGCGAATAAACCGAGGATGCGCGGATCAAAATCCCCCGCCTTCCAGGTTGCGCCACAAAAGCGGGGCGACGCCTCTTCATATGAATGAACGGAAAACCAGGCTCACAAGACGCCTTGGACCTATCCCTTTTGCCGCGTCGCCCCCAGTTCCCGGGCAATCTCGCTTTCCAGTTCATCGAGCTTGCCCAGTTCCGCCTTCTCCGCCGCGAGCACATCCGCGGTGATCATGCGATCGATCTCCTCGTCGCTGATTGAATCCTCCCGCGATCCAGCGGTCGCCCCGTCGCTCAGCGCGGATTGCTCCATGCTGTCGAGGAACACCTCCATGCGTTCCTCCATGCTTCCGGCCTGCGCGACGGCGCGCTCCCATTGCGCCTGCGTTTTGGTCAGATCCATCTCCCCGAACACCCGGCCGATCTCGCGGGCCATCAGGGACATGCTCTCCGCGAACTGCTGGCTCGCCGCCGCCTGCTGCTGGATCAGCATCGCGTTCCTGATCGCGAGCAACTGCCGTTCGAGCATCTTCCGGATCGTCGCCGTCTTCTTCAACGCATTGCGGATGAACTGATACTGCCCCTCGTCGCCGATCTTGCGGGCGTGCTGCGCGTTCTTGATGAAGTCCTCGGAGAATTTCTCCTGCTGCCGGATCGACTTCTCGATCGCGCGTATGCCGGATCGGATCTTCATCTCGCGCTCGATGCGCCGTTCTTCCTTCGATTTGAAAAGACCCATGTGATTCACCCGTGTTTCAATGTGCTACGAGGAACGGCGCGAGAGCAAGGCCCACAGGCGCACGAACGGATACAACGACCAAACCGCCGCGACCATGATCCATTCCGCGGCGTTGTTGCGATGAAGACTCGGCTCATGATTCGTCTTCATGTCTCACCCGCGGCGCCGCTCCGCCGGCGCACCGCCTTGTCCGCCTCATCGAACGCCTGCTCCTGCCGGATCGCGCCTCGATCGAGATCGTTCCAGATATTCATCAATTCCTGCCCCGCGCCGGTCAGCTCCGTAGCCGCCAGCGCGTCCTTGTCCGACTGCGCTCCCAGGTCCAGCATTGCGTTGAGACGATCCTGGTACATATCCTGCGTGACCGCGTCGTCTTCGATCCATCCGCTGATGCGCGCCACGTCCTTGTCGGTGAGATTCAGCCGGCCCAGCGTGCGGCCGCGCTCGTTGTTCTCCTTCACCATGCGCAGACGGCTTACCGTCATCAGCTCCTTGCTGCGCAGGTTAAGCTCCCTCGCCGCCATCATCTGTTCCTGCGTTTTCAGCTCGAACTGCTGCGCCAGCGCCTTGCGCAGCTCCGGCGATTTCTGCTTCGCGCCCTGCTCAAAGATCTTCTGTTTGTCGATCGCGACCTGTTCAATCTTCCTGAACAGTCGATCGCGCTGCTTGCCGATGAGAATCTCCTCCTTACGCAGCTCCTGCCGCGTCAGCTCGCTGAGCGTCTTTTTCGTCCCGAATATCTTGCCAATCAGCGCCATGATGTCTTTGTTCCGCGGTTTGTGATTGAGGTTTGATCTATCCCGCCTCCGGCTCCTGGCGGCGCGGCGGGGCGACGGGAGTTGACGGCGGCTCGCGCCCATCGACCGAATTCGGCGAAGCGCGCTGCGGAATCTCCGGTTCCTCCGCATGGGCCAGGTCGATCTTCGTCGTCGATTCGCCCGATTCACGCTCCAGTTCCTCGAACAACGCCTGCTCCTCGGCGCTCATGCCCGCGTGCGCCATCTCTCCGACCGAGCCGGCCAATTCGTTGTCGGCCTCGAGCTGGGCGAGCATCTCCTCGGCCGCCACCGCATCCTGCGTAAGCTCCTCGGAATCCGGCAGCTTGCCACCCTGTCCCTGCCGCACCAGCTCCAGGTTGTGCAGATGCGTGCTGACGACGTTGATCTGCTGGTTCAATACCTGCAAGAACTGCGACCGACGCTCAATGTCCCTGCGAAGCTGCAAAAGCTGGCTGGTGACCCGCCGCTTCGCGATTGCGCTGCTGCTCGACTTGAACTGCTCGCGCAGCTCGGTCTCCTTTCCCTCCAGCGCCGTCATATCCTCATAGGCGCGGTCCCGCTGCTGGCTTAGCGCGGCGCGGCGCTCGGAGAGAAACGCGATCTTCTTTTCATTCTCCCCGCGCATTGAAAACAGGGAACGGACCTTGTCGATGAATGGCATCTCGGAACCTCCCGACGCGCCCGCCGATGGCGCGGCGCTTTCGCGGAAAAGGATCAACCGTCCGTCCAACCGCCTGGCGGTGAGACCCGGGGTTTCCCTCGCGTATGATTTTACCTCGGCTTCAGTCACCTGTAGAGGCAGTTCCGTCCTGGCCGCGATGCGGTCCGCCGCGATCCCGCCGGACAGCAGCTCCGCCCGGCTCTCCTCGATGATCGATCGCACACGCTGCCGCTTGACCTGATCGGCCTCGGGATCGAACAGGTCCGTCAGCGCCCGCATCTCCGACGGCCCCCACACATTCCACCCGCCGGCGTCGTTCGGCTCGACGAGAATCAGCGTCCGATCCGCGCCGCGCTCCGCAAGCTCGTGCGCCTCCAGCGTGAATCCGCTGGTGGACATTAGCACAATCGTCGATGGAATCCCTTTCAGCGACAGCGGAATCTCGGTCAGAACCCCACGCACTTCCGCGCCGCTCATCGGCGCCGACGCCTCGCTCTTCAACAGCGACCGCGTGGGAGAGACACACGCCACCTTCAGCCTCCCGACGGGAGAGCGGAACAAAAACCACTTCTTCCGCGACACCGCCAGCTCGATCGATTCCCCGACCGGCATGCGATTCTGCAACTCGCGGTCGGGAAGATTCATCTCCGCCATCAATCGCTTCAGCTCGACGGCGCGGTCGTTCTTCTTCACTTCGCGGATAAGCGACGTGACCGGCCGGCGCCCCTGCGTGGTGTCGATGCGCAGACGATCATCCTCCAGCAGTTTTTCAACGTGCTGAACAAACTCCCGCTCGCGCTGACGGTGAAGATGGGGATCAGGACTGTTTCTCATGCTTTGCAATGTTCTCAAAACCGTGGATGTCCGCCCGGTGGCGCAATCGACGCCGGTAAACCATCGCAAGCAGCCCCACGAGGATCAGCCACGCCCAGCCGGAGACCGCGAGGATGACATAAACCGTTTTCATTCTCCGATTTTCCTCTCACGCCACCGAGGTCGTCAGCGACATCGCCGCCAACCCGCACCTCGGGCAGAACCGCGCGGTTTCGGGCAGGGGCGCGCGACATCGATCGTTGCCGCATTCCCGCACCAGTCGAACCGGCCGGGGCACCGCCATGGTCGGCCTGCGCCGCAGCAGCATCGCCCGCACACGATGGGCCAGTTCCTTGCGAAGCCGGTGACTCGATTCCGTGATATACCGCTTGTGCAGCGCCCCCGCCAGCATCAGGGGCAGCCCCCAGACCGCACCGAACATCACCATCCAGAACGCCGCGAACAACCACAGCGCCCGCAGGCCGTTGCCCGGCGGCTGAAACTTCACCGGCGCGACCGCCTCCGCCACCGCGATCTCGTTGAATTTTTCAACCACTCGCGCGACATCCGACGCATGCAACCGCGCCTGCATCCAGTGCGCCGCATACGCCAGCGTCAGCCCGATCGACCATGCCGCAAACGCCATCCGCGCCTCGCCCGCGGGAAGAACGGTGTTCACCGTCCTGCGAAATCCGTAGGTGCATTCCATCAACCCGTTGAACAGATCGCCCGATGGAAGGATGCGATACAACACGAGCAGCACGGCCGCGACGAGAACCACCGGCATCCATCGCAAGACCGGGCGCGGGCGCAACTCGAGCGTGAGATCGCGAAGTTCCGTCGCTTCCCGCCGGCCGGTCGTCATGCGCAGCCATTCCGCGAGATGCCACAACTGCTGCTGCTCGATGATCGTGTAATCCCGAATGTTCCGTCCCATTCGGATCACTGGCCAAATTCCGAATGACACCAGCGCCACGGCGAAGGTGCGCGCCACGTTCCAATACTGCCTCGAGCCAACGACCCGCCCCAGGCTGCCCAGCACCGCGCCCGCGAAAAAATCCGGTTCGTCGGAACCGCCGGGGAGTCGGGATGGATCGTTGATCGAATTCAATGTTTCAAGGGTTGATGCCCGGATGATGTCTACCACATGGCGACGCGCTGAACGGAAAGACGCCCGGCGTCGGGCAGTGATCGACCGCATCGACGGCAAAATCGCGCCCCCGCCGGATTCTCCGCGCGGCACAAAGGCCGATCGCATCTCAGCGACGAAGGCTCCCTTCGATGAATGCGCATCGAATGTGAAGCGCGCGCTTGCGATACCAATCGATGGCCGAACAGCGTGCGATAAATCCCTCTCGCCATCCACACCAGCATCCAGCCGCCGAACACCACCGCCGCCAGCGCGATCACGCCGAAGAAAATCAGGATGGTGAACAGGAATTCCATCATTTCACCACTCCAAGCCGCGTGCTCCTTCCATCCAGCACATCTCCACAGAATATACAATACTGATCGGACGCCTGCGGGTAAGCGCCGCATTTGCCGCATCTTCGCACTGTCGTCACCAACTGAACGCCGCAGTGCATGCAGAACTGATCGTCGGGATCGAGCGGATGATGACATTGCGGACACGCCACGGACACCCTTCGCGACGCCGGCGAATCGTGCAGTTGCGCCACCGCGCCAGGCCCCTCATGCGGCGGCAGCGGCGGAGGCGACAGCGCCCCGAGCGCATCGATGAATTCATGCGCGGAAGAAAATCGCCTGTCGAGCCGCGCATAGGAACGCCTGAAAACATCGTCCAGTGATTTGGGGACGGCCTTGTTCAGATCGCTGGGCACATCCGTTCCCGCCGGCTTCTCACCGGTCAGCAACTCGTAGAGAATGACACCGCAGGCATACAGGTCCGACCGGGCATCCAACTCGTCTCCGGCCCGCTGCTCGGGGGACATGTAATCCAATGTCCCGGCGATGTCGCGCGCGGCGTCGCTGTTCATCGACTGCGAATACAGGATCGACCCCACCGCCATCCGCGAAGCGGTCTGACCGAGGTCGAAGTCGGTGACTTTCACGACGCCTTCGACGCCGAACCCCTCCGCATGGGCGCGTTCGTGAATCAGGATGTTCTCCGGCTTCACGTCCCGATGCACCATCCCCTGCCCGTGCGCGTGCGACAGCCCCGCGAGCACCTGGCGTAGGATGGCGACGGTGTCGGCGATGGTGACGCCGCGCTTGCGAACGATCGGCCGAAGGCTCGTGCCGGGAATGTATTCCATCGTGAGATAAGGCGGGTCGCAATACGGATCGAATCCGATCGCGCGCACGATGTTTGGATGGACCAGTCGATGCACCGTCGCGCCTTCGCGCTGAAGATTGCGCACATACATCGGATCGGTCGGAATCTTGATCGCGACAAGCTGATCGACCCAGACATGATGATGCGCCCGCCAGACCTCTCCGAACGAGCCGGCGCCGACTTTCTCATCGAGGATGTATTCACCGACGCGCTGTCCAGTTGTGGGCATGGTTTCATCTCCCCTTACGCCATCTTTTCCGCAATCCAGTCACAGGTGAACAAGTTATAAACTCCCGCGATCAGAACGGCGAGAACAAAGAACATCCACGCCGCCGCCCCGGTGATCGACCAGTTGAACAACCACGCGAGACCCGCCGATTCGATCGCGGTCATCGCCGCGATCAGCGCCCCGCCTGCGAGATTGCTCTCCCGCCTCGCCACCGCGTTGATCACCGCAAAACCGATCCACGGCATCACCAACACCACCCCCAGCCACGCGATGATCCTCCCCCCGCCGCGCAGCAGATCGCCGCGGCTCTGGTCGTCCATCTGAAACCATGAAATCCCCATCGCGACGACCGCGAGGACGACGACACCGGTAACCGCCTTTCCTGTCACGCTTTTCAGGAATTCCATAGCCGCTGTATTCTAGCAGCGCGCGGGGGACAAAGGCGTTATAAATGACGCGTAATTTCGGAAGATGCGCGCGGCGAGCCTCACGGGCCTCTCCCGCGCCTGTTTTCCACCTGGTCGATCGAGGCGTTCACCGATCAATTGCCCTTGATGCCGTATCGAACAGTGAGGGTCGCCTCGACACGAATCTGGCCCGGCTCGATGGGCGTGGACCGTTCGGCCATTGCCATCGCCGACCGACCGACGAAGGGAACGGGCGGTGCGACATTCACCCCACCTTCCTGAATGTCCAGTATCGGCCCCAGGTTCGTCCCCATGGCATGCGCGATCGTGCGGGCCTTGGCTTGCGCCTTTTGGGCGGCCTGCTGAAGCGCCTGCTCCCGGGCGCGGGAATCATCCTTCAACTCGAACGAAAGGCTTTCCAGTTGATTCGCGCCGGCATTCACCCCCGCATCGATCACCGTACCCACGAGGTTGAGATCGTCCACCTGCACCTGCACGGTGTTGCTTGCGCGGTAGCCGATGATCCGCGGCTCGATCGGCTGATCCGCCTCACGGACGGATCCCGCACGATCGGAATAAACCGGATAAAGCGACAGCCCCGCCGTGGTGATGTTCGGCGCCGCGACACCGGCGGCCGTGATCGCATCGAGCACCTTGCCCAGGGTCTGGTTCACTTCCCGCTGCGCCGCCTGCGCGTCCTTGGCCTGCGCGACCGCGCCCAGGCGGATCACCGCCCGGTCCGGTTTCACGGACACCTCACCAACGCCGCTGACGCTCAGGCTCGGTTGAAACACCGACCACCCGGCCGGCTGCGCCTCCTGCCCGACGACCGACGACGCGAACATCATCAACAATACCATCGCCGACACGCATATCCCTTGTTTCATAAGAAGACTCCTGTTCCCTGAATGGACGCCCCCGAGGCTGCAAAGTTCCCGTGTCAACATCCCGCACGATCTCAAAAATCCACCGCTTCCAACGGTTTTCCCGCATAAATTGACGTTCACCCCGCCGGCCGACAGAATACGCCCGACTCATGCGCAAACCCATGCACCGACCCAGCCGAACACCGATGCGATTCGACTTCCCACCGGGCAGAAGCGTCGCGGGCAAATACGTCATCGACCGCCTGCTTGGCGGCGGATGGGAAGGCGAGGTCTACGCCATCCGCGAACGATCCACCGGCATCCGCCGCGCCGCCAAGTTCTACTATCCCCACCGCGACCCCACCGGCAAGGCCGCCATCAGCTATGCCCGCAAGCTCGACGCCCTTCGACACTGCCCCATCCTCATGCAATATCACCACCAGGAGATGGCTTACGTCAAGAAGAGAAAAGTGACGGTGGTGATCTCCGAGCTTGTCGAAGGGCAAAAGCTGAGCGAGTTCCTCCACGATCAGCCCAATCGCCGCCTCAGCGCGTTCGAGGCCCTGCATGTGCTTCATGTCCTGGCCAAGGGCATCGCACCGATCCACGCGCGCGGGGAATATCACGGCGATATCCACGATGACAATATCATGATCCGCAGGCGCGGCATCACCTTCGAGGTGAAGCTGCTCGACTTCTTCGATCTCGGCAAGCCGACGCGCGGCAAAATTCACAAGGACGTGCTCAATCTCGTGCAGGTTTTTCACGCCATCGTCGGCGGGCGCGAACGCTATCGCGATCAGCCCCGCGTGGTGAAGGACATCATCCGCGGCCTGCGCGACTCCCTCATCCTCCAACGCTTCAAAAGCGCCGGTGACATCCAAACCCACCTCGAAACCCTGAACTGGTGACGGAGCCGGCCTTATGCCACCCTCGCCGACGCCATGGTCACTCGATGAAATACGATGGCGACACCTTGAAATGGTCCACCAACCGCTTGACCCCCTGCATGGCCAGCCGGGATCAGCAGGAACGGGTGGATTGGGGGGGGAATGAAGGTTTTTAAATTCTCGTGAAGCCATTCAAGGTGAATGGCGTAAATCCCGCCCATGAAACAAGAAAGCGATTCGCTTCCTCGGGGTATTCGACTCGCTGCTTTTGATTTGCTGAAATTCCCGCCCGCATCCGCCTACTGCCGAGACATGCCCCGCCACGAACGAGCGCTGCGAATCGAATGGAGCCATGGGGATTTGAACCCCAAATTCAACCATGCCATGGTCGCGTGATCCCATTTCACTATGGCCCCGGATTGTGGCTCGACCGAGTGGGCCAAGCTCTGAAGCGGATACTCTACCGACGTTCAAAACAGTGTCAAGGTTCGATGAGAGCTGATGGAAGCCGTCCAAACCGTCGTTGAGAAAGGGAGAGGTCGTGCCCGTAAGACAAAAACGCCGCCGCTCGGTAGAGCGGCGGCGGGTTGGGGTTATGCTTGGTGGATAGAAAGCGTCGGATCATTCCTGCTCGTCGAGAGTCGAGACGGGTTGCCGGCCGGCAAAGCCGGTCTGGAGATCGTGCCAGAAGCCGATTTCTTCTTCGCCGAGTTTCCAGCAGAGGCAGACATCGTGCCCCTTGTGCCGTCCGATGAAATCGATCAGGCCGGTTCGGTAATCCTTCAATTCGCAGCCAATGTCGGCCAACTCATCGAGATAGTCGTTGAGTCGATCGAGCTTTTTATCCAGCTCCGACTGAAGCATCGCCTGTTCCTTCGCCTGGGACGTTTTCTCCATCTTCGACTGAAGCTGCGTCGCCGACTGATGCGCCTGGACAATATCGGCGACGATGCGCTGCACCAACGGAAGCGATTTGTTCGCCTGCGCCAGCGTAAAACGCTGCTTGGGACGGGACGGTTTCACCGATTGCGGTGTGAAGAACTGAGGACCGGCCATATGGGTGCCGCCTTTCTGGTGCGGCGCGAAAGGATGAAGCGCCGCGAAAATAGTAAGGGCCGACTGAAAAACGAGATTTCGGAACCAATCAGTTCACGCGCGATTATGACACTGCGACCCGATGTGTCAATCTCGCCACAACAAACTAATCGGCAAATGATATGCCGCATCAACAAGAGAGGGAAAGTGGGGCGCAAAATCCGATGCTGAGGTATGGTTCTTCCGGGCGCGACCCGTCGTTTCGTCGCACTGATGAGAACGGCGTCGCGGGAGAGAAGACCGATGGGGCATGGAGCCGGCGTGTCGATTCATTCGGCATGCCGGTAATCGGA
>CAYUNS010000045.1:2088-14667 GCA_964446155.1 uncultured Tepidisphaeraceae bacterium | reverse complement strand
CGGAGGCGGAGGCTTCGGGGACGGCCTCCAGGAGCTTGTCCACGACGGCATCCGGGCCGATGCCTTCGGCGTCGGCGTTGAAATTGGTGAAGAGGCGATGGCGCAAAACCGGCTTGGCGATTCGACGGACATCCTCGATGCTGACATTCAGCCGACCCTGTAAAATCGCATGCGCCTTGGCGCCCAGAACAAGATACTGGGCGGCCCGCGGTCCGGCGCCCCAGGTGAGCCAGTCGTTGATGAACTGCGGGGTTCCCGGTTCCTTTGGGCGCGTCGCCCGCGCCAGACTGACCGCATAGTCCACCACATGATCGCTCACCGGCAGCTTGCGCAGCACCTTCTGCACATGCAGGATGTCCGACGCCGAAAGCACCGCCTCCGGCTCGCCTTCCAATTCCATCGTCGTGCTCCGCACGATCTGCCTTTCCTGCGCCTTGGTCGGATATCCGATGTTCACCATGAACATGAATCGGTCGAGTTGCGCCTCGGGCAGCGGATAGGTTCCCTCCTGCTCGACGGGATTCTGGGTCGCGAGTACGAAGAACGGCAGGTCCAGCGCGAAGGTTCTGCCCCCCGCCGTCACATGATATTCCTGCATCGCCTGCAACAGCGCGGCCTGCGTCTTGGGCGGCGTGCGGTTGATCTCGTCGGCCAGCACGACATTCGCGAAGACCGGCCCTTTCACGAATCGGAACGCACGCTTCCCGGTCGCCTGGTCCTCTTCGAGAATGTCCGTACCCGTGATGTCCGAAGGCATGAGATCGGGCGTGAACTGGATGCGATTGAAATCGAGCTTCAACACCTTCGCCAGGGTGCTGATCATGAGCGTTTTCGCCAGTCCCGGCACGCCGACCAGCAGGCAGTGTCCCCGCGCGAACAACGCCGCCAGCAGCAATTCGATCACATCGTCCTGCCCGATGATGACCTTGTGCAGCTCCTTCAGAAGACTGGTCTTGATGAAGGTGAATTTTTCGATGAACTGCGACTCGCGTTCAGGCGGCTGAAGGGTGGATGGTGTGGACAAGGCGGCTCCTTGGGTTCGTTCTCCTGAATCCATACAGGAAACTACGCCCGAAAGGAACATTGGTTGAACGCAGTTGATGCGATAAAAGGCGCGGATCGCAGCCCAACGGCCAGACCGCATCCATGCTGATGGATCGGCATGGATGCGGCGGCTGGGCTAATTCCACAGAATCAGTCCCGGCTCGAACGGCGTCGCCATGTCCGGGTTTCCCGGCAGGATGCGGATCGCATACCCCTGCCGGCCGGAACGCTGGCAACTCACCTGTCCGACAAAAAGATGCCGCTTGGGCGCCATCTCGCGGGCATGCGTCATCACGATTGCCTGCGGGTTCTCGATCGCGCCCGATGCGTTGATCTGTCCGGCATACACTTCCACGATCAACTCATCGGGTTGAATGTCGCCCAGGTCGAGCAGCGCTTCCACCTGCATGGTCTGTCCGACCTTGAAGTGCCCGTCTCCACCGGCATGGACGCCGACGATGCGGATCCCGCCCCACCGATGCCGCAGGGCATCCTTGGCGTGCGCGAGCTTGATGGCGCGTTCCATGCCGTTGTCCGACAACTCCCGCCCGCGCAGGTAGGCCGGAACGTAAAACATCTCCGCGTAGTCCCGCACCATGCGGTTGGTGTTGAAGACGGGCGCGAGCTTGCGCATGCAGTTCTTCATCCGTGCGATCCATTCGCGCGGGATATTGTCCACGCCCCGGTCATAAAACTCCGGAATGATCTGTTTCTCGAGCAGGTCATACAGCGCCATGCTCTCAACCTGGTCCTGATGATCGGAGTCGTTGTACGTTTCGCCGCGGCCGATCGCCCAACCGACATCGGGGGAGTATCCCTCCACCCACCATCCGTCGAGCACCGAGCAGTTGGGCACGCCGTTCGCCGCCGCCTTCATCCCGCTCGTGCCGCTCGCCTCCATTCCGCGTCGCGGAGTGTTCAGCCACACGTCCACGCCCTGCACGAGATAGCGGGCGATGCTCATGTCATAATTTTCGAGGAAGACGACCTTTCGCCGCGCGGCCGTGCCGCGCGCGAAGTTGACGATCGTGCGGATCAACTCCTTGCCCTCGTTGTCCGCGGGATGCGCCTTGCCCGCGAAGACGAACTGGATCGGGCGCTTCGTGTCCTCCAGCAGCCGCCGCAGCCGATCGGGATCGCGCAACAGCAGCGCGCCGCGCTTGTAGGTTGCGAACCGGCGGGCGAACCCGATCGTCAGCGCCTCCGGATCGAGCACCTCGTCGGCGGTCTGCAGCGCGTCGAACGCCGCGCCCCGCTTGACCAGTTGCTCCTTCAATGTCCGGCGCGTCCAGGCGACAAACCGCTCGCGGCAACGCTCATGGGCGCGCCACAATTCCTCGTCGGGAATCTGCGAGACGCCCTCCCACACGCCCTGGTCGGTCGGATCGTTCTGCCAGCTCTCACCGAGATAACGGTCCAGCAGAAAGACGATGTCCGGCGACAGCCAGGTGCGCACATGAATGCCGTTGGTGACGTGCCGGATCGGCACTTCGGCCGGGGGGACCGACGGCCAGATGTTGTGCCACATGTGCCGCGACACATCACCGTGCAACCAGCTCACTCCGTTGATGCTGTCCGCCAATCGGATCGCCAGCACCGCCATTGAAAAGCCCTGCTTGCGATTGCCCACATCCTCGCGACCGAGCGCCAGAAACCCCTCCTCGTCCAGCTTCAACGCGGGAATGGAATTCCTGAAATATTTGAGAATCATCTCCGGCGGGAACATGTCGATCCCCGCGGGCACGGGTGTGTGCGTTGTGAAGACATTCGTCGCCATCACCTGCTGGCGGATCTCGTCGAACGTGAGGCTGCTCCCCTCGAGCAGCACGCGGATGCGTTCCAGCGCGAGGAAAGCGCTGTGCCCTTCGTTCATGTGAAAGATGTCGGGCTTCACGCCCACCGCGTCGAGCGCGCGCACTCCCCCGATGCCGAGCACGATCTCCTGCTTGATGCGCATCTCCGTCCCCCCGCCGTAGAGCCGCGAGGTGATCTCCCGGTCGGCCGGGGAATTCTCCTGGAGATTGGTGTCGAGCAGGTAGAGCGGGATGCGCCCCACGTTGGCGCGCCAGACCTTGCAGAAGACCGCGTTGTCGGGCAGATCGACGCGCACATGCACCGGCGAGCCGTCGTCATGCTTCATCGGTTCGATCGGGAGGTTGTAGAAATCCAGCTCGGGATACGCCTCCTGCTGCCAGCCGTCCACCGAAAGGTACTGCTGGAAATATCCGTTGCGATAGAGCAGCCCCACGCCCACGAGGGGCAGGGCGATCTCGCTGGCGCTTTTCAGGTGATCCCCCGCGAGCACGCCCAGGCCCCCCGAATAGATGGGCAATGATTCGTGCAGCGCGAACTCCGCGGAAAAATACGCGATGCGCGCCTGTGATTCGGCGCCGTGATTCTTCTGAAACCAGCCATCCTCCTCGAGGTGCTGTTTGAATGCGGCATGGACGCGGTGCATGTGCGCCAGATACCCCTCGTCCTTCGCCGCCGCCGCAAGCGCCGACTGGGGAATTTCACCGAGCAGCTTCACCGGACTGTGATACACTTTCTCCCACAGCTTGCGGTCCAGCCGGCGAAACAGCTCCGCCGCATCGGGATGCCATACCCACCACAAATTGCGCGCCAGCTCCATCAGCGGCTTCAGCGGCTCGGGAACATTGGGGAAAACCTGGAATGTCTGGATCGTTGGAGGGACGAAATTCGCCATGATGCACCTTGTTTCAATGAGTGAATGAAGCGGCACTGGTAATGTCGGCTATTTTATCCAGTTGATACAGTCGTTTAAGCTTCGCTAACGTGTCGCGGCCTCCATGCGCTTGACGTAAAAGAGCGAGTCCTTGGCGCGGTGTCCGATAAAGTGAAGGCTCACGGGATATCCCAGCCTGGAGGCGCGGAAAAACTCGAAGATCCGCTCGCCGTGCCTGAACTGCCGATCGAGGTTGGCGTTGATGTGATCCTCGAATTCCGGACCGATGTAGACCTGCCGGTCATAGTCCCAGTTGCCGTCGATGCGCACCAGCAAATGGGCCTCGTCCCAGTCGATGGGATAGCCGTGAACATATCCCTCCCCCGTGCGCGGCGTGTAAAACCAGAAGCAGATGAAGCGGTCTTTCCAGACCGTCGAGGTGGCGTTGTCGGCCCCGGTGATCAGACGGGCATGCGAGGTCCGAATCGCCCGTCCCGCCAGCGGCTTGCAGACCCAGACCTTGCGCTCCCTGCAATCGTAGATGCCGACATGCGGATATTTCCCGTTGTAGGCATCCGTACACAGCTTCGTGCTGACGCGCGGGCCGGACGCCGGTTCTTCGCGTTTGTGGAATCCAAACATGCACTGAGGCCTTTACGCGCGGTTCGTTTTTCTCCCGCCTCATAAGGATAATCCCGCCCCCTCGAAACGCAAAATACGCCCCCGTGCGCATATTGACAGAATACACCCCCGCGACAGGATACGGGCATGAGCCGCCCGAACATCATCCTGACCATCGCCGACGATCAGCGATACAACACCATCGCCGCCCACGGCAACGCGGACATCCGCACGCCGAATCTCGATCGGCTGGCCGGGCGAGGCGTCAGCTATCGCCGCGCGCAGCACGCCGGCTCGTCCCACGGCGCGGTCTGCGCGCCCAGCCGGGCACAACTCCACACGGGCAGGCATCTCTATTCCGTCAGCGACAGCCTGCACGCGCTGGGCCAACCCGTCACCAACGATCGCCGTGCGCAGGAAGGCCACCCGATTCCCACCCTCGGCGAATTGCTCGGAAACGCCGGATACGACACCTTCGCCATCGGGAAATGGCACAACGAAGGGGCAAGCTTTCTCCGCAGCTTTCAATGCGGACGCCGCATCATGCTCGGGGGAATGAGTTCCCACTTCTGCGTCCCCATGCACGATGTGCCCGCGAAAAGCGGCGAGTTCACCAATCGACGCATCGGTCATGGGCATTCAACCGATCTTTTCGCTGAAGCGGCCGTCGATTTCCTGAAAACGCGGTCGGCCGGGGATGAGCGACCGTTCTTCCTCTATGTCGCCTTCACCGCCCCGCACGATCCGCGCGAAACCTACTGGCGTTTCCGTCGGCAATACAGCGCGGATCGAATACCCTTGCCCGCGAGCTTTATGCCGCGACACCCCTTCATCCTCGGCGCCGAACAGGAGCGGGATGAATTTCTCTCCGACTACCCGCGCCATCCCGATGAAGCGCGCATGCACGAGGCCGACTATTACGCGATGATCGCCCATCTTGATGAAGGCCTCGGCCGCATCCATGACGCACTCGAACAGGCGAAACTGACCAACAACACGCTGGTCATCCACACCGCCGACCACGGCCTGGCCCTGGGACGACACGGCTTGATGGGCAAGCAAAACCTCTACGATCACAGCATCCGCGTGCCCCTCATCGTTTCCGGACCGGGCTTTCAGCGAGGCATCGACGATGACCGCCTCTGCCATCAGCATGACCTGTTCCCCACCCTCCTGGCATCGGCGGGCGTGAACGGAATCGCCACCAACTTCCAGCACCTGCAATCCCCTTCGCCGCGGGAAACGCTCTCCAGCGCCTTCGACGTGACCATACGATCGATGCGCGACGGCGTATGGAAGCTGATCGAATACCGCCTCCCCGCCGGCCGGGTGACACAATTGTTCGATACGCAGCGCGATCCCGACGAATGCCACGATCTGTCCGCGCGCCCCGAATTCCGCCCCGTCCTTCTCCGCCTTCGCGATGCCCTCCGCGCGCATCTCGTCCAGTCGAATGATCCGTTTGAATGGTGACCGGCGAGGAAGCGGCCTTCCCCTCCGCCGGCGCCGATCACCAGGGAGCGGCGTTGCCTTCTCCATTTCGCAAGGGTAAAGTCTTGTTGTTGTGGTCGATGGCCGCACGAGGCAGGCGATGCCTCGGCCGGATGCGGCGCATCCGTTGAAAAACCCATGGGTATGCCATGTATTCAAAAGGCCGCCAAGGCTCTTTCTGAGAAGATACCGGTCGCCTCAATGCAATCATGAGCAAATTCGACAGCGAAACCGTCGCCTCCTCGCCCAACCTCGACACCGAGGTCGGCCGGGTTGTCGTGGATACGGGATTGGCCACCAAAACCGAGATCGAGTTCTGCCGGGAACAGCAGAAGCAGGCCTCGGACCCCAATCAGCGCAGCCTCACCGATTTGCTCATCGAGCACAATTTCATCACCGCCAACCAGGCCAAGCGCATCCGCCTGCAGGTGGATGAACGCAAAAACTCCCAGATTCCCGGTTATCAACTCATCGGTAAGATCGGCAAGGGCGCGATGGCGACGGTCTACAAGGCCCGGCAGGTCTCGCTCGATCGCATCGTCGCGGTGAAGGTTCTGCCGAAGAAGATGAGCGAAAACCCCGAGTTCGTCGATCGCTTCTACAAGGAAGGCAAAGCCGCCGCCCGCCTGTCGCACAACAACATCGTGCAGGCCATCGATGTCGGCTCGACGCCGGATGGATATCACTACTTCGTCATGGAATATGTCGAGGGCAAGACGCTCTACGACGTGATGCAGCCGCCCCCCGTGGGCGAGGGGCGCAATTTCCCGGAGAACGAGGCGCTCGATGTCATGGCGCAAATGGCCGATGCGCTGGCCCACGCGCATCGTCGCGGACTGATCCATCGCGACGTCAAACCCAAGAACATCCTGCTGACGCCCCAGGGCGTCGCCAAGCTCACGGACCTGGGTCTGGCCCGCGCGACCGATGACAAGGAGGCGGCCGAATCCGAAGCCGGAAAGGCTTACGGCACGCCCTACTACATCAGCCCCGAGCAGGTTCGCGGCGATGTGGACATCGACTTCCGCGCCGACATCTATTCCCTGGGCGCGACGATGTATCATCTCGTCACCGGCCGGCCCCCCTTCGAGGGCGAGACCCCCGCCGCCGTGATGCACAAGCACCTCAAGCAGCCGCTCACGCCCGCGGATCACGTCAACACCGCGCTCAGCGCCGGCGTCGGGGAGATCATCGATGTCGCGATGGCGAAAAATCGCGATGAGCGATATTCCTCCACCGAAGACCTGCTCGAGGATCTCAAGGCCGTTCGCGCCGGCATGCCCCCCACCCATGCCCGACGCGCCGTCGACCTGGAATCCCTCGAAAAGATCGAATCGACCGGCAAAACCGTGGACATCACCCAGCAGCCCACCCCCATGGCGGAATTGCTCAATCACCCCCTCGGCCGAACCCTGCTCATCGTGGCCGGCGCCTCCCTCCTCATCAATCTCATCCAATTGACGCTTCTGCTCGTGCTTTAATCCATCAGCCCGCGCAGCGTCTCCAGGTTGATCGCATCCCAATCCCGACCGGACTCGAGATCCTTCGCCTTGGGTGTCTCCAGGATTTTTGGTGTCTTCGCGAACACCGCGTCGCGGACGATCGGCCTGAATCCCTCCACACCGATCATCCCCCGACCGATGTGATCGTGACGATCCACCCGACTACCCAACTCCCTCTTTGAGTCGTTGAGATGCCACACCTTCACCCGCTTCAGGCCGACGATCGAATCGAGTTCCCTGCGAAACGCCGCATACTTCCGCCCGCGGAAATCATACCCCGCCGCGAACAGATGCGCGGTGTCGAGGCAAACGCCCAGCCGATCCGGCTCCTTCACGCGCTCGATGATCGTCGCGAGATGCTCGAGTCGATGCCCCAGTGAAGTCCCCTGTCCGGCGGTGATTTCGAGACACGTCGTCACGGCCTTCGTCGCGATCGCCTCATGCACCGCATCGAGCGCCTTCGCCACCCGCGCCAGCCCCGCATCCTCGCCATCGCCCATGTGCGCGCCCGGATGCGTGACGAGATACGGAATCCCCAACAGGTCGCACCGCGTCACCTCCTCGATGAACAGATTGACGCTCTTTTGCCAAAGTTCGGGATCGGGCGAGGCGAGGTTGATGAGATAACTGTCATGGCTGACGGTCTGCCTGAACTTCAGCCGCGCGCATTGCGACTTCCATTCCGCGATCGCCGCCGCCTCCAGCGGCCTGCACTTCCACTGCTGCTGGTTTTTGGTGAAAACCTGGACCGTGGAAAACCCCAGCCGCTCGGCTTCGAGCAGGGCGTTGTGCATCCCACCGGCGATGGAGAGATGGGAACCGAACATCATTTCGCCGCGTCCCGCGCCTGATCCCGTTCGATAGCCTGCTGGAGCTGTTCGCTGCTCAGCCACTCGACATGCCCATCTCCAAAAAGCACGTTCACGCTCTCATCGCCTTCCTCAATTTTGCGATGGGCGACCACGGCATCCGGAGCGATTTTGTTCGTCTTGCCGGCGCCCAGGTAGACATAATCGCTGTTTTCCCGCACCCACGCCGCCCGGGCGGCGAGTTCCATCTCGCGGACATTTCGGGGAACACTTTTCTCGCCCAGCGGAGAGATGAATGCATCCACGCCGATATCCTGCGTGCGCGCCACCTCGCCGAGGTCCGGTGGATACTTCCCCCGGTTCTCGATGGAATAGAGGAGAATGCCCTGGCCGATCTGACGCAGGTTACTCGCGTCGCTGATGCGGGCCGGACGGTGATCTCGCGATCCCTGCATCGGGATCACGCCGGCGCCCAGCGCCATCCACACCGCCGGTGAGTCGAGAATCATCGGCGAGAGCAGCGGATTGCGGGTGGTGTAGGTGCGGACGATGCCATCGGCGGTCGCCCGCGCGACCAGCAGGTCATCGCTGAGATACGTCTCGAGCCGCGGCAGCGACGGCAGCAGCGCGTGCGCCGGGGCGCGAAGCGAGCCGTGCATCTGTTCGGATCCCATCACCGAAGCGATGACCAGGCCGATCGGATAGACGTTGCGCACCGTGCGCGGCATGGACACATAGAACATCGTCCCACTGCCGGTCCGTTCGCGGGCGGCGGCGAAGTGGGGGTTGTCCAGCAGGCTGGATTCGCCGGCGATCCGCGCGATGGCGCCTTCGACAAGCTGCGGATAGAGCGCGACGATGAACCGGTCGCCGGCCTTCGCCCACGCGGGAGAAAAGATCGGCAGGAACCCGCCGATATCGAAATACTCGATGGTGACGCCGTCCACCTCGTAGCTTTGCAGCGCCGGGGCGCCGGCCTGCCGCGCGATCAGCCGGCGAACCGCCTCGAGCGTGCGGTTGAAGCGATCCGGCTCGTCGATCGAGCCGATGAGCGTCCAGCCGGTGTAGATGAATCCACCGGTCGAAGGCGCGTTGTAGATCGCCCACTGATCGCCCAGGGGATCGAGCACGTCCGCGACGGGCAGCCCGACCGCCTCGGCGGCACGCTCGAACTCGCCCAGGTCGCGCCTGGCATCCTCGCCAAAAACCTTGATCGCCGATTCCCTGATCCGCGCATAGGACTTGGCCAGATCGAGCCGCATCGTCGCGGCGACCATGGCGTCGACCGGAATGCAGCGCAATGTGGCGTCATCGACACTCTCCTGAACCGCCAGCGGCAGCAAACCGCGCGGCGGGCCGTCGGTTTGCACCAGCAGCGTCGAGATGAACCGGTCATCCGAAAGGATGACCTTCTCGACGATCGCCTCGATGTTGTCCGCGCCGATCTCCCCCAGCAGCGGCCGCCACATCTCGCGCAGATCGTTCAACGGCGCATACTCAGGATCGACCAGGGCCTGTTGCGCCAGGTTCAGCGCCACCGGGCCATCGATGTAGGTGGTGACGATCCCGTCACCGGGAATCTTCTCCAGCGCGTTTCGGAAGCGGGGCGCATCGCCCAGGCTCGCCTCGAGCTTTCCATCGAGCATGAACGGCAACATTTGCTCGGCGCCGTCGCCCCAGTAGGCGATGAACCAGTCGCCGACGAAACCCCAGACGAATTCGGTCTTCTCCTTCGTGTCGGATTTCACCCACAACCAGGAGCCGCCGATCTGCGTCATCTGCATGCGCTCGCCGAGACGCCGCTTGAGACGATCGGTGATCGGCTGGAAGCGATCCTCAAACGCCTTGCGGCGCTCGCCGAGATTCAGCAGGACGACGCCCTGCGGATTCGCGAGCAACTGCCCCGGCTCGCGCTCGAAGAGCGCGAAGCAGCCTTCGGACTGAATCGCATCGTCGAGCAGGTCCAACGCCGGGGAAAGCAGCGCCGGCGAGGCCAGCCCGTCGGGCAGAAGCGGAACCGCCGCCGGCATCAACTCCCGCCAGGGGCGTGTGAGGCGCTCATCCGCGAGCATCCGCCCGGCGGCGGTGTCCGCCAGCGCGGGATCGTACCGCCAGCCCACATAGCACGCCGTCCCTCCCGGCAGTCGATCGGCCATCGGTTGAGCCAATGCCCCGCCGGCAACAACCAGCAGCGCGACGAAAAACATCAATTGCCGCATGAGCGTCTCCATGATGATGCGGGCGCGAAACGCCGCACCCTACTGAACATCCAGGTCTTCCAGCAGCCTGTGCATGGGAACGAACTCCACATGCCCATCGCCGAAAAGGACATTGCCGCCATCGGAGCCGTGATCGTCGAACCGCTCGTACAGGATCATCTCATCGGCGGGCATCTTCTGGTTGTTCTTGCCCGCGCCAAGATAGACGTAAGGGGAGTTCTCATTCACCCATTTCGCCTGCTGCTCGGGATTCATCCCGCGCACCTCCGGGGGAATGGAGACAAATCCCGAAGGGCAGACAAAGACATCGATCCCGATGTCCTGCGTCCGAAGAAGCTCACCGAGATCCTTGGGGTAGTTGCCGCGATTCTCATTGGCGTAAAGCAGCATGCCCGTGCCGATCTGCCGCATGTTGGATGCGCATTTCACGCGGTTGGCCATCTCACGCGAGCGGTTGAGCGACGGCAAAAGAACGCTGACGCCCAGCGCCGGGGCGGCGACGCTGAGGGATGGATCGCTCGCAAGAAGCTCGCTGCCCGGAAACGGCGAAACGCTTCGCATGTGCCAGCCCGCGTCATCCATCCACGACACCGACCCGGCCGGACCGAGATGCTTCAGCAGCACGCCCAGTGGCGGCATCAGCATCTCCGGCGACGCCACGCCGAACAAATCCGCGAAGCCGATGTAATTCGAGAGCAGTAAATACGTCGGATACATCGCCGGCGCGGTGCGTGCGAGATCGGCGTAGCGGATCGCGGTCACCTCCCCCGCCGCGAGCTTCCCTCGAACCGCCCGGAAGGATGCGTTGTCGAGAATCGACTGGCCGTCGGTCGTCTCCACCGCGACGGCCGACGCGATCAACTGCGGGTACAGACCCGCGTAAAGCACGCCGTCCTTGATCGCCCACGACGGACGAACGATCGGAACCGCCAATGAGTGAATCGTCAGATCGCCGACTTTGGTCTCACGAATGTCGATCCGCATCTTCTGCCGCTTCAGATTGGCGTTGGCCATGCTGGAGGCAAGCCGCTGAAGTTGCAGCATCGCGTTCTGAAACTTCGCGGGATCATCCAGGCGATTCATCACCACGCCCATGAATGAGAGCGTCCCGCCGATGCCGGGGTCGCTGTAAAACACCCACTCATCGCCCAGCGATTCGAGCAGATCGGCCCGCAGGTCGAACCCGAGCATCATCCTGGCGGCGCCGAGGCCCTTGTCGATCTGGTCGGGCGCGGCCGGATCGATCCGACCGGCGATGTCGCGAGTCGTATCGATCAGGGCGGCGAGGTCCAGACGGCAGGCGGTGAACATCGTCGCGCTCGAGGGAACGCCTCGCAGCGCCGCTTCCGAAATCGGTTTTGTGTCGAGCAGCGTGAACAGCCCCGCGCGCGGCGCCGGAGCGGCGAGAAAGGCGCTGGTGGACCACTCGCCGTTCTCGAACCCGCCCGTCCATGCGAAATGCTTCGCGCCGGACAGCCCGAACGCATCGCGCGCTTTTGGCCAGTTCTCTTTCACCCGCCGATCGCGTCCGGCATCGACGGCATTGTTGATCAGACCGAGCAGGCGTTCGACATTGACGTAAATGACTGCGGCGGGGTTGTCCCGTTTCGTCGCGGCCAGCGTTTGACGAAATGAATCGCCCGTCGCCAGCATCGCGCCCCCATCGGCCTGCCCCGACGGCGGACCGACGCGCAGCACGACGGTGTCGTTCTCCTTTGCCGCGGAGATCGGCGCCGGCTCCTCGCCCAGGCGATGAATGGAATCATTCAATACCTGGAGCAGCGCATCCGAATCGGCGCCGGCCTGGCAGAGAATCGCCAGGCTGGGCATCGGCTGGCGCGGATTCGAAAAATCCACCCCGCCGAAATAGAACGCGGTGGGATATCGCCACATCGGCCTGGCGATCGACGAGATCGACCGCGCTGCCGCGACGGCTTCGGGATCGTCGTCGCTGACCCGCCGGAGAAGATTGGGAATGAATTCGCCGAACAGTTTTTCCGCATCCGACGCGGCCATCACCGCTTCCAGGTGCGAACCCGCGAACCCGTCCATCGTGGTGCTGCCGGCCCACCCGACATACGCGACGGCATCCACCGGCACGCGATCCGCCAGCGGCTGGGCGATGGTGAGGGTGGACAAAGCGAGAAGAGCGAATGATGCCGAGAGACAACGAAACATGGATCCTCCCTGGATCAAATGGTGATGCC
>CAYUNS010000045.1:0-2078 GCA_964446155.1 uncultured Tepidisphaeraceae bacterium | reverse complement strand
CCCATGCTTCATTTCGCGATCAACGACCGGTGGAACACCGGCCGCTTCATCGCGCAATGAAGCATGGGAACCCGCGCGTCACTCGATCAGAATCAGATCGCCCACCTTGTCCACGTCCTTGTTGTGGGCGTTGCCGAACCACGTCATGAACGAATCCCGACCGAAGCCGTCGTCCTCATTGAGGATGATCGTCAACCCGAGGTTCGCCCCAAGGCCCGGTGTGAACGGGGCAAGATTGGCCCAGGGAATGGCGATTTCGTAGGTGACATTGCCCGGCCGATCCGTCTCGCGCCGGACGGCCACCTTGAACGCGGAAATGTCGCCAAGCTGCACGTTCCCGTCGGCCGAGAGATAACACTTCACGCGAGGGCCTTCCGGGCGATCGCCGATGGCATAGTCATACTTGCCGACCTTCTGGTCGCTCGTGCGCATCGGATCGATCAGGAGCTGCAATCCATCCTGCTGCCACAGGTCCATCTCGGGCTTCACTTCTCCCGCGATGTCATCGACGACGCTCACGCCGAGATAGAGATGCTCATCATCCCACAGGAATCGAATATCGGCCGACAAATCCTGCTCGCCTTGCCATGTCGCCTGGTTCTCCTGTTTTCCAAACGCGAAAAACTGGTCCGCCTTGTCGAGCCGCTGAACCGCCGCGCCCTTCCATGCCGCCTCGTCGAGAACACCGTCGAGCGCGGGCGCCTCGGACACCTTGCGCACCCCGACGAAGCCCGCGACCAACCGCTCGTCCGCGATCACGCGCCCGGACGAATCCCTGGCCGTGCCCCGCACGCGATACACCGTATGCAGATCGACATTCGCCAGCGGAACAACCACTTCGGAGGCTGTTCTGCCTTCAACAACCATCATGCCCGACGGCGTATCGGAAAAATAAGCGTCCGTCGAATCATTGACGACGAAGTTCCCGTTCTTCAACACCTGCTCGCCGGCCAGCGCCATGTCCCAGACGACTTCCTGCGCCTGGGGGCTGTTGTTGCGAACGACGAGCTTTACGGCGGGCGTCTTCCCTTCCGCGACGGGAACGGGAAGAATCCGCACCGACATCGTGCCCATCACCGCGGGGCGATAGTGAATGGCCCCGCGTGCCCTGCCCGATTCGTCGGTGACGGTGATGACCATGTCGGCCTGGCGAACCGTGGTTTCCGCGGGCACGCCCAGCGCGAAGCTCGCGACCTTTTCTCCTTCGACCTCCGCAACCGATCGCGACACCTCCCAGAACGGCTGGGCGTCCAGCGTCACCCGCTCGGGCGCCCCGCCGTTCACGACCACGTTCACCACCGGTGATTCCGTGCGCACAATCGCATCGGGCGCGCCGCCCAGGCGGATCATCGGCTCGCCGAGCCGCTCCGGCAGCGTCGCCTCTCCCCCCGCATACAGAAGCAGGATGGGATCCTCGCCAATGGTGAGCGTGATGCCTTCATCCGCCGCGTGAAGCACGCTGCGCGATCCGTCGATGCGGATCAGCCGCACTTCGCCCACCCCGGTCAACGGGATGAAGACATCCTCGCGCCCCTTGTCCTTGTAGAGAATCTGAAGCGCGTTGCCGGCGTCATCCCGGAACAGGAACGCGCGGAGGTTGTCGCCGTAGACGGTGTCCTGCACGAATTTCTTGTTCAGAATGGCATTGACCGCGTTGTAGTACGCGACGGCGTCGAGCTTGGGCGCGTATTTGTTGTAGCGGCAATCGAAGACGTTGTGCGCGGAGCCGAACGAGTCATGCGCGGTTCCGTTCGTGTCGGGATAGAGCAGCCCGAACCAGGACACGTTCGCGCCGCCGGCGGCGAAAAAGTTCGCGAACTTCTTATACAGTTCCGCCGCCACCGTCTGCCTCGCCAGCCCCTGGCTGTTCAGTCCCAGTTCGGTGGACCAGACGGGTTTGTCGTTCCCATACTTCTCGAACATCGCCGGGTAACTCCGCTCGAGTATCCTGCGGACGCCCAGCGCATCCTCGTAGACATGAAAGTCATACGCATCGCACCATTGCCCAAAACCGGCCTTGAACAAATCCTCGAACGGTCCTGCGGAGGTGCCGACGACGAAGATCGTCGGATCGCTCT
>CAYUNS010000044.1:0-25507 GCA_964446155.1 uncultured Tepidisphaeraceae bacterium | reverse complement strand
CTTCTGCCCGGTGCGCATTTATATTTTTATCGAGGCGGTGGGATCGATGTTGCCGCCCATGACGCGCCGCTGGGTGGCGTCGATGATGACGCTGGCGCTGGCGACGCCGGGGAAGCGCCGAATGATGTTCGCGAGGGTGGTCTGCTTGGCCTGGTTCCAGAGCGCATCCTGCTTTTTGCTGTCGTCCCAGGGGCTCATCTTGCCTTCGATGAGTTCCAGGCCGCTGCGGGTGTCCTGGGGGAGAAGTCGACTCCGTAACCCAGGTCGGCCAGGGCTTCCATGCGCCGATCGGCGGGGAGCATGATGCGATCGCCGACGACCTTGTGGGTGATGCCGCTGGTGGAGAGATGGGACTTGATGTTGATGATGTCGTCGGCGGAGAGGGACTGGTTGAGCAGGGGGACCATTTCGGCCTGCCCGGCGTAACGCCCCCACCACAGGAGGGTCATCACCATGATGGCGACAAGGGTTCCCGTAAGCATCTTCTGACTGGCGGTGAGGCCGTTCAGTTGCTGCTGGATCTGCGCGATCTGGTTTTTGACGAAATCCATGGCCCAGCCCTCCTTGGCTGACGCGACACAGTGATGGTTGCCTTCGGGTGGATCGCCGCCGAAAAACCCGGGGCTTGTCTCCGACAAGCCTCCGGCGCGCGGCGATCAGCAACGCTTCAATCAAACCTGAATGTTCTTGATCTCCTCATAGGCGTCCATGAGCTTTCCCCGGATGGCCAGGAGCGTTTTGAAGGCGATGTCGGCTTTTTCCATGGCCGTCATGACGCCGGTGACGCTTTCGGTGTTTCCGGTGGCGAGGTCCTGGACGGCCTGCGACGCATCCTGCTGCAGACGGGTGACCTCGTTGATGCTGTTTTTCAGTGCGTCGGCAAAACTCGATGCACCCGCGCCTCCGGCGCCGGCCGATTGAACGGGCGATGCTCCGCCGCCCGTGACATTGCCGAGACTCAAGTTGTTGTTGACTCCGTTGAGCATGATTGTGTCGCGTGTCCGACTTTCAAGTGACGCGGTTCAATTCCCGGTTCAGTGGCTCCTGTTTTAACCGCTGAAATCAAAACGGCAATCGGAAATTCTGTCGCTCCTTCTCATCAGGCGATCAAACGCAGGCTGGCGTTGAGCATTTGCTTGGTGACTTCCATCATGGTGACGTTGGCTTCATAGGCGCGGGAAGCCTCCAGCGCGTTGACGTATTCGACGGAGAGATCGATGTTGGGGTAAAGGACATAGCCGTCGGCGTTGGCGTCGGGGTGTCCGGGGTCGTATTTCTTTTGAAAGGCGGACTGGTCCATCTTGATGTCCTGGACATGCACACCGGGCTTATGGACCGCGCCGGCCTGCCCGGGGGCGAAGACGGCGAACCGCCGACGGTACGGCTCGGGCCGGCCGGCGGCATTGCGCGTGGTGTTGATGTTGAGGATGTTGCCCGCGATGGTGTCCAGCCGCGTGCGCTGGGCCTGCAAGCCACTCGCTCCCATGTCCAATACATCAAACATTTTATTCTCCGTGTGAAGCGATTGCCGGTTGTCAGTCGCTGATGGGCGCCCGACACCAGCAACCACCGACCCGCAACCGCTTTCCCATCTACATGATTCGTTCCCGCAGCGCCGATTCGAGCGCTGAATATTGTTTTTTCAGCAGTTCCACGACCATGTTGTGCATGAGCGCGTTCTTGGCCTGCTCGCTCATCAGGTGTTCCATCGATCGGTTGTTGCCGTCATGAAACAGAATGCCCCGGCGGGGGTTTTCGATTTCGTGGCGGAGGCCGTCGAACCGGGCGGCGTGCGGCCCGTGGGCGCGACGGCGATCGACGCGATCCTTCAACAAGCCGCGGAACTTGTCGAGCGACAGATCCTTCTGGCGATAGCCGGGGGTATCGACGTTGACGACATTTTCCGCGATCAGCTTGTGGCGCGCGGCCGTGAACTCGAGCAAACTCTCGAGCAGCGGCGCGTTTCCCTGGTTGAGCAGGTTATTGATGAACATCGCTCATGCTTCACGCAAACGGACACTGTTTTCATCGCGAAGGCGCGGGGAGAAGCATCGGCTTCCGGTGATGTCTCCACATCTCCGCGTTGAATCAACCTGTTCCATAGTCAAACATCGTGCCAAGCCGGAATCTCCTGAAAATGCGGCCTGACGCCTCATCTCGCCGCGCGGTTTTCGCGCGGTCCGCGCAATTCATGCGCCGACCTCGACCAGTTCGCCCTCCTCCCGCCACCGCTTCAGCTTCATCCCGAGGGTTCTCACGCCAATGCCCAGGGCACTGGCGGTCTTGATGCGATGCCCGCGGAACTGCTGAAGCGTGCTGAGAATCACCTGTTTCTCGATGTCGGCCAGCGGCTTGCCCGCGAGGGCGTCGGTGTCGATACCGGAGTTGTCGCGCGTCCTGAGCCATGGCTCGATGGTCGCGGCGCGGATGACGCCCGGCTCGGCTTCCAGGACGCCGGCGCGCTCGATGATGTTCTGAAGCTCGCGCACATTGCCCGGCCAGGGATATCGCTGAAGAAGACGAACGGCTTCCGGCTCGATGTGGCGGAAGACGGAGTTTTCCCGCTTGGCGAGCACATGCAGGAAGTGCCGGCACAGTTCGGGGATATCCTCCGAGCGCTGCCGCAGGGCGGGCAGTTCGATCGGAACGACGTTGAGGCGATAGAACAGGTCCTGGCGGAATTTTCCCTCATCGACGGCGGCCTCGAGGTCGCGGTTGGTGGTCGCGATGACGCGCACATCGACCTGCTGCGACACGCTGCTGCCGACGCGCTCGAAGACGCTTTCCTGAAGCACGCGAAGGAGCTTGGCTTGCAGGGAGGGGGCGATTTCGCTGATTTCATCGAGGAGGAGCGTGCCGCCGTCGGCAAGCTCGAATCGACCGCGCCTCATGCGATCGGCGCCGGTGAAGGCCCCCTTCTCATGTCCGAAAAGCTCGGATTCGAGCAGGTTTTCGGACAATGCGGCGCAGTTGACGGCGAGCATGGGGCGCTCGCGGCGCTCGGAGGCCTGGTGGATGGCGCGGGTGACGACTTCCTTGCCCGTGCCGCTTTCGCCGCGGATGAGAACCGTGGCGTTGCTGCGCCCGACCAGCTCGATTTTCCGCTTCACTTCCGCCATCAGGGTTCCACCGCCGATGAGGGGGCGCGGCGCGATGGTTTCGGTGATGCTGCGGAGCGCGGCGTTTTCCTTGATGAGACGACTGTGTTCGAGGGTGCGATCGACGAGGAGCCTGATCTCATCACCGTCGAAGGGCTTCTGGATGTAGTCGTAGGCGCCGAGCTTCATCGCCTCGACGGCCGTGGTGACGGTGGCGAACGCGGTCATCAGGACGACGGGCAGATCCGGCCGGAGCTTTTTCGCCTCCGCGAGCAGCTCGATGCCGGTCATGCGCGGCATCTTGAGATCGGTGATGAGCAGGTCGAAGCGCGCGCCCGAAGTGAGCCGCTGCACCGCCGCAGGTCCATCGCCGGCCGCAACGACCTCGTGCCCTTCGCGCGCGAGCGTCGCGGCAAGGGAGTCCCGCATCATTTCCTGATCGTCAACGACGAGAATCTTCGCCATGGTTGCTCCGTTCTGAACCGTGAAGACGTGAAAACAGGAGAAGAAAGTTCTTCACCGATCGTCATCGCTTCACCGTTGCCATCCTCTCACGTCTTCACGTCCTCAAATCCTGATCTCGAACTTCGCGCCGCCTTCGGGCGGATTGGTTACGACGATCGTGCCGTCGTGGGCCTCGACCACGCGATGCACGATGGCCAGCCCCAGGCCGGTCCCCGTGTCCCTGGTGGTGAAAAAGGGATTGAAAATCCGGTCGAGAATGTTCGCCGGCACACCCGGTCCGCCGTCGTGGATCGACAGGTGAAACTGCCGCGAAGGATCTTTTTCACACGCCCGCCAGCGAATGGAAATCGTCCCGCCGGGGGAATCCATCGCCTCGACGGCGTTGAGGATCAGATTCAGCGTCACCTGCCCGATGAGATCGGCGTCGACGCGCGCGGGCATCGGCGATGGACCGTGCAGATCGCAGCGGATATCGCGGGCGCGAAGCTGCTGCTGCGCGAGTTCGACGGCGTTGACGACGATCTCGGACAGATCGGTTTCGGTGATGGAGACGCGCAGATCGCGGGAGAAATTCAGGACCTGGCTGACCAGCGCTTCGAGGCGTTTGACGCCGGCGGAGATTTTCGCCACGAGCTGCAGGGAGTCGGGTCGGTCGGCCACATCGCCGGCGAGCATCGAGGCATAGAGTTGGATGCCGCCGAGCGGATTGCGGATTTCGTGGGCCATGCCCGCCGCCATCTCGCCCAGCGCCGCGAGGCGGTTGCGGCGTTCCAGCTCGCGATTCTTGTCGCTCAATTCATTGCTGAGGGCCTGAACGGTCTGCTGCAACTGGTCGTGCGACGCCTGCAGCTTCTCCGTGACCTCGCTGTAGGCCATGATGATGCGCCCCAGCTCTTCGATGCGGGCGGCGGGCGGAGAATGGGAGGCGAGGGTGGACATGGTGACGACTTACATTCCTTTCAGATCGAGCGTCGATTCCTTCGTTCCATAAGCGGCGGCGGCGTAGGTGCGGTTGACCTGCCGGGCAGCGGCGGCCTGATTGATCTGCTTGCCGAGGTTCAGCTTCCTCTGCTGAAGAACCAGCGCATCGTTGCGATCCGACGTCGTGATCCGTTCGAGCAGCTCGCGCGTCTTCGCGAGCAGCGATTCGGCGCCGGCGCGGGCGTCAGGCTCAAGCTCGTCGAGATATTCGCTCCAGCGGCGCTTGGTGGGCGCCATCGCGTTCTCCAGCGCCGCGACCTGGTTGAGCACTTCCTGGCGCATCGCGAGGACTTCGAGCAGCGCATCGGTGTCGCTCCGCTGCACATGCTCGTGCTGCAACTCGGCGAGCCGGGCGAGCCGCTGATAGCAGACAAGCTGCTCTTCAAGGGCGACCAGGACGGCGTTGGAGGTCATGTCGATCCTTTCGTCGGGCGTTCACCACATTCCCGCGTCGGCGGTCCATTTCAGCCATTGCTCCCAATAAGCCTTGGGCATTGAAAAGCTGCCGTCGGCGAAGCTTTCCTGGGGCATTCGCCGGAGCAGCCACTTGGCGCGTTCGTTGGCGGTGCGGGCTTCCTCGAGCTTGCCGAGGGCACAATAGGCGTTGACGATCTGCACGTAAGCCGCCAGGGCCGAGGGGTCGTCCTGGTAGCGGAAGGCGGCGGCGTCGTAGAGACGGATGGCCGCTTCGTATTCACCGAGGTCGTAGACGCAATCGGCGCGGTAGAAGTGGCTGAGGCGCTGGTACAGCTTGTCGATTTCGCGAGTCGGGGGCGCGACGCGATAAAGCTCGATGACGCGATCGTACAGCCCGCGCGCCTTGGCGAGACGGTCGCGCCTGGCAACGAGCGCTTCGGCGAGATCGCCCCCGGCGAGCGGATCGGCCGCCGAGGCGAGCGACGCATTCGCGTCGAGCAGCAACGCGCTCTTGCGATAGCTGTCCCCCATCAGGAACAGAAGCTGCCCGAAACGCTCCTCGCGGGGATAGCGCTCGGTCAGTTCCTCGAGCCGGTTGACGGCCTCCTCGAACCGCGAGGTGCGGTAATAGAGCTGCGCGATCTCGAACAGCGCCTGCTTGAACTCCTCCGCGTCGGGCGTGATGAGGGGGTTGTTCTCGACGACGCCGAGGAGCACGGTTTCAGCCTTGCCGTAACCCTCGGGGCCTTTGGCCATGTAAGCCTGGGCCAGCGGCACGGCGCTCTTCGAGGCGAAGAGGGTCTGGGGATAACGGAACTGGTTGCGTTGATAGGCGGCGATGGCCTTGTCGAACATGCCGGCGGCCTGGTAGGCGCGTCCGAGCCGGAACAGGGCTTCGGGCGCGAGATCGTCATCGGGGCGCTCGGCGACGAAAAGCTCGAGGGCGCTGATGACCCGCTGGATGTTGGCGGATCGATCGTAGAGATCGATGCCTCTCCAGAGGGAATCGCCGTATCCCTTGTCGTCGGAGAGGGTGAGGGCGCGCGAGTGGGCGATGTAGGCGTCTCCGGCCTTGGAGCGGAGATCGCGCACCTGCTGGCCTCGCCGAATACGTTCAGCGGAGCTGAGATCGGCGATCGATTCCTCGATCTGTTCGGCCCGCTTTTCATAGACGGCCGCGAGACGCGCGTAAAAACCCGCGTCCGGCTCGGGCTGAAGCGATTGCTCATAGGCGAGAACCTCGAGCGCGCCGGAATAGTTGCCCTTGGACGTGAGCAAGGCCGCGGCGAGACGAAGGCTCTCGAGCGCCTCAGGCTTGTATCGCGCGCGGGACGCCTGCTGCGAGATGGCGTTGACCAGATCGTGCAGATCGGTGAGTCCGGCGTCGTCGTCATCGAGCATGATGCGGCACACGCCCCGATTCAGCAGGGAGGGAAGCGCGACGCGGGAATCGGGATGGCTGACGATGACGGACTGGTAGAACGAATTGGCTTGCGCGGGATCGTTGCGATCCTGGTGGATTCTGCCGAGGAGGTAGGCCGCGTCCGCATCGAGCGGATGGCGCACCCTGAGCTGATCGCGCGCGGCGCGGAGATATCGCTCGGACTCCTCGTTGTCGCCCAGCTTCCACGCCGCATAGCCCAGGCGATAGCTGACCTGCCCATGCGCGACGGGATCATCGTTCAGTCGAAGGGCCTCGGCGAGAAGGGCGCGGGCTTCGACGAAGGCGCCGCGATCGATCAGGATCTGCGCCCGCTCGCCCAAGGCCCAGCCGCGTTCGGCGTCGGTGAGGCCCTCGGATTCGAGGTAAGCGCCCAGCGACTGATCGGCGGCGGCGTGTTCCTCGCGATCGATCTGAAGCTCGATCACCTTTTTCTGAAGGGGCAGGGATTTGTCGGGATCGAGGAGCATGGCGCGGCGATAGTTCTCGAGCGCCTCGGCGGGACGATCGAGCGCCTCGTAGCTCTCGGCGACGCGCTTGTAGAGCGGCGCATCGGGCTTCACGCCCTGAATCAGCGCCACCTGGGTTTGCTCGATGATGCGTTGGTGGTAGATGGGAATGCTCTGGCGTTTCTGCTTCTGGAGCTTCTCCAGCCCTTCGGCGAGCAGCAGGTGAATGCCGGCCTCGGTGGAGCGCTCCATCTCCTCGGTCTTGAGCAGCCCGTTGAGATGGGCGATGGCGGCCTCGGGGCGGTCGTGCTTGAGATAAAGGCGCGCGTGCTCGATCTTCTGATCGATGGTCAGCCCCGGCCTGGGATCGATGAAGAGATACGCCGCGTAGGCGAAGAGGCCCAGCGAAAGCAGCAGAAGCGGCAACTGCCAGAGTTGCGCTAAACGAGGGTTGGAGCGCCCTGCGGTCATGGCATCCATGCCTTCCCCATTGCGCAGACTTGTAAAGGTCTGCCTCGCGCCGCCCCCATCCCGGAAGCGACGCCCGCCGAACAATCCATTGTCGCGGCGTCAACCAGATCAAAGCCTTCCGGCCGACAACCCATCGGCCCAGGCGCGAGCATGTTAATTTCAATGCGGGCAAACCGCAAGCGATTTTATCGGGCGTTGCGCCCGGCGACGGCTTGCCGCTGGATCGGACGGGCCATGGACGCCGGGGGGATTCCAGCACCGCCGGGCAGTTCAGCTTGTGAACTGGGAGGCGATGTTGACGTATCGCATTCGCGTTTCATACAGCGCCGAATCGAGGAGGCGTTGCTCTTCCTCGGTGAGGTTGCCCCTGGTTTTTTCCTCGAGCAGCGTCAGTGTGTCGATGTTGTGCTTGGCCAGATCGAGGTTGAGCTGCGGCTCGGCGCCGCGCGGGGTGAGATCGCCGAGATAGAACAGCACCTGGGTCATGATGGATTGAACCAGTGTGCCGAAGCTGGCCGGAGGCAGCTCCCGCTGCCGGGCGGCGGCGGAAGGCGCTCCTGCGGCCGATGGACCGGCGGCGGAGGGGGAAGCGGGCGCCGGCTGGGCGCGCTTGGCTTCCTCCTCGGCAAGACGGCGTTTTTCCTCCTGGGCCTGCCGTTTCCAGTCGGAATCGATGTGAAGGGAAGATTGTTCGTCGGCCATGGGTACTGCTCCATTCAGAATGATTGTATGAACGGTTGATTCTCGGTCGGACGGAGGATTTTGCAAGTGGGGAAAATCAGGCGCAAAGGTGGCGATTCGCACGGAATCGCACGGCCGTCGCGCTACAGGGATGACCCGAAAGCCAATGAAATATCCGGGTTGAATGTTTCGATGTCCGCTGTCCATCAATGACGCGGATGATCTTCGACACCCTCACTGCTGATGAAAACAAGCCCTCCCTTGCCGTTATGCTTGCGCTGATACATCGCCTGGTCCGCGCCGGCAAGGAGGTCGTTCGATGTGAATGCGGACGAAACGGCCGGATAAAAGACCGCGCCGATGCTCGCTTTCAACGTCACCTCGACCGTCGGTGTGAGGCGGAGTTTCTGATTCCGCAATCGTTCCGACAACCTCTCCGCCGCCTGCCCGGCTTCGTTTTCGCTCAGACCGAGCGAGAAAATCGCGAACTCATCCCCGCCCAGCCGCGCGATCAGCGACGTGCGGGGCGCCGCCGCCCGCAGCAGCTTCGCCAACCCGCGCAACACCTGATCTCCCGCGGCATGCCCATGCGTGTCGTTGACGACCTTGAAATCATCGATGTCGCACAGCGCGCAGAAGACGCCCAGCCTCGCCTCCGCCGCCGTGAGTAGCCGGCGTTCCAGCAGCGTAAGCAAACCCCGACGGTTCAGCAGCTTTGTCAGCCCGTCCGTGAACGCCTTCGATCGAAGGTCCTCCACATCCTGCTGCCCGGCGGCCACCAGATTTTCAAGCCTGCACAGATTCGCGACCAGTTCGAGATTGTCTCCCGAGACCTCGTGAATCAGGTTTCGCGTCAGGTCTTCCCGACCCGTCTCTTCGTTCGCGCCCTCGGCTTCGCCCGCGCCCGTCACCTCGGTGGCGACGACCGACAGGAACGCATCCGGCGAAGCATACCGCGGATACAGGAAGCGCGCGTGGATCGCGCGAATCCATTCCTCCTCCCGCAAGCCGGGCGACTCATGCAGATGCGGCAACAGTCCCGAAAAGAACACCGACAGGCGAAGAATCGACCACTGCTCCGGGCCGTCGATCTCCTCATCGCGGGGCGGCAGATGATGCTGGAGCATTTCGCTCCGCAGCCGCTGGGCGACTCCCCAGTTCGTGAGCAATGCATCGCCGACCGCCGCATGGTCAAAACCGAAATGGGCGCACTCGCGCTCCGACAGCGACACACTCTCTCCGCCGAGGTCGGCCTGCGCATAGAAATCAGGATCGTGATCGATCAGCAGCGGCAGGCCGATGTCGGAGATCAGCGCGATCGTGTATGCGGTGTCCGCCTGCTCGGAATCGAACATTTCGCAGAATCGCCGCGCGGCGACGGCCTTGCGGAAGGCGTTGCTCCAGAGCGTTCGGACCAGATGAGGCGGCAGATCGAGCTTCTCGGCGAACAATCTCAGCCCATGCGCGATCGCCACGCTGCGGGCGCGTCTCCCACCGAGCAGAACCACCGCGCGATCGATCGAATGCACCGAATGCGCCATCCCCGTCGCCACCGAGTTCGCGACCCCCAGCACCCGCGCCGCAAGCGACGGGCTTTCCTTGAGAATGGCGATGATGATTTCCGATTCCCGCGGATTGACCTCGAGCAACCGCTGAAGCACGTTGCCCTGCAATGCCGCCGGACCGAGCCGCGTGAACAACTGCCGGAAAAACGCCGCCCGCTCCTCGGATGAACAGGCGCTCCCCGCCGCATCGGCGCTGACGGGCATCGTGCGATTGGTTTCAGTCTTCGCCATCGGCAAACCGTGGTTCCTGAACCCCCTGTCGCAATCCAACAGGCACTACAGGAAGTTTCGGCAACCCGGGCATGAAAGTTAAGCCGATCCGATTGTGCCGGCCTCCCCTTTCGCATTCACCGCCGCGCATCGTGGGGTGAAACAAGCTGTTTATCGGACGAAAACGCCGATGGCAGCGCAAAAGCAGGAGGACGGAAAGCGTTTCGGCTTTCCGTCCTCCGTTGATGGCTGCATTCAGATGACATCGCGACAGGCGTGTCGATCAGTCGCGGCGTCCACCGCGGCCGCCGCCCCGACCTCCGCGATCACCACCGCGCCCGCCTCCGTCACGGCGCCCGCCCCGATCGTCGCGGCGATCCTCATCGCCGCCGCGCTCACCGGCGGGCGCGCCCACCGGCTCCGGGTCCACTTCACCAAGTTCCTTCATCGCCGCCTTGCGGGACAGCTTGATGCGGCCCTGGTCGTCGATGAGGATCACCTTCACCTTCACCTCGTCGCCCATGTTGACGAAATCGGTGACCTGCTCGACATAGCGATCCGACAGTTCGCTCACATGGCAAAGCCCATCGGTCTCCGGGGCGATCTCGACGAACGCGCCGAATTCCTTGATGCTCACCACCCGGCCGGTGTAAATCTTGCCGACCTTCACCTCGGCGGTCATCGCCTCGATGATGTCGCGGCACTTCTCCGCCGCCGCCCCGTCCACGGCGCTGATGTAAACCGTGCCGTCGTCCTCGATGTCGATGTTCGCACCGGTGTCGGCCTGAAGCGCCTTGATGTTCTTGCCGCCCGGGCCGATGATCTTCCCGATCTTTTCCGGATCGATCATGATCGTCAGCAGACGAGGCGCCCACGGGCTGATCTCCTTGCGCGGCTCGGGCAGAACCGCCTGCATCTTCTCGAGAATGACCAGTCGGGCGTCCTTGGCGCGATGGAGCGTGTCGCGAATGATCTTGTGCGTGATCCCCTCGGTCTTGATGTCAAGCTGGATGGCGGTGATGCCGTCGCGCGTGCCGCAGACCTTGAAATCCATGTCGCCGAAGTGATCCTCCTCGCCGATGATGTCGGTCAGCAACTCGTAGCGATCGCCTTCCTGCACCAGTCCGACGGAAATGCCCGCCACCGGCTTGGTGATCGGCACGCCCGCGTCCATGAGCGCCAGTGTCCCGCCGCAGCTCGACGCCATCGACGACGAACCGTTCGATTCGAGAATGTCGCTGATGATGCGGACGGTATAAGGAAACTCCGCGACACCCGGCAGCACCGCGACGAGGCTGCGTTCGGCGAGGGCGCCGTGACCGATTTCCCGTCGGCCGGGACCGCGAATCGGACGCACCTCCCCGACGCTGTAGCTCGGGAAGTTGTAATGCAGCATGAATTTCTGGCTGTACTCGGGGATCAGCCCGTCCACCATCTGCTCGTCCGAGCTGGTCCCCAGCGTCACCGTACACATCGCCTGCGTCTCCCCTCGCGTGAAGACGGCCGAGCCGTGAACGCGGGGCAGCACGCCCACTTCGCACGAGATGGGACGGATCGAGGTGAAGTCGCGGCCGTCGGGGCGCGTGCCGGCGAGAATCGCCTCGCGGGTCACTTCCTCCTCCACCTGTCCGAAGACGTTGCGAATCTGCTTCGCGAGATTCTTCTGCGCGATGATGCTCGCATAGCTCGCATTCGGGTCCGTGACCGCCGGCGCAAGCTCCTCGATAAGCTCGTCCTGGATCTTCTTCACCGCCTCGGAGCGATCATGCTTGCCGGGCTGGCCTTTGACCTCGCGAATCTTGTCCGTCACGCGGGCGCGGATCGAATCGACGAATCCCGGCTCGGGCAGCTTGACGTCGCCGACTTTTTCCCGACCGGCCTTCTGTTGAAGCTCCTCGATCATCGCGACGATCTCGACGATCGCCTTGTGACCGAACTCCACCGCGTCGGCGACCTCGTCTTCATTCACCTCACGCCCGCCAAGCTCGATCATGTTGACGAAATGCTTGGTCCCCGCGACGACGAGATCGAAATCGCTGTACTCGACCTGCTCGACCGTCGGATTGAGCACGAACTGGCCCTCGATGCGCCCGACGCGCACATGGGCGATCGGCGTAAGGAACGGAATGTCGCTGATCCCGACCGCGGCGCTGGCGGCAACGCCGGCAAAAATGTCGGGATCGTTCTCGTTGTCGAAGGAAAGCACGTTGAGGTGAACCTGCACCTCATCCATGAACCCCTTTGGAAACAGCGGGCGCAACGGGCGGTCGATCAGCCGGGCGGTGAGAATCTCCTTGTTCGTCGGTCGACCTTCGCGCTTCATGAACCCGCCGGGGAACTTGCCCGCCGCGGCGCGGCGCTCGCGGTAGTCCACCTGGAGCGGGAAGAAATCGATCCCTTCGCGCGGATTGGCGCGAACGACCGCGGCGAAGACGACGGTGTCGCCGTACTGAACGGTGACCGCCCCACCGGCCAGCTTGGCATACGTGCCGGTTTCGATGGACAACGTGCGTCCGCCGATCTGGCGCTCAACTCGAATGGATTGCATCAGGGAATATCCTTCTGTGGTCTCCAGAACTGGATGCGTCGAACGCCACAGAAACGAAGATCGCTGGATGACACTGCCATGAAAAATGGAAAATGGGAAATGGGAAATGTGAACCCGGCCCGCTCAGCGGCCGCTTCTCACATCGCCCATTTTCCATTTCACATTCTTCATCGAGTCCATCGCCTCGCTTCTGTGACCGACGGACTGACGAATTCAACCGGAGACCATTGGCCGATCCGTCAATGCCCGAAAACGCGGCAGGACACGGATCGCCGTGCCCTGCTCTCTACATGAATTTATTTACGCAGACCGAGTCGCGCGATGATCTGCTGGTATCGCGTGCGATCCTGCCGTGTCAGATACTTCAACAGACTGTTGCGACGCCCGACCATCTTGAGCAGCCCGCGACGCGAGGAATGATCCTTCTTGTGCGTCTTGAGATGCTCGGTCAACTCGGTGATCCGCTTGGTCAGAATCGCGATCTGAACCTCCGGCGAACCGGTGTCTTTCTCATGGGTCTTGTAATCGGTGACGATCTGCGACTTGGCTTCCACGGACATCGACATCTCAAACTCCTAAGACACCTGGCTGCCAGCAACCGCCGGCCAACCGGTCATTAATTAGGTTCCGGCCGGACGCTCGCCCGGCAATCGGAAGATGGGGAAGAATAGTCGAACCAGAAGTCGAAGGCAAGACGCGGACCGCCGTGCCCAAAATCGCAATTCTCACCGCATTGCTTCCCTTATCATCTCAAACACAAGGAGATACGCGTTCCCCCATGTATCCTCCCGAAAAAACTGCGTCTTCCCACTTGGGTTGCCGATGAACGGCCGCAGCAACCATCCCATCTGGATCCCCACAAACGCATAGATCACCAGCCACAAACGCAGCAGGATCCGATGCTTCCGATCCTTCGCGATCAACGGTCGATACGCCCGCCTCAGCAACACCTGGGCCACCAGGCTCGCGATGGCGAACATCAGCGCATTGAACAGGATCGCCCGGCGATAGTGATCCGACGACGCGTACCACAACGCCGTGAACGGCGCCAATGACGCCAGCACGATCGTCAACCCAGCCTGCGCCGCCAGCAGTGCTCGAATCGCCTGGCCGAAGTCCGCGCGCATTCCCAGCAGTGTATTGAAGACAAAAAAGCTTGGCAGGCTCAGGAGAAAGGTTGCCATCAACAGGATCGGCACCTTCACCGCCGAATATGCCACCTGCAAAAACCGCTGGCCAAACACCCCGCCGAATGATCCCATCACCGCGCCATAGACCAGTCCGAACACGACGATCATCGCCAGCAGTTCGAGCAGCCGCCGCGTCCCCGGGGTCGCTCGATCACGAGGAGGCCCCCCAGGCGCGCCTTCGCGTAACAGATCATCCGCGTTCAGCAGCAGGCGGGTCATGTCCAGTTGCCCATCAGGTTCTGAAACGCCGTCCACACCGCTTCAAAAAAATTCGATTCGCGGCTACGAAACCACGTGAAGGGCAAATCCGGATGCCCCAGAAAAGGCCGAAGCACCCACGCCATCTGCGCCCCCACCAGCGCAAACACGATGATCCATATCCGAAACACCGTCGTCACATGCTTCCCCAGCACATGCGCGCCGATCCGATCCAGTGCCGCCAACTCCTTGTGGATAGACGGCTGATACGGGGGCAGCGGCGGAATCTCCCCGGCGGATCGGGCTTCGATTTCCTGTTCAACTTCTTCTACGGCTTCCGGCAAGGACCGCGCCGACGTGGCTGGTTCGAGGGGAGTCGCCTTGTTCGCCGCCACCGCCAGTCGATGAAGCGTCTGCAGCAGGAAAATCAATCCCAGAATCCCCGCCACCGCGAAGATCGCGACGTTCAACAGCAGCATGAAGTTGTAGCTCGTCGTGCTGAACGAGAAAAACGCCACGATCGTTCCCATCGACGCCAGCACAGCCAGCATCACCGCCAGCGCCGCCACCAGAAGACGCAGCACCGACAGCAGTGACAATCGCGATCCCACCAACGCGTTGAAGACATACAACGAAGGCAACGTCACCAGCAGCGTGAGAAAGAACAGCAGCGGCACCTTCACCATCGACGCCACAAGCTGCATCGGCGCATCATTGCCCGATCCGGTCAGCGCGAACACGGCCATGCACAATCCATAGATCATCCCCAGGCCGACTGCCACTACCGACAACCCGCCTGCCGGAATCTCGATGCGCCCGCTCTCAAGCTCGGAGAGCTTCGTCGCCTCGCCTCTGAGAATGCGATCCAACTGCTTAACCCAACTGACCATGCGCCCTCCCGAAAAGATATGCCGCCGCCAATACCACCTTGGCGCCAACTTGCACAAGCATACCCAGGCGACTTCATCAACACCATCTCACATGAATCGGTGGATCTATCCGCCTGCCCCGTTCCCGTGGTGTCTGGTTCGCCTTGTCTTCCCCTCCTGGCGGCCCTCCCGGTAGGCGCGCGGGGGCGAACCGGTTTGCTGGTGAAAACAACGGGAAAAGTACGCCACGTCCTTGTAGCCGAGTTCCAGCGAGATCGCGGCGATGGGCCGGCGGGTGGTCCGCAGCAGCCGGCACGCCTCCTCGGCGCGCAGGCGATGGATAAAGGCATTGATGCCCATGCCCATCTGCCGGTTGAACTGCCGGGACAGGTGGGACGGGGCGGCGGCGCAATGGTCGGCCAGTTCGTCCAACGTAACCGTCTGATCGAAATGGGCTTCGAGATAGGAGACCGCTTCCCGCACCGCGGGCAGCAGCGGCTCCGCTGGCTCGGCCTGCCGCAGGCCGTGGGCGATGCGGGAGATCAGCACCAGCACCTGCATCGTCATCAACGCCGTTGAAATCCGCCACCCATACGTCCGGGATTTGTGTTCCTTCTCGATGAAGCCGATGAGTTCGAGCAGCGAATGCGCCTGCGCCGGTGTCGCGTGCAGGGCGATGGGCGGGTGAAGCCGGGGTTGGCGACGGCGGCGGTGAAACAACTCGAACGCCTGATCCGTCGAGTCAAAATTGTCCTTGAACTGCCGCATCAATTCCGGCGCGATCAGCAGATTCGTCAACGTCAGCCCATCGGTTTGTTCAATGGCATGCCAGACCTGCGGATGGATGATGAACAGATTCCCCGCCCGCAGGGTCTGCCGACCGGCGGCGGTCACGTGGATGCCGGTTCCCTTCTCAATCAGCACGACCTCGTGAAACAAATGATCGTGCAGGGATTTGGTGGGATGATCGACATAGCGAAAGACCAGCACCGGAGACCGCTCTGCCGGCGTCTGCCACAAATGAAAGCCCAGTGTCTCCAGGACGGCGCTGGTATCCATACGCAATATCGTACAACAAAAAGCTCAAAAGAATACATGGATTATCGCCAAATACGCAGTATTGTTTAATTGTAATCCACGGCATTGGTCCAGGGTCGAAATGGGTCGGACCTGCGATGCCGCGAGCAAACATGTCCAGGAGGAAATCGTGAGCCGCGACATTAACCGATCATTCGGAAGCGCCCTGATGCGGATGCGCCGGAAGATGAACCTGATTGCGGGCGCATTCTGCCTGGCGGGGGCGATGATCGCCGCCAACGCCAACGCCTCGATCATCTACTTCGACGACTTCAGCGGCTCGAACGATGCCGGCCTGAACGGAACCGCCCCGGACACCCGCCCGGGATCCGAAACCTGGACCAGCTCGGACCCATGGAAAGCGGATGGGTCCAAGAGCGGTGGCGGCAACGCCACTGCCTACCTGCCTTTCACGCCCGAATCCGGAAAAACCTATACGCTTTCGGTGGATGTGAACACGACCAACACAGGTGGGGACTGGCTTGCGGTCGGGTTTACCCAGAACGCCGATACATCGCAGGTATTTCATAGCACTGCGAACACCGCCTATGCCTGGGTGCTTCGAAAACCCGGTAACGCCCTTGAATCCTACCTCGGCGCCGGCACCAACGGCAATGGCAATTTTACCGCGACAGCCGGCGTCGTAAGCCTGAAAATCGTCCTTGACACCACCACGCCCCTCTGGTCGGTCGAATGGCATACCAATGACACCCTGCGCCGCACGGCGAGCTTCACCGCGAACCCCACAATCAATTATGTGAGCTTCGGCGCCTTTAACAGTGGTACGGGAACGGTCGACAACTTCACCCTCTCGGTCGTCCCCGAACCGGCGGCGTTGGGGCTGCTGGCAATCGGCGGGCTGATGATGCTGCGCCGGCAGTTGCGGTAAAAAAAGACGGAATCCGGGCAGACCTTCATTCCCGGTGATCCGCCGGAGGATCGGCTCCGGCGGCCGGCTCAGCGATCCAGTTCCTTCAGCTTCTCCTGAAGCAACCGCTGCCGGCGCTGGGCGGCCTGGTCCAGCCAGTCGCGCAGGGCATCGCCCTCGCCCGCGTCGATCCACCCCAGCATCGCATCGAGTTGGGACCGCAGCATGGCCAGGGAACCGCGAAGGTTGTCCTGGTTATCGAGAAAAATATCGCGCCACAGTCCCCCGTCCCCGCCGGCGATGCGGGTCGCGTCCAGAAAACCCTTGCCCGCCAGATCGAGCGACGCATCCGACTGCATCGCCACCAGCGCCGCCGCCACCGCGTGCGGCAGGTGGCTGATCCCCGCGACATGGCGATCGTGATCCTCCGGGGACAACCGGATGATCTTCATCCCGATCAACTTCCAGAACGATTCGATCCGTTCGAGGGCGTCGGAATCCGTGCGCGGCGTAGGTGTGGTGATGCAGGTGGCGCCGCGGAACAGGTCGGATCGGGCAAACTCCACCCCCCGCTTCTCACTGCCGGCCATCGGATGGCTTCCGACGAATCGCGGACCTTTACCGGTGGACGAGAGGATGCGTTCGGCGTGCGCGACGAGGGACCGCTTGGTCGATCCCACATCGGTGACGACGGCCTCTTCCGCCAATGCCGGCAGAATCCGCTCGAGCAGCGGCCCGAGCAAACGCACCGGCGTGCAAAGCACCACCAGGTCCGCCCCCCGAACCGCCCAAACGGGATCATCGTACCCCTGATCGATCGCCCCGATCCGCTCGGCGCGGTCGATCGTCTCGCGACGATGACCGTAACCCGTTATTTTACAATCGGATAAAGCCGACCGAACCGCCAGACCAAGCGATCCGCCCAACAAGCCAACACCGAGAATGCTTAAGTGTCCGGGTCGCATGGTCCGATAACTGGAAAAAGACCTGTTGATTGTTTTACCCCGGATTGTGTCAGGGGTTACCATCGGACGGTTGATTGTACTTGATCGACGATTCCTGACCAACTACGCTATTCGTTTCCCGTTCAGGCTCCATGTGCGTTCGATTCCGATAAAGTCCAGCCCGGCGGGATTGAGATCAAAACCCAAAGGCGATCGGTCCTCCGGCAGGATCGATCGAATCATACCATCATGGCAGAACTCATGACCTCCGCGTCGTCCGCTGAAGCCCCGAGTACGGACAGCGGCCCCGCCACCAGCGGCAAGGCCCCCCTTCGGCACGTGCTCGAGTTTGAAAAACCCCTCGCCAAGCTCGAACAACAGATCAGCGAGTTGGAAGCCCTCCAGAACCAGAAGCAGGTGGACTACAGCCGCGAGCTTCGTCAGCTTCGCACCAACTATACCTCCCTGCTCCGAAAAACCTACGACGGGCTCAGCGCCTGGGAAACCGTCCTCGTCGCGCGCCATCCCCAGCGCCCCCTCTTCAAGGATTACCTCGACATGATCTGCCGCGAGTTTCGCGAGCTGCACGGGGATCGCCACTTCGGTGACGATCCCGCGATCATGTGCGGGCTGGCGCGCCTCGCCGGGCACAAGGTCATGCTCATCGGGCATCACAAGGGACGCGACACCCGGGAAAAGGTCAAGTGTTATTTCGGCCTCGCGCATCCCGAGGGCTATCGCAAGGCCTTGCGGTGCATGAAGCTCGCCGAAAAATTCCACCTCCCGGTGGTGACCTTCATCGATACCCCGGGCGCCTATCCGGGCATCGGCGCCGAAGAGCGCGGCCAGGCCGAATCGATCGCCCGAAACATGCTCGAAATGTCGCGACTCAAAACCCCCATCCTCAGCATTGTCACCGGTGAAGGCGGCTCCGGCGGCGCGCTCGGCATCGGCGTGGCGGATCGCGTGGCCATGCTCGAATTCGCGTGGTACTCGGTCATCAGCCCCGAGGCATGCAGCGCCATCCTCTTCAAAGGCAACGAAGCCGCGCCCCGCCTGGCCGAAAGCCTCAAGCTCACCAGCAAACACCTCAAGCAACTCGGCATCATCGACGCGGTCGTCAACGAACCGCTCGGGGGGGCGCATCGCGATCCGTACACCGCCGCGCACTATCTCGAACAATACATCGCCAAAACCCTGCGCGACCTCAAGCGATGCAAGATCGAAAACCTGCTCGAACGCCGCTATGAAAAATTCCGTGAAATGGGCGTCGTGCAGGAACAGCCCCGACGCGGCGCCATGAAGATCGCGAATTAATCCGGTCCCGTCCCAGCCCGGAGCAAACTCGCGGCCGATCCTTCCCCCAGGGGATGCCGCTTCACTTCATCGCCGCAAGCAGCATCGCCAGTTCATCCCGATGCTCCGCGAGAAGCCTCGCGACGAGATCCCGCGCCTCGATCGCCCCTTTCCCATCACCCAGGGCGCGCAGCGCGTTTTCATATCGCTGGACCGTCAGACGCTTGTCGTCCACCAGCTTCGGCAAAAGAAACTGGAGTGACAGATACGCCAGATACTGCTCTCCCGACCGCATGCGCGGCGGAGACGGCACGCCGCCGAGAGCGTTGATCAACCCCGCAAGCAACTGGCTTCGCCGGTCCCCCGACCGCACCATCTCCGTCAGCGGACGCTTCACCTCCGCGGCGGCGCGATTCAAATATGGCGAGCCGTCCTCCATGAATCGAAAGAGGCTGTTCTGCTCCGCATCGAGCAGGCTTTCCAGGAGATCGACAATGGCGACGGGCACGGATGGCATGGGTGACAATTCCAACAGGCGATGCGTCTATCTACCGCGCCTCCGCCACGCTTTCCGCCGGCGCGGCGAAATACATCCCGCTGTAATGCGTCGTCAGACGATGCAGCGGGTTCCAGCCGATGAACAGCACGACCAGCATGACCGCACACGCCACGCTCGTCGCCAATCCCAGCGGATGCGCCGTGAGCGGCTCGGTATCCCCGGTTTCCAGGTACATCGCCTTGAGGACGCGGAAGTAATAGAACGCGCTGATGATGGTGTTGACCGCGATCACGATGATCAGCGTCCACCACCATTCTCCGTTCTGGAACAGCACCCAGAGCAGATTCACCTTGGCGGCGAATCCGCCCAGCGGGGGCAGCCCAAGCAGGCTGACCATCGCCGCCGCCATGCACGCCGCCAGCACCGGCGCGCGCGTGCCGAGTCCCTTGAAATGATCGAGCGTCTCCCCGCCGGTCTGCCGGTAAACCAGCCCCGCGACGGTGAACGCGCCCAGGTTCATGAACACATAGACCGCCAGGTACAGTAAAATTGCCTGCGCCACCGCGCCCGCCGGATCAAACCCCTCGGGCGACGAGCCGCTCTTCACCAGCAGCGACAACGCGCACAACATGTAGCCCGCATGGGCGATCGAGCTGTACGCGAGCAATCGCTTGATGTTGGTTTGAACCAGCGCCCCGGTGTTCCCCACTGTCGCGGTGACCGCCCCGAGCACGCCGATCAACACCGCCAGCGCGTTGAGATTCACCCCCGGCGAATTGTGATAGCCGGCGGCATCCGCGATGAGCATGAGCGCCCGCATCAGCAGCACCAGCGCCGCGCCTTTCGATGCGACGGACAGGAACGCGCTCACGTCGATCGACGCGCCCTCGAACACGTCCGGGCACCAGAAGTGGAACGGCGTGGCCGAAATCTTGAATCCGATCCCGACGATCAATCCGAAGATCGCCACCGCCAGCAATGCCGACCCGCCGCTCGTCGCCGTCATCCGCGCCGCCAGCCCGTCGGGGCCTTCCAACTGGAGCGTGCCGTACAGCCCATACAGCATCGACAGCCCATACACCATCACCGCGCTGGTCGCCGCACCGAACAGCACATACTTCAGCGATGCTTCCGCCCCGAGCCGACGCGTCTTGCGAAACCCCGCCAGCACATAGCTCGGCAGCGACGCAAGCTCCACCATCATGAAGATCATCAGCAGGTTGGTCGTCGATCCCATGAGCGACATGCCCAGCGTCGCCCCGATCAGCAGCGCGAAAAACTCCGGGCCGTCCCCCTCGTGCATCCCCTCCGCCGTCACGCTGAACCACATCAGCACGATCCCCATCGTGAACAGCAGCAACATCGCCTTCCACAGGATCGCGACACGATCCAGTGTCAGCGTTCCGCGGAAATGCGACCCGATCACCTCCGGACCGGACCCCACGATCAGCAGCGACACCAGCGCCGCGATCAGCCCCGCCAGCGCCACCGTCCCGCACGCCGCATTCGGCTTGCGCACGAAAAAAGGCGTCAGCAGAACCCCGAGGATCGTCGCGATCAGCCACAGGTCCGCCAGGAACGGGCGCAGCTCGTCCCAGCCGGGAATAAACGGAAGACCGATGGCGGAGAGAAAATTCATGTCGCATTCCAAACTGTCATGCCGGATGTCCGCATCAAAGCCCCGCGACCCCCGCGAGCGGCTCGAACAACCGGAACACCGCGTTCACCGTCGTCTGCGTGAAGGCGAAGTAGAACATCGTCGGCAGGATGCCGAGCAGGATCGCCATCACCGTCAGTGGCGTCAGCACCAGCACTTCACGGTTGCTCACCTCGGGAAACAATTTGTATTCCGGCTTTTCCGGGCCGAAGAAGACCCGCTGCATCGCCCACAGCATGTATCCCGCCGTCAGGATCACGCCAAAGCACGCAATCACCGCCAGCGCGTAGATCGCCGTCCGCGACGCGCCCAGTTGCATCAGGATCGATCCCTCCCTCGCCGCCTGAAACGCCCCGATCAACACCAGCACCTCCCCCACGAAGCCGCAAAGCCCCGGCAACCCCAGGTTCGCGAAAAAGGCGACCGTCGCGAAGCTCCAGTACACCGGCATCGTCGAAGCCAGCCCTCCGAAGCGCGACAGCTCGCGATGGTGCGCCCGCTCATACACGACACCGACGACGAAGAACAGCATCGCGCTGGTGATCCCATGCGCCACCATCATGAACAGCGCTCCGTTCACCGCGGCCGGCGTGAGCATCGCCGCGCCCAGCACGACCAATCCCATGTGCGACACCGACGAATACGCCACCAGCCGCTTGAAGTCCGTCTGCCCCATCGCGCACAACGCGCCGTAGATGATGCTCACCACCCCGATGATCCCCACGACCAGCCACAGCGCCTTGGCCGCCTCGGGAAACAGCGGGTACGCAATGCGGAAGATGCCGTATCCCCCCATCTTCAGCAAAATCGCCGCGAGGATCATGCTGATCGGCGTGGGCGCCTCCACGTGCGCGTCGGGCAGCCAGGTATGCACGGGAACCGATGGAACCTTGATGAGAAACCCGAGCATCGCCAGACCGAAGAAGATCATCGCGACGCCCTTGCCCAGCCCCGCCGCGCCCAGGCCCGCCTGAAACTCCGGACTCGCCATCCTGATCAGGTCGAACGTGCCCTCGGGGAACCCCGGAACCTTCAGGCTGAACAGGTACATCCCGATCAGCACGATCAGCAAACCGATCGAGCCGACAAGCGTGTACAGAAAGAACTTGATCGCCGCGTATTCCTTCCGCGGGCCGCCCCATATCCCGATGAGAAAATACATCGGCAGCAGCGACACCTCGAAAAACACATAGAACAGGAAGAAGTCCAGCGAGAGAAACACCCCGAGAATGCCCGTCTCCAGGAACAGGAACAGGGCGAAATATCCCTTCTGCATCTTGTCGATCCCCCACGACGCGATGCACGCCAGCAGGCAGATGAAGGTGCTGAGAATCACCAGCGGAAGCGACAGCCCGTCGATCCCCACGAGATACTGAATGTTGAACGCCGGAATCCAGTCCACCCGCTTCACCATCTGCACGACGCCCCCGCCGTCGGAAAGATAGCCATAATGTCCGATCGTCTCCCAGTTGAAGGTCGTGAAAAGCAGCAGCGACCCGAGAAAGGTCGCGATCGTCGTCGCCAGCGCCGTCCACCGAACCGCATCGCGGCTCGGCGCCGCCAGCACCAGCAGCGCTCCGGCCGTCGGCAGAAAGATGAGAATCGTCAAAAGCCAGTTGTTCAAAAAGTCCATGGCCGCTTCCCGTGACACGGGCCGTCGCCCGCTTGTGTCGTCCGTTCACTCCCTCAATTTCAACCCCGACTCCAGGGCGTTTTTCCTCTGCTCACGACATCGCCGCGATGATCGCCCCCGCAATTCCCAGCGTCACCGCGATCAGCAGCACCGTCACATACACCCGGATGCGGCCTGTCTGCGGCGCGCGTGCCGCCGCGCCAATGCCGTGAACCAGCTTTCCAACGCCATTCACCGCGCCGTCCACCACATACTGGTCGTGCCGCCCCGCCGCCGACGCCGCCCCGCGCACCGCCTTGCCCGCGAGGTTCACGATCCCGTCCACCACATATCGATCGAACATCGCACACAACCACGACAGCCCCATGACGACGTTCACGAACACCCAGTGATACAGCTCGTCGAAATACATCGCCTTGAACAGCCACCGATGCGCCCATCGCACCGGGGGAATCCTCATCGCCAGGTTCGCCACGGCGAAGCCGCGCATGTAAACGACGAAGCCCAGCCCGATCCCGACGACGAACGCCCACGGCGCCCACCGGTGCATGAGATGTTCGCCCTCGAGGTGGGCGTGCTGCGCGACCGTCAACTCCGCCGCCGGCTCGTCCGCGAACGGCTCCTCGTCATGCGCCTCCGCATTGTGCGATTCCGCGCCGTGCCCCGGCGCATCCGCCGGCCAGGCCGTGCTGAAGCCCGCGAACGCGAAATCCCCACGACCCGCGTGATAAGGATCGTTCGCCTTCAGCACGCTGCAATACCGGCTGGACTCGCTCACCGATCGCTCGAGCAGTTCCTTCACGAAATGCCCCGCGCCCGCGATGATGCTCAATCCCGCCAGAAACGCCAGCGGAATCCACATCACCGGCTGCTCGTGCGCATGATCGTAAACATGCTGATTCCGCGGCTTGCCCCAGAAGGTCAGCATCCAGCAGCGGGTCATGTAAAAGGCGGTGACATAGGCGATGGCCGTCGGAACGATGAAAAACGCCCAGTACGCCTTCGATCTTCCAAACGCCTCCGACAGATATCCGAACGCGCCGGCGTGGGCGAGAATCATGTCCTTGCTGTAGTACCCCGACAACCCCACTCCCGCGACGCCCACCCCCGCGATCGCCAGCACCGCCACCCCGAACGTCGCCGCCGTCAACGGAATCTTCCGCCACAACCCCCCGTACTGCGTCATCTCCTGCTCATGGTGCGCCGCGTGAATCACACTCCCCGATCCCAGGAACAGCAGCGCCTTGAAAAAGGCGTGCGTGATCAGGTGAAACAGCCCACCCACCCAGCTTCCCAGGCCCATCGCCAGGATCATGTAGCCCAGTTGCGATAGTGTTGAAAACGCCAGCACCCGCTTGATGTCCGTCTGCACCACCGCGATCAGCGCCGCCATCGTCAGCGTGACCAGCCCGATGATGGCGATGAATAATTTCGCATCCGGCGTCAGGATCGGGAAAATCCGCCCGACCAGGTATACCCCCGCCGCCACCATCGTCGCCGCGTGGATCAGCGCGCTGACCGGCGTGGGGCCTTCCATTGCATCCGGCAACCAGACATGCAGCGGAAACTGCGCGCTCTTGCCGACCGCGCCGAAGAACAATCCCACCCCCATCACCGTCAGCAGCCCCGCCGAAAACACCACCCCATCCGCCAGTGCGATCGATTGCCCCATCCCCGCATCGCCCAGCGCCACCCACATCTGCGGCAGCGTCACGTTCCCCAGGTGATAAAACAGGATGCCGAACCCGATCAGGAATCCGAAATCGCCAATGCGGTTCGTGACGAACGCCTTGATCGCCGCGTTCGACGCGCTTTTCTTCTCATACCAGAAACCGATCAGCAGATAGGAGCACAAGCCGACCAGTTCCCAGAAGATGAACAGTTGCAGCAGCGTCCCGCCGATGACCAGCCCCAGCATCGAGAAGCAGAACAACCCGAGATAGGTGAAAAACCGCGAGAATCGCTTGTCCCCGCGCATGTATCCGATGCTGAACAGATGCACCAGCGTCGCGACCAACGTGATCATCCCGAACATCAGGATCGTCAGGCTGTCCACATAAATGCCGACATCCAGAAACCCGGGATTCACCTGCCCCACCCCCGAAGGATCGGACAGCGTCCCGATCGGCGCCCAGGCATAGGTCCACACGATCGGCATCACCCCCGCGCCCCAGGTCGCCCCCGCGCCGGTGTTCAGCCACGACATCATCGCGATGACGCTGCACACGAAGCTCCCCCCGATCATCACCGTGCCAAGCACCCCCGCCAGCGGAGTCCCCATCCGCTTGCCGACGAACATCAACACGACAAACGATGCCAGTGGCAGCAGCGTCGCAATCAGAAGCAGGAGGGCCGGGGTTTCCATAAATGTCCAGTGAACCGACAGGCGGTTTTGCCCGCCGGAATCGGCGATGCGCCGCTATCCCTTCAAGTTCGTCGCCTTGTCCACGTCGATCGTGGAGAAGTTGTTGTAGAAGTTCAGGAAGATCGCCAGCGCCACCGCCGCCTCCGCCGCCGCGAGAACGATCACGAATATCGCGAACACCTGCCCCGTCAACAACACCTCGCCCGGACCCCCGCCATGCGAAAACTGGTTGAACGCCACCAGGTTCACGTTCGCCGCGTTCAACACCAACTCCACGCCCATCAAAATGCCGATCGCGTTCCGCTTCAGCAGGATCGTCAGCAGCCCGCTGACGAACAACACCGCCGCGAGAACCAGGTAATGGTTCAATCCCACCGGCGAGAATGGAATCTGCGACAACAAGCTCATGCCCAACCCGTCCCGATCTCCACTTGGGAAATTCTCATTTCCCTTCCCGACGCCTTCCCTTGGCGAGATACGCCGCTCCGATCATCACCACCAGCAGCAGCACGCTCGCAAGCTCGAACGGCACGAGGAAATCCCCGAGCAGCACCTGCCCCAGTAGATCCACCGGATAGATGCCCG
>CAYUNS010000043.1:0-25866 GCA_964446155.1 uncultured Tepidisphaeraceae bacterium | reverse complement strand
GGACGCTGGAGAAGGGGTGGACGGACGAACAGGAGCAGGCGTACCTGGACGGCGCGGGCGGGGACGGGGACGACGCGAAGGCGAACGACCTGGCGCGGGGGGCGGATGCGCTGGAGGGTGTGTTCACGCGGTTCCGGATCCCCAGGGCGTGGGATTTCCAGGCGCGGGGGGGGAACGCCTACCCGCTGGCGGACGACAACGGGAACCTGGTGACGGGGGAGCAGGGTCCGAAGCGGAACTGGGGGCATCGGCTGATGCGGTCGCTGCCGCTGAAGGAGGAAGAGGCGGAGGCGGGGGTCGAGGCGGATTACCGGCCGATGCTGGTGTTGCTGCTCGACGACGAGACGGGGCGGCATCTCAACGCGGACGCGGCGACGGGCCTGGGTCAGACGCGGCCGCTGGACAACATGTTCGGGTTCGAGGTTCGGGCGTCGGATCGGCGGAACCATCTGCTGGGCAAGGGGACGTTCATTCCCGGCGAGGCGGCGGCGAGCGAGACGACGCCGATGTACGACTATCGGAAGCTGCTGGCGACGGTGGCGTGGCGGACGGACCAGCGGCCACGCTGCGTGGTGACGGTGGAGGGGGGCGACGCGGAGCGGACGCTGTTCATCGACGTGGAGGACGCGGCGATCCATTACGTCGTGCCCGGGACGGTGGTGGGCGTGGACGCCGACGGGGCGCTGGTGACGCACGCGGGGGAGAGCCTCGTGCGGGACGACGGGGACCGGCTGCGTCAGATCGCGGCGATGGCCAAGGCGTGGTATCGCCGGCAGCGGACGAGCGCGACGTTGTCGGGGCGGTCGATCTGGCGGCGCTGGCCGATCGGGACGTACCTGCGGCAGGCGAACCAGCCGAGCGGGTGGACGGCGATCAACAGCGTGGTGACGAGCCTGGTGTTCGACTGCGAGGCGCAGACGACGACGCTGCGGACGAACTGGTCGGAGCTGGACCTGGCGGAGGCGGGCAAGGGCAAGCGGCTGAAGTAAGGGGCGGTGGAGGCGCGATGATCTGGAACAATCTGAACTGGAAGACGCTGCGGCCGATCCTGATGGAGTTGTCGCGGCGGATCAAGGACCTGGAATTTCGCACGCAGCGCCTTCCCGCGCAGTGGGGCAGCGGGGGAGGGACGGGGGTGGCGGTCAAGCGGTTCAAGGTGACGGAACTGCACCATGAATACGAGGAGTTGATGTTCTGCAAGGAATGGGACGGCAACAACCTGCGGGGCGATGCGGTGCAGGTCGTGAAGGCGATGCACCACGAGGTGGACGACGAGATCATCGCGACCAAACCGTTGAATGGACCGGTCGGTCAAAATACCCCTTACATTGTCTGGCAGGAGTTATTGACCCCGCCGCGCGACCCGGAACTGTACATGGTGATGCAGGTGACGACGAAACTCGATGGCGTGGCGGTCTTCGGCGTGGATTATCTGCGGGCAACCTGAGGGAGATGCAACGGTGTCCTGGTCCTGGAACGATCCTATTGACGAAACGACCAATATCCAGTCGGCGGAATTCCTGAATACGATTCTGGCGGCCTGCCACGAGCGAGGAATTGCCCTGGACGTATCGCCGGTGCAGGTCGGTGATGACATTCAGGATCACACATGGCTGCGGGCAATTCAGGATAAATTCCGTTTTCAATTTGGTCTATGGCTTCCACGTACCACCATCCCGCAAGACTACATTGACTCCACTGTAGTCTTTTGGGATTTCGCGCAGCTCAGGGAGCATCTGGGATTCGGCACGCTCACGTCGTGGCGGCGAAAAAAACCGAGGGAAATCATGACGCTCTCCGATACGTTCGACACGAACCTGAATCCCGCCGTCGATGGGCAAAAGGCGATCAGGCTCTGGTCGGTCGATGGTTCCCGGCCACAGGGAGTGTACGAGCGCATCGATGGCGTCTGGAGGCTGTCCTATGGTCAGCCGGACGTGCTCGATTCCGATCTGCCGGTTCCGAATCACGTTCAACCCGGCCTTCATCGGGCCGGAGATTACATAGGAGCATTCCTGTACCGCGAAATCCGGGACATGCTGAATGAGATGACAGTGAAGGGTATGACGCTGCCGGTAAACATCAATCATCCCAGCAGTCAAATGAAAGTTGGCGAAGGTTCGATCCCGATCGAAGAGTATGTGTATCTGGAGCAAGAGCCGGAGCAATGGCCGGAGCAGTTGCCCGAGCATTTGATTCGAGATGGGATGTCCGCGGCGATGGCCTTGGCGGAAGCGGACTACGCAGCCAATCCCGCGACACCATACAATGCGACCGCATATATGCTCGGGATACGACAACCGGGGTTGGCGCGGACATTGGGGTTAGGCATAAGCCATGTCGTACAGAATGCCTATTACATTAGCAGTTGCGATGCACTGATCACCCGCAGCCAGGCGGTATTCACGATCGACAATCTTCTGCCGTGCCGGAAACACATTGACTATTTCAACCGTGCATTCCACGCAGGCGGATGGGCCAGTTTAGGCTACCACACCGTTTTCGATCCGGTCGATGATCCGGTTTCAGCGGAGGTGGAGGGGGTCCACCACTGGTACGGCGAGGATGTCGATGAGAGCACATCGAGAGACACCGCAGTCCTTGGCTCACTCCTCCTGCCCGATACGGGAGCCATTCCTTGCCCGTCCATCGATGTCCCCTTTTTCACCCGAACAGTGCATAGAGGATACCAAGCCACGCCGTGGAACGGCGCAAGTGTTGGACATATCCAGGCGATGATCAACTACGAGGTCGAAGGCGGATTCCAATATACGCTGAACACGTAAGTCAGAATCCAGCGGGGATCATGATATCGGTGACCGTGAGACCGATGGATTGAGCGTGGCCGTCATATTCCTGATTCGAGTTCAGGAAATCGCGGTAACTGCGACCGACAATGAACGCAGGAATGTTCGAGTCCAAGGCGGCGATCTGGTCTTGTGCGAGCGATGGCGTCCAGACATCGTATTCACCGTCAAAGGCGACCTCGAATATCCTGCCGTCCGTGGTGATGATTCTTGCCCCGTCGGTGACGGCAAATCTGGCGTCAGGGATACCACGATCGCGGATGACGATGTGGTCAACCGGAATTGCTCCAGTGGCCGGAACGAGATCGATTTCGATGGGTTTCGCTTCGATGTCGGACGGGAACGTCGTGATGCCGAAGGTGCGCCGAACAAGCTGCTGCGGCGTGAATTCCGCAGAGGTCGTGGATCGAAGGGTGAAGATATAAGCCGTGGCGATCTGCTGCGAGGCGTCGCGAGAGTAGAGTATGGTCCAAGCGTATCTTGGATTGGCGGAGTAGATCATGTTTCCCGCGATCACGCTCCATTGCTCATCGGTCAGCCTGGACACCGTTCCGCCGGTTGGGGCGAAGAAGTGAACGCCCGGGGATATTTCCTTTGGCGCGTAGGTATCGAGGATGCGCATGGCATTTTTGGAGATCGCGGTGGTGACCGAGGCATTCACCGTCAGCTCCTGCTGTTTGATGGCGACCGGCAGCGACCCGGCAATCAACAGAAAGCCAATGCCGAGAATCATCACGGCGAAAAGAATCTCGACGAAACTAATGCCTGCTCTGTGTCTCATGAGTGATCACCTCGAATCCGCGATTTTCGGGCGGGGGTTTCATCCGTCGCAGTCTCAACTCAGCCAGAATCGTGAAGCCGATGCAAGCGACCGCGATCCACGTGAAGAACGCCTGGGGCCATTCAATCCACACGTCGCGCCATCGGTACCAGTAACTCACGATCGCGATGACATTGCACGCGGCAAACGCGGCGTTGATAAGCCGCAACACGCCGGGCTTCATGCTCTGCTGTTTCATTGTTCGCGTTGTCCAGTATGACATCAAAGCCCCGCCTGACCGATTCCGTGCGGATCGGCTCCGGCCAGTGGTTCATCGCCCACCATCCAGCGATTCCCGCAACGGGAACAATCAGAATACAACCGATGTAAGCAAGAATCATGTCCACGCCCCAATCATACCCCCTTCGCGGCGGGGATGTCGGCGCCGCGGATAAGTCATTGATTCGTTCGGGGGTTGCGCCCATTTTAGGCCTTTGGCGCGCACCGCGGGCGCCAGCCGGCGCGTCAACCGGAGATCGGGAATCGCGGGGCTTTTTTTTTGGTTGATTGTTAGGGATTAGTACGGTATAAAACGCCCCGGACGGCACGGGAAGGCCGCTCCGTCGAAATGGGAATGGATTCACCTCTGGACATTCGGCCGCGTGCGGCCGGGCACAATTTCGGGAGCATTGTTATGCGGATGATTTTTCAGCGCGGGACGGGCGGCGGGCTGGTGGCGAAGCTGCCGCGCGAGGATCGGGTGGCGGACGGCGTGCGGTTTCTGTCGCTCGAGCAGGCGGCGGCGCAGAGCGGGCGCAGCGTCCGCGATCTGGAGGCGGACTGGCTGGCGACGTGGGCGGACTACATCCCGACCGACGCGCCGGTGATGCGGTCGGCGGGGGATCGGGGGGACGATCAAGGGGACGGGCGGGGGAGCGTGCGGCCGGCGGATGATCGGGGGGCGGGGCGGCTGGACGAGGCGGAGGCGGAGAACCTGCTGCGGGCGGTGCGTTATCCGCAACTGGGCGACGAGCACTGGCGGCAGTTCATGGCGATCTGCCGACGGCGGCGGATCGACCCGTGGAGCCGGATGGTCTATCCGAAACTGATCCACGATCCCGACAGCGGCGCCTTGCGGGTGGAGGCGCTGCTGAGCATCGAGGGTCTGCGCACGGTCGCGCACGCGACGGGGAAGTACGTCGGCTGCGATGATGCACTGTACGAGTATGGCGAGGACGGGCGGCCGGTGAAGGCGAGCAAGACGGTGTACCGGCTGGTGGGCGGCGAGCGATGCGCGTTCACGAAGAGCGTGCGGTGGGAGGAATACCGCGGGTGCGGCGAGCGGTCGCTGAACGATCAGATGCCGCACGAGTTCCTGGGTCGCTGCGCGGAGGCGGGGGCGCTGCGGATGGCGTTTCCCGGCGAGTGCGGGGGCTTCCACGTGCCCGAGGAGTTTCAGCGGCGTGCGGCAGGCGGGCGTTCGCCGGTGGTGGACCTGGGCGAGGGTCGGCGGCTGGAACTGGACCCGGAGTTTTACGCCGAGGGGCGGCGGGGCTGAGGCTCTCGCCGGTGTCATCTGTCCGCGGGGGCGAGGTAGGGTTGGGCGTGGGCGGCGTGGTCAGCGAAGTTTTGGGCGTACAGGGCCGCGACATCCGGCATGGACAGGATCAGCAGGTTCTCGGCGTTGGCGATTTCGGCGGCGGCCGAGAAGTTGAAACTCCCCGTGATGACCACGGCCTCATCGACGATGATGACCTTGTTGTGGGCGATGGCGTGATCCCCGTCGATCAGCACGGGGATTCCGAGGTTGTGGAAGAGTGTGGCGTCGGAGTATTTGTCCGACTGCTGCGCCCCGTCGAGGAGGATCGACACCTTCACGCCCCGGCGATGGGCGTCGAGGATCGCCCGGGCGATGGGCGTGGAAGTGAGGCGGTAGGCCTGAATCCGCAGGCTTTGGTTCGCGCGGCCGATCTCGGCGACGATGGCGTCCGTGCATCCGCCGTGCGGCGAGAAGAGGACACGCACCGCCGGCGGGGCGGCGGGCTTTTTCCCGCCGCGGCCGATCGAGGATTCGGGCGAGGATTCGGGCGGGGTCGCGGGCGGACGGGCGGATTCGGGCGGACGGGCGGATTCGGGCGGACGGGGCGGGCGGCATACGCCGCACGAGCCGCCGGCCTTGCAGTGGGCGCATCGGCTGCAATTGCTACATGCGCGGCAATTCGCCGCCCCCGTGCAGCGTGCGGCCCATGCGTCGGCGCAGAACAGCGGCGGAAGAAGCAGACAGAGAAGTGCGAGTTGGTGGCGATGCATTGTCCGTCCCTTCTGACCTCACTCGGTTTCGGTGACAACGACGCGAACGCCGTCAAACTTCGGGTCATACGCGAAAATGACGCTTCGACCGGGCAGGTCGTGGCCTACGACAAGCCTCGATCCCTGTCGGGACTGATTCAGGCATCGGGTCAGCCAGTCGTCGCCTTCGGTCCAGTCCGGGACGGCCGTCCGAAGGAGCATGAGCAGCAGTCCATAGTTGCTCATCGCCTGTAGCTGTTCTTCGCGCGAGGTCTGATCCCATTCCGTCAGAGATGTCTCCCCGGGGATCAGGCGAAGGTATTGTTGGGGGAAATGCGCGATCACCGCCACCATTTCCACCTGATCGCCTCGCGCGACGATCCTGATGGCGGTGTCCTTGTCGGGCGCGGTCCCGTTCAGGATTCGCTTGCCGTCCATGGTCTGCCGCTCCGGTTCGGAAACAAACGATCCACCCAGTTCCTCCAGAATCGTTGACACGCTGACCATGGTTGGCGACGGTTGCGGGCGGGATGATCGCGTCGGCTCGATCCGTTGTTCGGCGGCTGCCGACTGGCGCGGGACATCATCGGTGGCGGGGGCGCGGGCGATGACCACCCAGCAGGCGATTCCGATCACCAAGACGGCGGCGATGGCTGACGACGTAACGATCTTTCCGTCCGACATTACGGACCCTTTCCGTGTCGCGAGGCGCAGACGGTTCAATCGTTGTACTCCATCTCCCACTTCAGTCGTTCCGGGGACTCGCGTATCTTCCGAATCGACTCGTCCAATCGCGCATGATAAGCGGCCTCTTCCTGCCGCCTCTGTTCTTCCAATTGCACCTGCTTTCGATTCACCTGCCAGACCGGGATGAGCATGATGATGATGATGAGCAGCAAGACGCAACAGGCGCCAATCCCCAGCGGAACCAGCATCTCTTTTTTCATGTCACACCCCTTTCATGGGCGATCAAATTTTCTTCTCCGACTTCAGTTTCTCGCGCAACTCGTCGGCATAGGTTCGGCTCAACACCTCGACGCGCTCCGTTGCCAGCTTGAGGACCGCGATCGCTTCGTCCAGCGTCATGGCGTTGTTCGCGCCATCCTTCGCAGCGGCCATTTCGGCCAGTCGGTTGCGGGCCAGGATGCCCGCGACATCCGATGATCGAGTCAGTATTGCGATTTTCACGTCATCCGACTGCTCCGCGAACCACTCAAGAAGCCGGCTGACCGCCTCCTGCTTCGCGACGCCTGTCTCCTCCCGGATAGTTTCCACGACATTCCGCGCCCTCGCGTTGAGCGAAATCGGGACGGTGGAACGAGATGGCGTGGTAGTGGATTTTGTCACCTGTGACATAAGTAGACAAAATTTTTCTCGATTACTCAACACGTTTGTTTTCCAACAGTTAGGAACGATTAACGCATTATTTAACAAGCAAACGCTTTATTTTGCTTGACACGATTCAATCGCGTTGTATTTTTTCTCACATGACTACGAAGACGCACATGACGCACGAGGAGAAGCGCCAGCGCCGGGAGGAGATCGCCAAAGCGGTCGCCACCGGCTCGTCGCTCCCCGAAGTGGCTCGTCGCTTCCGCGTCGGTCTCCGCACGGTCTATGACTCGTGTCGGGAGTTCGACGTGGACGTGCCGGGCAGACGCCAGCACGTCTCCGCATAGGCATAGGGCATTGTTTTCGAAAAACTGAACGGACACACACGGGGCCGCGCCATCGGTGCGCCCATGGGAGTCGGTCGAATGAAACTGCACTGCATCACGGTGGTCGAGCCTTTCGCGAGTCTGATCCGGTTGCCGGCATCGGACCATCGCGCCAAGCGCGTGGAGAACCGGCCGATCCGGCCAAAGTGGGCGAAGGGGGATCTGGCCTCCCGGCCGGTTCCGCTGCTGATTCACGCGGGGCGGGCGGAGGAGTATCGCGGGCGGAGCGTGGCGGAGTTGTCGCGGCGATACGGGATGGAGACGGCGGAACGGATGCGGGGGCACGTGATCGCGGTGGCGGAGGTGATCGCGGTGACGCCGGGCGATTCGGTGGGGCGGCTGAGCGGTTCGCTGGCCTGGGTGAACGAGCATCCCCACGCGGAGCCGGAGAGCCGGTGGTGCTGGGTCCTGGGCCGGGTCGCGCCGCTGCCGCCGATGGAAGCGCGCGGTTTGCAGGGGGTCTGGATGGCGGACTACCCGGCGGAGTTGTTGCCGGCGTGGGCGGTCGAGGCGGCGGAAACGGTGAAGGCGGTCGCGTGAAGTCATGGGGGGACTGTACACGGGCTTTTTCGCGGGCGACGGCGAAAAAGCTGGGAAAACAGGGATTTTTCGCCGATTTCGGCGAACGGAGACGCGGATGAGCCAGGCGATGCGATGTCGATCGAAGGGGCGGAGGCCGTGGAGCGATCTGCTGGCCGACGAGATCGACCGGCCGGAGCAGAGCATCAAGACCGTGGCGGCGGCGATGGGATATGTGAACGAATCGAGCCTGCGGGGGCATCTGACGCGGGATCGAAGCCCGGACGTGGACTGGATCATCGCGCATCGGGAGCGGTTGAGCGACGGGATGCTGATCGGCCTGCTGGAACAGATCGGGGGGGACCGGGCGGCGGTCACGCTGCTGGATCGGTCGGACCTGCCGTCGGCGGTGCGGGTCGCGCATCTTCGCGAGGCGCAGTTGCGGATCGAGGCGGCGATGCAGGAACTGCGGGAGCGGTCACACGAGGCCTTCGCGGACAACCTCGTCACCGTGGACGAAAAGGCGAGGCTGTTCAACGGGCATCTGCGGCTTGGGCAGGCGCTGCACCTGTGGCATCGGCTGATGCACGCCTGTCCGGGTCTGAGGCGAGTCGAATAAGGAGTCAGCCATGAACATCGAATTCCGCGAACTGAATGAGCCGACGCCTCCACCCCGGACGGCCAAGGCCATCGTCATCGGCGGCGTGACGATGGGGGAGGTGAAGCCGGTGATGCTGGACGACGAGGCGAGCTGGCACGCGGTCATCCATCTCTTGCGGCCTTCATGGTTCGCCGCGAGTTTTCTTGTGCAGGGATATGGCCCGACGCCGGAGCGGGCGTGCGCCGACGCGGTGGCGGAGGGGCGGCGGTATCGGGACGCCTTCGCCGCGTCACTGGCGGACCTGGAGCAGGCAATGGGGACGACGGACAAGACCACGGAAGAGTTGGAGGGACAGCCATGACGACGCTGATGGACAGACTGGACGTGGCCGACGCCCGCAGGGCGCGGCGGTGGGACCGGATGATGGCACTGGCAGACCGCATGGCGGCGAAGACCGGCGTGCTGGACGCGGCGGTCGGGCGGATGCTCGACCGGGAGCCGGGGATGCTGGGGGATCATTTTGTTGGCGTCAACCAAATGATCGACCCCGAAGACCGCGTGGAACACGCCGAGCGATGGGACGGGCAGGGCTGATGGCGGATCACCTGGCGGGCGCGACGCCGTGCCGCTGCGCATGCGGCGAGGTCGTGAGCGTGAAGGTGATCCTGCGGGGCCTGACGTTCGACGTGCAGTGCTTCGACCCGTCCACCGGCTGGCGGATCGAGGCGTGCGGCAAGTGTCGCGGGCGTCTGCCGATGACGCTGCGGATCGCGGACTGCGAACGGGAACATTGGGGGCAGGAAAGGAAAGGACACGGATGAGCAAGCAGACATTGACGCTGGATTCGATCGGAGACGTGGATTCGGGGGCGCTGCGGATCGCGGTGAATCAGGCGCTGAAGGCGGTGACGCAGGATCTGGCCGACCGGCCGACGCTGGAGAAGGCGCGGACGGTGATCCTGAAGGTCGATCTCAAGCCGGTGGTGAACGTCAACAGTTCGGCGCCGCAACTGGAACACGCGGACGTGAGCTGGCAGGTGTTGACGAAATCGCCCGCGATCGGCAGCAGCGGGGTCGTGATGAAGCCGCAGCAGGATGGACAGTTGTATTTCCACTCCGACCTGCCGCAGGACCCGGATGACGAGACGATCATGGACGAGGCCGATCGTCGGCGTCGCGAGCGGCGGGGCGAATGACGGGGATATGGGGGCGGACTCAACTCCCCGCGAAGGGGAAGGACGGATCGAATGGCGGAATTGGAATCGAGTTGGCTGAAGGACGGTGTGATCGAGATCGAGCGGCTCGCCAGGGCGGCGGCGATCGTCGAGCCGAAGGTGATCGCATTGCCTCTGGAGCCGGAGGGCACTTATGGAATCGTGACGCCGGGGCCTGCGGGCGCGGCGCATCCGATCGATGTGCGGGTCTCCGGGCCGGACTGGCACGACGAGACGCTGGACGACCCGAATCAGCTCATCGCGTTCATCCAGTCGATGGGCGAACGGGGCGTGGACCCGGCGAAGGGCGCGGTCTACATCGGCGAGGCGGAGATCGTCTACGTCTACGACTTCGAGGATCGGCGCAACGTCGCGACGTGCCCGCTGAAGGTGAGCGAGCCGTGGACGTGGCTCGCGACGCCCCAGAAGCCGCTGACGCAGAGGGAGATCATCCGCGTCCTGCGCATCACGTTCGACGGCTGCCTGGGGCGCGACTCCAACCTGCTCAGCATCCTGCGGAACATCCGCTGGAAGGAAGACGGGAACCTGGAGTCGAACCTGCAGCGCGGCAAGGAGGCGCTGGGGCGGCAGATCATGCGGGAGGTGACGGGCGTGAGCGATTTCCCGGAGGAATTCACGCTCGAAACGCGGGTGTACCAGAACGTCAGACAGGACGTGACGGTGCGCGTGGCGCTGGAAATCCTGCCGGATGTCGAGCGGTTCGAGGTGATCCCGTTCCCGAACCAGATCCATTCCGGTCTGGCCGAGACGCTCGAGTGGCTCCGGAGCGACATCGCCGAGCAGACCAAGACGCCGACGTTCATCGGCGCGACGTGAATACACACCCCCAGAGGGACCGATGAATCCGCGGCGTCGCCGGACGAGGCCGCGGGGGAGGTCACACAAGATCCCGCCGAGGTTCGGACGTAGACGGGATGACACCGCGGAAAGAACGCGGGGCGCGACGTGGACGAGTGGCAAGTCGCCGGGTCATAGCCCGGAGGTTGGAGGTTCGATTCCTCCCGTCGCAGTTGGCCGGTCGGCGATTAAGGCGTCGAGTCCCTCCTCTCGATGCGCCGATCGGCCGTTGTGAAGCCGGGCGCCGGCGGATTTGCCGGTGGGATGCGCGGGCGTCCTTCTCCGCCGCGCATCTCCCCCGCCGGTCGCCCGGCGATTGAAGAAGGAAAGAGGCGGTCATGGACCCGAAATACCTGACGATCGAGATGACCATGCGGCGGCTGTCGCTCAGTCGATCATTCGTCTACGACCTGATTGGCGCGGGCCTGTTGTCCCGCGTCGATCTTCCGGCGCCGCCGGGGCGGAAGGGTCGGCGGAAGCTGCCGCGCATCACGATCGAGTCGATCTGGCGTTACGAATCGGGCGGCGGCGTCGTCAGGAAGCGGTCGTCGCCGTATCGGCCGCCGCGTCAGCCGAAGACATCCATGCAGTTTCGGTGAGTCCCAAGCGAGCCAGCAGTTCGCGGGCAATGAGGTGCAGGTCATGCAGTTGTGTCGGGTCCAGGTAATACGTCTGCCGGGTCGGGTTCGCCCGATCGACATGGCCCTCGAATATCTTGCGGGTGTCGTCCGACGCCCCGCTGACGGCCGCGAAGGTCGTCGCGGTATGGCGCAGGTCGTAGAATCCGTGCATCTGCATCGGGATCAGTTCGGCCTTGCACCGGGGACATCGCCGCACGGGCCGGCCCTCGTCGTCGCGCTCGCGGCTGAATGGAATGCGGACCTGCCATTCGTGCGTTGGACATCGGCCGATGCGCTGCACCAACCGTCGCCAGGGCTGGCCGACGTTGTCGGTCACTTCGACCTTCTCGATCAGTCCGGCCGGATCGCGACGCACAACCTCATAGCAGACCCGACGCCCGCCGGCGGTGAGGAACATGCGGTTTTTCCATGCGGCGCTGCGGGGGCGGGGTCGCATGGCTCGGGCGGCTCGGACGATTTCCACGACGCCCGGCGGGATCATCGCGTAGCGGTCCAGTTCCGTTTTCGGGCGGGGGAAATAGATGGTCCCCCATCCGGCGGGGATGATTTCCTCCCGGCCGCGAATGAACAGTCGCTGCGGTTCGGCGGAGACCTTCATCGCGGTGTCGGGCAGTTCGCCGAGGTCCGTGTTGCCGTAGCCGCAGAAATAGCCCAGCAGGACCATCGCCTTGAGCGGCTGGGGGGCGGCGTCGATCAGCGCCCGCACCTCGTCGGGCGCGAACGTGACGGCCACGCCCTCCTCGCGTTCGCGGCGGCGCTGGCGGCGAAACTCCTTGATCGGCCGTTCGGCGAACAGGGACATCCAGGCGAACGGACGGCCGGACAGTGGCCCGTGTTCGGCGGCGGACCAATGCCACATGCTGCGGACGAGCTTGATCCGCTTGTTGAACGCGCACCAGCCGTAGCGACGGCCGATGCCGGCGACGAACTCGCGGATCGGCTCGGGATCGCGCTCGAGTTCGCCGATCGTGGTGTTGACGCCGACATGATCGCGGAACTCGACGATGATGGACCGGAGTTCTGCGAACGAGCGGGGCTTGATCTCGCCGCGCTCGGCACGCTCGTGTTGCGGGCCGAGGAACATGTCCGCCAGCGTCCTGATCGTGGTGAGGCGGGGCTGGTGCAGCACGACGCGACCGCGGGCGATCTGCTCCAGGTGCGACTCGTAGTTCGCCAGCGCCTCCTGCCAGCTCGTCTGATAGGCGTCGGCGTCGGGCCAGCGCCACGGCCCGAACCGGACATGCTCACCGCCGATCTTCTTGGTCCAGCTTCCGTTTTGGTGAGCGAAAAGCGGGAAGGTCGGGTATGGCTTCGGGGGGGATTTGGGCTTCGCGGTCCGCATGTTGCTCCTCTGTTTTTGGTTCCCGCGAGCGGCGAACGGGTGTCGGAAACAGGTGTCGCAAGCATACCGAACCGATACCTAACAAGTCAATATCAATCGCTGGTATCGGCGAAATCTGAACGTGCGGAAATGGTCGATCGGCGCACTGTCGATCCGGTGGTTGCGGGTTCGAATCCCGTCGCCCTCGCTGAAAAAAACAGGCTGAACAGACATGGACAGCCTGCCGCAAGCCACGATTTTTCCCCGGGACACACCGGGGGGAATTTCGTTTCCTGACAATCGCCCGTGAACGAGCATGATTCAATCCTTCACATCCGCTTCGGAGCGGGGCGCGGGATCACACCTTCAATTCGACGGTCTGTCCGATGGTCGAGGCATATCGGTGTCGGATCGGTTCGACCACCTGTTCCACGAATTCCGTCACCTGTTCGGGCGCTCGGCCGACAAAGGCGGCGGGGTCGAGGACGTGATCGAGATTGATCTTTCGCATCGCCGGGTCCGAACGCAGGCGATCCATCAGGTCGTTGCGCTGTCCATGCTGCTTGACGGCGGCGGCGGCATCGAGGGAATGCCTGCGGATGATCTCATGAAGCTCCTGGCGGTCGCCTCCCGCGCGCACGCCGGCCATGAGGATTTCCTCCGTCGCCATGAACGGCAGTTCGGCCAGCACATGGCTTTCGATGACCTTCGGATAAACCACCAGTCCGCGCGCGACGTTCACGACGATTTGCAGGCATCCGTCCATCGCCAGGAACGACTCGGGGATGCTGAGACGCTTGTTGGAGGAATCATCCAGTGTTCGCTCGAACCATTGTTCGGCCGCCGTCTGCAACGGTGAATTCGACAGGCTGATGACGAATCTCGCCAGTCCGGTCGCGCGCTCGCACCGCATGGGGTTGCGCTTATACGCCATCGCGCTCGAGCCGACCTGTTCGGTTTCAAAGGGTTCCTCGAGTTGCTTCATGCCCGCGAGCAGCCGGATGTCGTTGCAGAACCGGTGCACGCTCGCCGCCATTCCCGCGAGGGTGGAGGTGATCTGGGCATCGACTTTTCGGGGGTAGGTCTGCCCGGTGACAATGAATGATTCGGCAAAGTCGAAGCGCTGCGTGACCATTCGATCGAGTTGCCGCACTTTTTCATGGTCGCCGTCGAAAAGGGAGAGGAACGACGCCTGCGTGCCGGTCGTGCCCTTCACGCCACGGAATCGCAGGGTTTCGATGCGATGCTCCAGCTCCTCGAGGTCGATCGCCAGGTCCTGTGCCCACAGCGTGGCGCGCTTGCCGACCGTGGTGAGCTGTGCGGGTTGATAGTGCGTGTAGCCCAGCGTGGGGAGGTCTCGCCACTGCGTTGCGAAGGCCCCGAGGGCGTCGATGGCGGCGGCGAGCCGCCCGGCAAGGAGCCGCATCGCATCCCGCATGATGAGCAGATCGGCGTTGTCCACGACGTATTGCGAGGTGGCGCCGAGGTGAATGATTCCCTTGGCCGCCGGAGCTGCCTCCTCGAAGGCATGCACATGCGCCATCACATCGTGACGAAGGCGTTTTTCCCAGTCCGCCGCAAGCGAAAAATCGATGTCATCGAGCTTCGCCTCCATCTGCCGCAGCGCCTCGTCGGAGATCCGCTCCAGTCCCAGCTTGCGTTCGGAGCGCGCCAATTCCAGCCAGAGCCTCCGCCACAGCCCGAATTTGTGCTGCGGCGAAAAAAGAGCGAGCATTTCCCGACTGGCATTGCGGACGGCAAGCGGCGATTCGTAGGTGTCGTAATTCATGGAACATTCAAATTGTGGAGGTTGCGGGAAAGAATGCAAGGAGAGAGCTTGGCGGCGCTGTTTGGCGTAAGCGCGGCGCCATGCCCAAGGCGGCGGCGACCAGACGATTGGATTACTTCCCGGCCTGGCGGAGATCCTTCAAGCGTTTGGCGACGCGGGCGACGCGCGTGCCGAGGTTGCGCGCGGTCGTCAGCTCGGATTCGACCGGCTGGCGCGAACCGTCCGGTCCGGCGAGCGTGCCCGGTCCGTAGGGCGACCCGCCGATGCCGTCGGTGACCAGAATCTGCGGATTCTGCCCATAGGGAGTGCCGACGAGGACAAAACCGAGATGCAGCAGGGGAATCATCGAGGTGATGATGGTCGTTTCCTGCCCGCCGTGGATGGTCGCGGTGCTGGTGAAGACGCCGGCGGCCTTGTCCTCGAGTTCGCCTTTTTGCCAGAGGGAGCCGGTGGTGTCGAGGAATTGCTTCATTTGCGAGGCCATGTTTCCGTATCGTGTGGGCGTGCCCCAGCAGATGCCGTCGGCCCAGCGAAGATCGTCATGGGTGACGATCTCGATATCCTTCTGCGGCTCCTGGGCTTTTTGATACCACTCCTGCGGTTCGAGCTTCTGTCGGACCTCGAGGAACTCGGGGACGCGGCGGATGCGCACCTCGGCGCCGGGTTCCTTGCGCGCGCCTTCCGCGACGGCGTTGGCCATCTGAAAAATGTGACCATAGAGGCTGTAGTAAACGACCAGGACATTGGTGGACACGATATGGCTCCTTCGCTTGAGTGAAGATCGAGTTTAACCGTCGGGGCGTATAAGGCGAAGGGGCAAACTCATGGGGCGTCCGGTTGGGGTTCGCGTGATTCCGGCGGGGGTTTTTCACCGGACAGCAGCAGGGGCTGGACAAGCTGCTGGATCTGCGCGACGGCGTCGGGCAGCCGGGTCGCGATCCGCGCGCCGGCGGCGCTGGTGATGCGATTCTTCGCCTTTTTCAGATCGGTGTTGACGGTCCACAGTCCAACGACCATGCGGAGATCGGGCAGCCGGGTGTACAGGCGCTTGCAGAGATAGCGGGCGTGGCTGACGGCCGACGGCGGCAGCGCCGAGACGCATACGACATCGGCGCGGTGTTTTTGAACGGCGTCCAGCATTTCCCCCGCAAGGGCGGTGGTGGAGAGGTTGAAGACGCAATAGCCGCGTATTTGGAGAAGCGTCGCGAGCATGAGGCCGACGATCTCGTCAGCCTCGTCATGCGCGGGGAGGTTGACGATATGGATGGTGCAGTCCTGGGGGAGACGCGCAGGCGCCTCGCCGCGTCGCGCGAGATCGGCGGATTCCTCGACCAGATCGCGCATGCTCTCGCGGATGAACTTTTGCCGTTCATCGTCCAGGTTCCCGCGATGGCGCTCCTGCTCGGCCATCGCGAGGGCGCGCAGCAGGACGTTCTCATAGACCTCCTCGAGCGTCATGTCTTCGAGATATTCCTCGACGACCTCCATCGCCTCCTCCTGGTCCAGCGCCAGCAGGCGCTGGAAGACGCGCTCGGCGGGTTCGAGAACAGGCTCGTCGCCGAGCAGGATGGAGAGAAACGAAAGTTGCGGCACGTATTTCCCGACGACCACGAGGCAAACCGTCAGGGGTGTCGCGAGGATCAATCCGATCGGGCCCCACAGCCAGGTCCAGAAGACCGCGGACACCAGCACCGCCACGGTGCTCATGCCCGTGCTGGCGCCGTAGAGCCAGGGTTCCATGGCGTTGTTGCTGAGCAACTCGATCAGGATGAAGAGGGCCACGGATGCGATGAAGACGCTGTAGCCTTCATAAACGGCGAAGGCGACGAGCAGTGGGAAGGAGGCGGCGATCCACGGGCCGACATAGGGGATGAACCGCAGCAGCGCGCAGAGCAGCCCCCAGAGGAGAAAGTTGGGAAAGGTCCGATCGCCGAAGATCAGTCCGATCAGGTATAAGCCGATGGCGATGGCGATGCCGTAGACGCCATTGACGAGGGCTTGTGCGAGCAGGTATCGGCTGATCCGCCCGGCCGCATCGTCGAGAGCCTGCGTGGTGATGTTGATCCTTCCCTGGCCGATCAATCGAATAAGCCGGTCGCGAAGGTCTTCGCGCTGCAGCAGCATGAAGAAGGTGAAGACGATCACCAGTCCGGCGGTTCCCAGAGGTCCGGCGACGACGCCGAGGTATTCACCGATCGCTCCGAGCCGGCTTTGCTCGACATCGACCGAGGCGGTCCAGACCGGCTTGTCGGGAGACGCACCGGGCAGGGGGACATCGGCGGCGCGGTCGGGCGCATCCACCAGGGGATTCGGCGCGGGCACATCGGGAGGGCGGTCCATGTCCAGCGCCCGCTCGGCGGGGGTTGTTTCAACGGCCTGCGTGGTGGAGGGACGGGCGAGCTTCTCCTGAATACTCTCGACGACCTCCGCCGCCTTGTCGAATCGCCCGCTCCCGAGACCGGCGAATCCCTGCACCTTGTTCTCGATGTTGCTTCGATAGGAGGGCAGGTTGTCGAGCAGGTCGCCGACTTGCGAATAGACCATCGCTCCCACCGACAACATCAGCGCGAACACGATCAGCGTCACCAGCACCACGGAGAAGATCCGCCCGAATCGCAGCCGTTCCAGCCGGATGACGACCGGGGTGAGCAGAAAGCCCAGCAGCACGGAAAGCGCGAGCGGGATGAGCACGTCCTGTGCGAAATAGAGCGCCGCGACGACGATGCAGACGGAGGCCATGATCGCCAGTCGGCCGGTTTTGCTGGATGGATCGGTTCGGGCCATATTGTGTCGTCGAACCTCCGGGCATCGCATTGGGGAGGTTTTCGCGGATGAAGTCTACCGCCATCGGTCGGTTTCCCGCATCGTCCAATCCGCCGGTCCGATAACACGATTGGGTCACACGGCCGAGCGGAATCAGGCGCGAATTTTGTGCCCCGCTTCGTTTTCGAGGATTGCCCTCCCGACATGGCCGATATTCCTGATGGAGGTGTGTTGAATTCATGAAAACGGTTGTTGCCATTGTTCCGCTCCTGTTGCTGGCGGTCCTGGTCGGGGAGATGTCGGCGCAGGCGACGCGCGCCGCGGCGCCGGCCGAGACGCGGTGGGCGCAAGGGGTCGCGGAGATTCTCATCGAAGGCGATCCATCGGGGATGATCCCGGTGCTGGGCGAGCGATGCGCCATCCGCCTGTTCAACCGCGATGAGCCGATGGAGGTCTCGCGGCTTGTCGAAGCCACCGCCCACACCCGCCTGATCGGCGCGCATGTCTATCCGAAGCTGCCCGCGAGCCTCGCATCCGACATCGCATCCGATTTCGGTGCGGCCGAAGGCGTTCCCGACGAAATACGCGAGCGGATGACGCCTCAGGGCGAAGCCGCGCTGCGCCGGGCGAACCTCACCGCCGCGCAGTGGCTGGCGAAATCGCTCGGCGTGGATGCGGAGGATTCGGTCGCGGTGCTGATTTTCTGGGTTGAGCCTGCCGAGGACTCCCATCTCCTTCCCTCGCCTGCGCGCAAGCCGGAGGCGCTGTTCGTCCTGGCGAAACTCGATGCCGCAGGTGATTCACTTCGCATGACGCGCATCGTTTACGGCAATCCCGCCGCCGAATGAGCCGCGCCCTCACGGGTGGGTTTCCATTTTTCGAGCACAATCTTTTTGCGCGGCGCATCATCATTGGTTACGATGGGCCGCATGATGGGTTATTCAAGACTCCGGGCGTTGATCGGCATGGGGATGCTCGTCGTGTCGCTGTGTGCGGTGCCGGCGGCGGCGTGGAGCACGAAGGAGCACATCCTGCTCACCCGCATCGCGGCGATGCGCCTGATTCATGATCCGACGACGCCGCCGGAGATGGTCAAGTGGCTGAAGTCCGCCGCGCCGGACGCCATCGACATGGAGTCGGAGAAGCGGTATTTCCTGACGGCGCGCAACGGCATCGTTCCCCGCAATGCGGACGGATTGAGCTACTGGGCCGTCATACCCGACCTCAAAGCGTATATCGATGGGCAGCATTCCAAGGTCGCGCCTTTCGGCGTGCATGAGCGATTGCTGCATTATATCGACATTGAATTCTTCAATCCCGACGAGTCCCTGCGAATCTATCGGCACGATCTCTCGACCAGGCCGGGTATCGAGGACATTCCGCGCGACATGACCGATGCGCGCTATCAGCGAGCCGGCATGTTGCCGTTTCGCATCGAGCAGGCATATGGCGAGCTGGTGAAATCCATCCGGGAAGGTCGGCTGGAGGACATGCCCGGGCGATATCCCCGCGATGAGCACGCGACCCGCTGGGCGGGAATGCTCGCACACTATCTCGAGGACAACACCCAGCCGCAGCACGCCACCGTGGATTACAAAAGCCAGTCCTATTTTGCCGACAAGCGCCGCGCCCCCAGCATTCATGCCCAGATGGAATACATCATGGTGGACGACGAGCACGACGACTACATGGATCTTCGCGAGAAGATGTGGCCGATGCTCGTGCAGGCGCTGGACGAGGTGGAGGTGGGGAATGTTTCGGACGATTTGTGGATTTCAACGATCGAGATCAGCCTGCGCAGCTACGATCATCTACCGCTGATCGGCCTGGCGGCGATGCATGCGGGCGGGCAAGGGGGCACGCCGGATCGTCCCGTGGGAGCGGTGGGGGAGGTGAAATTCGACACGCGGGCGTTTTTCAATTTCACGACGGAGATCGACGGCCGGCCTGTCGGCGTCATGAGGATGAAGGCGGAGCAGTTGGCGCTGGCGGTCCGGCGAGTCGAACAGGTGTGGCGGAAAGCCTGGGACGAAGCGACGTCGGCTAATCAAGCCGATGAAGCGGCGCCGGGAGACTGATTCACGCGATTTCGATGACGACCATGGTGAGGTCGTCTTTGCTCTGAAGGCTTCCCGGTATGGAATCGAGGCATTTGGTGAGATCGGGAAGGAGATCCTGCGTTTGCATCGCCGCGCGGGAGGTGATTTCCTCCCGCCAGCGATTCACGTCCACGGTGTCGCCCTGGCTGCTGAATCCGACCTCGACGCCGTCGGTGTAGATGAAAAGCCGATCGCCGGATTCGAGGGTCATCCGGCCTTCGATGAACTCCTCGCCGCCGAAGATCCCCAGCAGGCTGCCCGTGGCCTCGATGGTCTGGAGCTTGCCGTCCGGTTTCAGCACCACGGGATGCGGATGCCCGCCGCTGGCAAAGGCGACCTCGTGCGTTTCGGTGTCGATCACCCCGTACAAGGCGGTGGCGAACGTCGCCTGCGAGAGATTTTGCTCGACGAGGCTGTCGTTGAGCTTCGTCATCGCCTCGCCGGGTGGGAGAAGGCGATAGCCGTCGGCGAGGATTTCCTTGGTGATGAGGGCTCGCTTGATGAACATGGTCAGCAGCGCCGCGGGCATGCCGTGTCCAACGGCGTCGGCGACGAAGAAGCCGACGTGCTTCTCATCGAGGCGCATCACGTCGTACAAGTCGCCGCTGACGTATCCAGCCGGACGAAAGAGCGAATGGCAGCGCAGCCGGCCGATTTGGGGGAGTTGCTTGGGGAGGAAATCCTGCTGGAGCCTGGCGGCGAGTCGCATCTCCTCATCGAGGCGGCGCATGTAGAAGTTCAGGGTTTCGTCTCGCCGGCGGAGCGTCGAGACCTCCGTGCGGAGCATCTCGATCTCCTCCTCCATCGCATCGACCTGCTGAAGCAGGGCGGCTTCGGGCGCGGAGGGGATCGGATCGATCCGATCGTCGTCGCGCGTGATATGCATGGAGATGGCGCTCATGGAATTGCCCGCCGACCTGCCGGGGCGATGGAGACGGAACATCCGCATCTGTCGCGAGGCGGCTTAACCTTCCTCACGTCGGCCAACCCCACGTTTCACTTAACCCGATTGACGAAAACCATTTGCCCGCGCGCTCCCGTTTGTCTGGACGAGGCTCGCCGATCAAAAGAATATGACATGAAGCCGAGGTTATCGGTCTTTGGGGCGGGCGTCGGGAGGGATTGGCAGGAGATCGCCGACCCGGACGCCGGCTTTGGCGGCGGCGCCCTGGTTCAGCTCGATGGCCCATTGCGCCCCGCCTCCGCTGGGGATGGGCGTGTGGTCGTAAGGTCTCATCGAATGGATCGACACGACCCGTTCGGAAGCGCTGACATAGATGATGTCCAGTGGAATGCGCGTGTTCTTCATCCAGAAGGACCGCTCCCGCTCATCGTCGAAGACGAAGATCATGCCGTGGTCGGCGGGCATGGCGTCGCGGAGCATCAGCCCGCGCTGCCTCGCGAGATCGTTGTCGGCGATCTCCAGTGTGAAGTCGCGGGCGCCGATGCGCATGGTCGTCGTCGCCAGGTCGCTTTGCGGGGGCGCGTCGGCGCATCCGCCGAGGACGCCGCCCAGCGCCGCGAGAAGAATCGTCGTCAGGGAAAGGGTGATGCGTTTCATTGGGGTGGATCCTGTCGGCGATGCCGCCGCAACTTCATGGTGAGGCGCAGATCGATCAATCCGAGGATGACGATCAGCCCAAGCAGGAGGATCACCATCATCCAGATGAACAGATACCATCTGGCCGATTCCTCGTTGTTCACCGGACGGAAGCCGGCGAAGAAGAAAATCGCCAGGAGGAACATGGCCAGCCCACCGGCGCGCCGCATCCGAATGCGTCGAAGGTTGATCGCCTGCGCCTCGATATCCGCGAGTTTTTCGGCGGCGCGCGAATAGAACATGTAAAACCATCCCGCGGCGGCGATCAACAGGGAGAGGATGGCGGCGAGCGGATGCATTGGAAAACCAGGGGAGCGGGATCGTCAATTCATCGGATCGGACAAGCGAAGGCTATGCGGGCGCGATCCCCGCGGTCGCCAGCATTTCGCGCGTCAGTTCCATGGGCAAACCGACGACGTTCGTCTCGCTTCCCGAGATGCGGGTGACGAATGGATCGGGGTCCTGGATTCCGTATCCACCGGCCTTGCCTTCCCATGCGCCCGAGGCCACGTAATCGTCGATCTGTTTTTGGGAAAGTCGGCGCATTCGGACGGCGGTCATTGCCTTGCCCGTCGCGAGGTATGCCCGGCCGCGCGTGACGGTCACGCCGGTGATGACGATCTGCACCGTTCCCGACAACAGCGAGAGCATCGCGCCCGCCGACGCGGCGTCGCGAGGTTTGCCGAGCGGGCGGTCGCCGAATGCGACGATGGTGTCGGCGGCGAGAACAACGTCGTCGGGATGTCGCTCCTGAACGGCCTGCGCCTTGGTTTTGGAGAGGTGCTGCGCGATCTCGACCGGAAGCATGCCTTCCGGGAGGTTGTCCTCATCCACCTCGGGCGCCGCGACGATGAAGTCGTACCCCGCCGATTGCAGCAATGCCCGTCGTCGCGGTGAAGCGCTGGCGAGGATGAGTCGCGAGGCGGACAGATGCGCTCCATGGTCAAAAGGCCGGTATCGCAAGCGGGCGCCGATCGCGCTTACTGGAACCGCACCATCAGATCGCCGCCCTGCGGCGCGCGGTGTCCGGGTTGGTTGGCATTGTATTTCACGACGACGATGCCGTTGGTGATGTTGACGATCGTGCCGTTGGAAATGGGTTCGGCGGTGGAATCGACGAAGACCACGGCCTGTCCGTTCTTGAGCTGATCGACCGGAAGCTGCTCGACCGCCGCGAGCTGATCCTCGGCGCGGGTACCCACCACCAATCCGACGAGGACATTGGGATTCGACAACTGGTAGGTCTGGCGGATCGATTGCAGCACGTTCGCATTGGCTGGCGGCGCGGTGACGCCGGAGTCGGAACGGCCCGTTTGACAACCCGCGATCATCCCCATCAACACCACAACGCCCGTCAATCGCATTACACGCATGGACATGCTCCTCAGTTTTAGTCGCCCGACCCAGCCCTCGCCACGTCAGTTGCGAGCATAGTAAAACGCACAAGTGCCCCTCATTGCAAGTGTTGAACCGGCTCAAGACATCTTTGGCGGGTCCGAATAATGATTGGGGCGTGTGCGAAGCGGCCTTGGCCGCATCGGCCGCTGGAGGGGACCGGGGCATTTTTATCCCTTCAGCCGACTCATTCGGGTTGACCTGTGGCGGGGCCGTTCATAGGGTGCGACGAGGAGGCCGCGTTGTGAAAGCCCCGAGAGCGGGGCATGGTCAAACCCGTGTTTTTCAGGAGCGTGTTCGATATGCCGGAGTCGTCGAGCCGGGTTGAAGTGGGGCAGGTTGTTGCGGGATTCCAGCTTCCATCCGGAGATGGCCGGGAGGTTCATCTTCGTGAATATGTCGGCAGCCCGCTGTTGTTGTTCATGTATCGCGATGCCACCGACGGGGCATGTACCGAGGCGCTGCGCAATCTTCAGGACGCCTCAATGGCGATCGGGGGAAAAGGGATCAACCTGTTGGGTGTGGGAGCCTCGCCGGAGGGCGCGCAAACGCCGCCATTGGAACAGGGCGTGGATTTCCCACTGTTGTGGGACAGGACCGGCGAGACGCTGGATGCGTATCAACTGCGCGACGGTGAGTCGCGGGCGTATCTGCTCGATGCGGGGCTGCGCGTCCAGGCGATTTATGAAGGGGAGGAGATGGCGATCCTCGGCCGACGGGTGATCGCCGACGCCGAACGGATGTTGGTGCGCGAGCCGGCGCGGGATGTGGTGCAGCAGGCGCCGGTGTTGATTATTCCGAAGGTGCTGTCGGATGACTTGTGCCGGCGGCTGATTCACACCTGGAAAACGCAGGGAAATCGCGAGTCGGGGTTCATGCGCGATGTCGATGGCAGGACGGTGACGATGACCGATCCGGAGGTGAAGATCCGCCGGGATCATTTACTCGAACCCGGCGAGCTTCACGATGCCGTGACGCGGCAGGTGGCGCGATGGGTGATCCCCCGGATTCGGATGGCGTTCCATTTCCCGGTCACGCGAAGGGAGAATTACCGGATCGCCTGCTACGACGCCGCGCGGGGCGGATATTTCCGGGCGCACCGGGACAACACGACCGCCGGGACCGCGCATCGGCGTTTTGCGATGTCGCTTTTGCTGAATGAGGACTATGAGGGAGGATATCTGAGGTTCCCTGAATTCGGCGCGCATCGCTATCGCCCGCAGGCCGGAGACGCGGTGATTTTCTCCTGCTCGATCCTGCATGAAGCCACCGACGTGACGGCGGGAGAGCGGTATGTCCTGCTGTCCTTCCTCTACGGCGAGGAGGAAGCGCGGCTGCGGGAAGCGTACCACCGCCGCAGCGGCGGGAGCTATACGGCATAGGCGGACCGGGCAAACAAGGGAAAGCCCGCCGCTCCCGCTGGGGGGAGGCGCGTCAATGGGATCAACATTCGGGCTAAACATGCGGCGGGGGGCGTCCGATGAAAAGGGTGCAAAGCCGGAAATGCGCCTATGTCGGATGGAAGCCCCGAAATCCTGCACCATGCCATCGTTCGAAATCTCGGACTGGTTTTGTCCTTGCCGTCCGCGGGGATGCTGCGACATCACAAATCGCGGTTTTTATCGGCGGAAGAGGAGGGATTCTGGGTCGAGTCCATTCCGGCCGAGCGGTTGTTGATCGACTCGTTGATCGACTCGCGGCAGCCGGTGGGGATCGCGTTCAAGAGCGCGACGAGCAAGGTCGTTTTTCTGACTCCCATCCTGCGGTGGGAGGAGAATTATCGGATCAATGCCGAGACGGCCGTCACGGCGCTGCTGCTGGCGTTGCCTTCGGAGATCAAATCGATCCAGCGCCGAAACAACTATCGCGTGCGGATCCGGCAGGAGAGCGACTTGTCGCTGCACATCTGGCGGATCGGGGAACGGGTTCATCTGAAGGATCGGCCGATGGCGGCGGCGGAACTGCCCGTGACTCTGCACGACATCAGCACCGGGGGGCTGGGGGTCACCTTCCTCGCAAAAGAGGGGCAGCCCGTCCGGGTGACGCCGGAGGATCGGCTGCGCATTCAGCTTTCGTATCAGGAAACATCGTTCCTGATCGAAGGGCGAATGCGGCCATCGACCCGCGCTTGCGAAAAGGGGTTGCGGTCGGGCGTGCAATTCAAGGCGCTGCAAAACGATCTGGAAGGCCGCCAGACTTTGGCGCAACTGACGAAGATCATCGGCGAGCTTCAGAGGGATGAGGTTCGGCGAATGCGGATCGGCATCGCCTGATCGGGTGGGTTGTTTCGCATCGCGCCGTGAAAAGGCGCGTCATATCCGAAGGCCGACAGGTGGCGATTCCGTCACAGGGCGTTTTCCTGCTGGACAATGATGTCGAATATTTCCTGCGGCGTATTGGCGCCGTTGAGGGCCTGGCGGAACTTGTCGATCGTCATCAGGCGGCTGATGCGCGCCAGTGCGTGAATGTGCGGGCCGGTCTTGTCCGGTGGGGAACTGAGCAGCCAGATCAATGAAACCGGTCGGCCGTCAATGGCCTGAAAGTCGATGGCCGGCGAGGCTTTGCCGATCGCCATCACCAGATCAGCCGTGCCGCTACACTTGCCGTGCGGAATCGCCAAACCATTGCCGATGCCGGTCGTGCGGGTGGCTTCGCGGTCCAGAACGGCGTCCAGCACTTTTTTGGCGTCGGTGACCTGTCCGGTTTCCGCGAGCAGGTTGACCAGTTCGGCGATGGCGTCGTTCTTGGTTGTGGCCGTGAGAGGCACTTTTATGTTGGCGGGCTTGAGTATTTCGGTCAGTCGCATACGTCAATTGCTCCACGAACGGCACGGGTTGATTCGGAAAGTCAAAGCGGAAACTGTACTACTGTCGTCCCCGCCACGCAAACATCGGCCCCATCCCGTGGCGCGCGAAACGGCGCCCGGTCAACCGGCGAGCGGATGCGGCGGTGTCGCATCGTCGGCGTCAGCCCTGTTCCTCCGGCGGGGAGGGTTGAGGGTTGGATTCCGGCAAAGGTTTCGGCTGGGCACGCAGCAGCGAGGCGATCACGCCGGTGGCGAGGATCAAGGCGATCAGCCCCAGGGTGATGAAGCTGAGGTTGTGCTTCAGGAATTCATTCTGCTTGAGGAGGTCGGCGATCAGCATCTTCACCCCGACCAGGCCCAGCACGACGGCCAACGCGACCTTGAGATAATGGAATTTATCCAGAATCCCCGCCAGGGCGAAATAGAGCGCCCGCAGCCCCAGCACGGCGAAGATGTTGCTGGTGAAGACAATGAACGGATCGCCGGTGATCGCGAAAATCGCCGGGATGGAATCCACCGCAAAGACCAGATCGGTGATCTCGACCATGATCAGCGCCAGGAACAGGGGCGTGATGGCGAGCACGGTGGGCTGGGTGAGGTCGGCCTTGGCATTGCCGACGTCCTTCTGCGAGCCGGGCGAGGTGGAGGGTGCTTCCGCCAGTTCGCTTTTTTCCACGCGGACGAAGA
>CAYUNS010000042.1:17476-25888 GCA_964446155.1 uncultured Tepidisphaeraceae bacterium | reverse complement strand
CAAACTCTGGCTGGCCGAGAACGACACCCGCACCGCCCTGACCCGCCCATTGGATGAGGTCGCGCCGCAAATCTGCCCGCCGGGGCAATACCGTGGCGGGGTGTGGCAGGGACCGGACAACCTCGATGTGTCGGCTGCACTGCTTCGCGCCAACACGGCGCGAATGCTCACCAACGGCTATGGCGGATGGTGGTTTGATATGTGGGGCGGATGGTTCGCGCATCCCCGGTTACTGGACGAACTGGCCGCGGCGCAGCGACTCTGGCCGCAGGCGACACGCTCACCCGCGCCGGGGCACGTCGCCGCCCACACGCTTTGCGTCGTCGTCGATGAGCGCATCGCGGAGCGCGACGGCTCGTTCGGCGCGCTGTGCGGCGCGATCATGTCGAATCGTTTCGCGCTGGGGCATTGCGGGCGACCGTTCAGGCTCTATCTGCGCAATGACCTGCACCGGCTGAGCATGGACCCGAAGGCGTGTCTCTGGCTGCTCGGTCTGGACGAACTGACTGATTCAGAGCAATCCGTGGTCGATGGACACAACCGCGCCGGGGTCGCCGTCCTCCACACGGATCTGTCCGAGACGCGCCTGCATCATCCGGGCGGCGTGAAGATTGATCGCGGGGCCGGCGTGACGCTTTCGACGGACGCGCTGCGCGCGATGCTCGACGCCGCCGGCGTGCATTGCTGGCTGGACACCCCGGACGTGCTGTATGTCGGGCGTGGTTTCGCCGCCGTCCACACCGCCTCCGCCGGCCCCAAGCGCCTCCAACCACCCGACGGTTCATTTCTGCTGCCGGTGCTCCCCGGCGGACCTTCCCTGCCTCCCGGCACGGTGATCGACATGAAACAACACGAAACCCGTATTTTCCGCATCGCCTGATCCAGGCTGGCCGGGGTGTTTGCCATCTCCCGGCGCGCTGGATACGCTTTGAATCTCCCATACAAAGGAATGATCGATGGCGCAACACACTGCCAATCCCCTGCCCCGGTGGCGTGGATTCAATCTGCTGAACATGTTCACGACCCAGCAGGACGGGGTGTTTCAGGAGGATGACCTGCGATGGATTTCGGACTGGGGGTTCGACTTCATCCGCATCCCCATGTCCTATCTTCGATGGACGGACGGGCACTGGCGCAACATCCGGGAATCAGCGCTGGAGGAGGTGGACCGCGTCGTCGATCTCGGCATCCGGTACGGCCTGCATGTGAACCTGAATTTTCATCGCGCGCCGGGCTATTGCATCGCGTCCGAACCGGTCGAACCGTTCAACCTGTGGAAGGACGCCGAGGCGCAGGAGGCGTTTCGTTTTCACTGGGAGCTGTTCACCCGGCGATACAAGGGGATCGACTCGAAAAAGCTCAGTTTCAACCTGGTCAACGAACCGTTGGGCATCAACAAATGGATGAGCCGCGAGGATCACGAAAGCGTCATTCGCGCGACCACCGCCGCCATTCGCGCCATCGACCCCGATCGCCTGATCATCATCGACGGCATCAAGGCCGGCAACGAATCGTGTCCCGAACTGACGGACCTGGGCGTCGGGCAGAGCTGCCGCGCTTATCTGCCGATGGGCATCAGCCACTATCAGGCGCCTTGGACATTTTCGTGGATGAAGCCCCAGGACGTGCCCCCACCTGCCTGGCCGGGCGGATGGAACACCGATCGCCGTCTCTGGGACCGTGCGGACCTCGAGCGCCATTATCAGCCGTGGCTGGACCTGGCGAAGCGGGGCGTCGGGGTTCACTGCGGCGAAGGCGGGGCCTTCAACCGCACCCCGCATGACGTGGTGCTCGCGTGGCTGGGCGATGTGCTGGACATTCTTCGAGGCGGCGACATCGGCTGGGCGTTGTGGAACTTCCGCGGCTCGATGGGCATCCTCGATTCACAGCGCGCGGATGTGACCTACCAGGACTGGCACGGCCACGCCCTTGACGCAAAATTGCTGCAACTCCTGCGGGATAGCTGAGTAACCATCCTTGAAGCATGGCCACCGGGAGGTGACGTTTCCATTCGCGCAACAGCCATGGCGGAAGGGGTCTGGACAATCCGGCAGGGGCCTGATACCATCCCCGCCCCCCTCGACGGAGGGGTGGTTTTATTTGATAGAAGGACAAGATGGCCTATAAATTCAAGCCCAACAAAGGTGTCGGCAAGCGGTTCCGCGTGACCGGGACCGGCAAGCTCAAGCGCCGCCAGACCAAGAGCACGCATCTTCGCAGCCGCCGCAGCGCAAAGCTCAAGCGGCAACTCGGTCGTCCGGCGATCCTGTTTGAAGGGCACGCCCGCAATATGCGCGACTTGATGGGCATCAGCGCCCTCAAGCCCGCCAAGGTGGCTCATGAGCGCAAGCTCGCAGCGCAGCGGGCGGAAGCGGAACAGGCCGAATCGACCGACGCGAAAAAATAATCCAATTGCACTGCCGCGACCTGTCGCGGACCGGCTCGCCAGACGTGACGAACGTCATGGCGCAAGCCCCTCAAAGCGTCGGCGCGTTGCCGATGCAGCCACGCCATCCCGCTACACGGGACAGCGCCTCTGGCTTCACCTGTTTGAAAGGATCGATTCATGCCACGCACCACAGGCGGCCCGACGCACAGCCGCAAGCGCAAACGTGTTCTTCGACGCGCCTCCGGTTTTGTCGGTCAGCCCGGCAAGAACTACCGGTCGGCGATTGAATTCACCCGCCGCGCCGATGTATACGCCTACCGCGACCGTCGGCAGAAGAAGCGTCATTTCCGAAGCCTTTGGATCACGCGCCTCAACGCGGCCTTGAAGGAGCGCGGGGTCAGTTACAACCGTTTCATTCCCGCCGCCATTGCCGCGGGCATTACGCTCAACCGGAAGATGCTCAGCGAACTCGCCATCAGCGACCCGCAAACCTTCGACACCATCGTCGATCAGGTTCGCCCGCATCTGGCAGGAGCTGCGGCATAATAAGACGCGAGCGACAATCAGTTCACAGCAAAGCGGAGATCGAATTCGGTCTCCGCTTTTTTTTGTTTGGTGGCTGAAGGTCGGCGCGAGCGAGGCGGGGTTCAATTATGCCCCGGTCGTTGTTGTCGCGGCAGCCCGAGGGGATTGGCGAGATATTGCCGGTGGCAGCCACCGCAGAGCGTATAGTCGAACCGGCGATGCACCTGGTCCTGGGCTTCGTCGGCCGACAGATGCTTCAATTGCTCGGTGAGATGATCGAACGTCTTGTCGAAGTCGATCGCGTCGAGATCGGCCGTATGCATCGGCGGGAGCGACGGATCGGCGAAAACGTCGATCCGAACGATGTAGTGGGCGTGCGGGGCGAGGGGACAGCCGCACAGGTTGCAGGCGATGTGCTCGGCCATGCTCGAAGTATAGACGCTTCCGGTCTGTTCCGCAGCCCCGCGACGAAGCGCGGGTTCCGGCGGACGCATCCATTTCACAAGTGAATGGTCGCGATGGCGCGGATGACGGCGCGGATCATGTTTTGAAATGTCGGTGACCCCGATTACATTGGACCCGGCCGCACCACGCACGAGGAGAGACCCATGACATCCCAGGATGTGTTGAAGCTGTGTGAGGAAAAAAAGGTTGAATTCGTCGATCTTCGCTTCATGGATTTTCCGGGACTGTGGCAACACACCACGGTTCCGATCAGCGAGTTGCACGCCGAGAGTTTCGAGCAGGGATTCGGATTCGACGGCAGCAGCATCCGCGGATGGCAGGCGATCAATGAATCGGACATGCTGCTGATTCCCGTGACGCGAACGGCGAAGATCGATCCGTTCCTCCAGCACACAACGCTCTCGATGATCTGCGATGTGCGCGATCCAATCACCAAGAAGGAGTATTCGCGCGATCCGCGCTCGATCGCGCGCAAGACCGAGGCATATCTGCGCAAGACCGGCATCGCCGACACGGCCTACTTCGGACCGGAGCTGGAGTTTTTCGTCTTCGACCACGCGTTCTACGACCAGGGGATCAACTTTGCGAAATACCACGTCGGCTCACGCGAGGGGATCTGGGACCGGGGCAACGAGGATCCGTCGAATCTCGGTTACAGGATTCGGCTGAAGGAGGGCTATTTCCCCACGCCGCCGATGGACACCATGCAGAACATCCGCAGCGAGATGGTCGCGACGCTGGTGGAGCTGGGCATTCCGGTCGAGGCGCATCATCACGAGGTCGCCACCGGTGGGCAGTGCGAGATCGACATGCGTTACCAGGACCTGGTGACGATGGCGGACAACGTGATGTACTACAAGTACGTCTGCAAGAACGTGGCGGCGAGGCATGGCAAGGTGGTCACCTTCATGCCCAAGCCGCTGTTTCAGGACAACGGATCGGGGATGCACATCCATTTCTCGCTGTGGAACGGCGACAAGCCGCTGTTCGCGGGCAACCGGTATTCCGGTTTGAGCGAGACCGGTCTGCACGCGATCGGCGGGATACTGCGGCACGCGCGGGCCTTGTGCGCGTTCACCAATCCGACGACCAACAGCTATAAGCGGTTGGTGCCGGGATATGAGGCCCCCGTGAATCTCGTTTACAGCAGTCGCAACCGGTCGGCGGCGGTGCGCATCCCGATGTACAGCGAAAACCCCAAAACCAAGCGCGTCGAGTTCCGCTGCCCGGACAGCAGTTGCAATCCTTATCTCGCATTCAGCGCGATGATCATGGCCGCGATCGACGGCATCCAGAACAGGATCGATCCGGGCGATCCGATGGACAAGGACATCTATCACCTCACCCCCGAGGAATATGAGCAAATCGGCTCGGCGCCGGGGATGCTTGACGAGGCGCTGGACGAGCTTGAGCGCGATCACGAGTTCCTGCTTCAGGGCGACGTGTTCACCGCCGACGTGATCCACTACTGGATCAAGTACAAGCGCGAAAATGAGGTGGAAGCCCTCCGAATGCGCCCGCATCCCTTCGAGTTCTGCATGTATTTCGACATTTGAGCGATGCCAGTCGTCGAGCGGATGCAGCCGTTTCACGTCGGTGGCGGATTGAACTTGCTCATCGGCGGGAGCGGGGCGGGCGGGTCCGACGATGCGGGAGCGTCCGGCGGGGAGACATCCCCCGCGTGGGAAGCGGGGACTTCCTCGAGATCGGCATGCTCGCCGGGAATCTTGATCATCTCGTAATCAATCTCGCTGTTGATCTCCCCGCCGATGAGGAGCACCGTCGCGTCGATGTAAAACAGCAGCAGCAGGATCGCCACGCCTCCCACCGCGCCGTACATTTCGCTGTAGCGGCCGAAATGATCGACGTAAAAGCGGAAGCCGACCCCCAGCACGATCCACGCCACGACGCAGAACACCGCCCCCGGCGTGACGAGCGTCATCCGCTGCCGGAGGTTCGGACCATAGTGATAGATGAAATGCAGCGCGGCGAACATCAGCACCAGCGCGAGGCTGTAGCGGGCGATTTGCCAGACCGCCAGCAGGGGCGTCGAAAAGGTTCCGCCATCATGCCCCGCGAGCCAGTTCACGGTGAGATTCGTCACCACCGTTCCGATCGGGATGAGCACCAGGATCATCAGGATGAGGCTGACCAGGACGATGGTGAGCGACATCGCGACCAGGCGGTGCTTGATGAAGCCGCGCGGCTTCTCGACGTCATAGCATTTGTTCATCGCCGCTATCGTCATGGCGACCCCACCGCTGGCGGCCCATAGCGCCACGAACAACCCGATCCCCAGCAACCCGCGCGGAGGAGAGTTCAGGATCTGATCGAGCCGCGGCTCGAGGCTGTTCCACACCGAGGTCGCCGCCTCCTGGGCGAGATTGTGGTGGATGAATTCCCTGAGTTCCTCCCGCGCGTATTCCTTGCGGTCGGCGGGGAGGAACGGCACGAGCGTCAACAGGAAGATGAGAAACGGAAAGAGGGCGAACAGCCACGAATACGCCAGCGCCGCCGACCAGGTGAAGATGTTGTCGCGGCCCACCCGGTGCAGAAGGCGCTTGAGAAACGCGAAAATCCCCACGCGGCGAAGTACAAGCGGAACGTCTTTCAATCGAGCCATGCGCAAAGGATACCGGAGTGGAGGGGATGCGCAAACGGAGAAGAAATTCCGCATCGTTTTTATGGCAGCCGCCACTTGCGCCGCAGAATCCATTCTCCGGTCAGCAGGGCGATCACGAGCAGGCCCTGCATGGGCAGGTCGTAGCGTTTGGGCCATTGCGGATCGGCGCCGAGGAGGACGAGGCCCGCCTTGATCGTGTTGGCCAGCGGCGCGCTTTGCTGCCGGGAGACGGGCGCGCCGCCCAGGCGAACCAGTTCGTCGATCAGTACCGGAAGCTGCGCGAGCGTGTAGTGGAATCCTCCGGTGGCCGAGGCGATCTCCCCGAGCAGCTTGCCGTCGGCCGCCAGTTTGAGCATCTCCTCCGCAGGCGGAATGACGGAGAAATTCAGCGTCCGCCGGCCAAGCTCCTTCCCATCCTTGCTCGCGAGAATCTCCGCGGTGTATTCCCCCTTGTCCGGTGTCGGGATGATGACGCCGTACATTCCATTGCGCGCCTCGGACGGATTCAATGTCAGTTGCACCGGCTCGGATTCATCATTCCGGCGGAGGGAAAGCGTCACCTGCGCGTAGCGGGTCGCGTCGCCGAGTTCATCGCGCACCAGCGCGCGGACATTCACGTTTTCCCCGAGCGTGAAGAGGCTTTTGTTCAGCAGCGCCTCGATCCCCGCACCAAGCTGCCGGTCGCGAACGTCGCTGCTGGCCAGCCAGCGCACGAGCTGTCCCCAGAAGCGGTTGTAGGGGCTTTCCTGTCCCATGCCGCGCAACGGCAGATACCACAGGTAAGTCGTGTCCGCGGTGAACGCCGCCGAGCGGCCTTCGCCATAACGCTGCGTCGCGAGCACGATCTGCGGCTGACCATCCCCTCCCAGGCGATCGGAATGCGTGAGCAGCACCGTCGCCCCGGATTTCGCGGAACGCACCACCACGTTGCCGCGCAACGCGGGAAGCGTCTCGCGGGCGCTCCCCGAAGGGGGAGCGGCGGATTTTTCGGGATCGGCCGGTGAATTCTTGCCCGCGGCGAACCAGTCCGCGAGGCCTTCCATCGCCGGATGCGATGCGCCTTCGGGTGTGAGGCGGGGGACGAAATCCGTCTTTTCCTGTCCGGCCGACAATTCGCCCACGAAGACCGGCAACGCGCGCTCGATCGCGGTGTCCTTATATCCGCCGGGTCCGAAGCTGTTCTGCCCGCCGATCATGAGCAGCCCCGCGCCGTCCTCGACGAGAGCGTGAATCGCCGACTGCTGGGCGGGGGAAAGAAAGCTGCTGTCGAGATCGCCCAGAAGGATGACGTCAAACCGTTTCCATTGCTCCGGGGTCGTCGGCATTTCCTTGAGCGGCTCGCCTTCGACCGAGCCGGCGGCGGCGAAGCGGTCGTCGTGGATGCGCAGCAGCGAAGCGATCTCGATGTTCGGATCGCGCGCCAGCGCGCGGTTCAACTCGCGATATTCCGGGCGCGCCCGTCCTTCGATGTAGAGCACCTTGATGCGGGGATCGAGTGCCAATCCCTGGAATTCCTGCCGGTTGTCGATCGTGCTTCTTTCCCCCGCGACCGGATCGACCCAGACGGCCAGGCGATGCACCCCCGGCTTGTCGGGCTTGAAGGGAAGCTCGACGGTCTGCCCCTGCGGGAGCGGATTGAGCACGAGTTTTTCCGAAACGATCTCCCCGATCGGTTTGCCGTCGGCGTCGATCGGCGCGAGCTTCACGTCCACCATGCGGTTGGCCAGCGCCGACGAGGTGATCGTCGCCTTCACTTTCGTCTCGTGGCGGACGAGAAAATCATCCGGGGTTTCGATGTTGTCCACCGCGATGTTGGCCATCGTCGCGGAAGCGGCCTGCTCGGAGCCGACGCGGATGGTGTGAATCGTGCGACGGGACGCGCCGATCGCGTTCACGACATCCGGGGAGGTGTTGTCGATCCCATCGCTGATGAGGAGGATCGCCGCGTCCGGGCGCGTCGATTGGCTCAGCGCCTCGCCCACGCCATGCACGATGTCGGTCGCCTGCCCGTCCGCCTGTCGGCGTTCCAACTCGCCGGCGGATGACAGCTCATCGAGGTGGGTGGAAAAGGTGAAGTAACGCGGAATGAAATTCGCCTGAATCTTCTCCAGTTGCGGTTGAAGCGTCTGCCAGACGGATTGCAGCCGCGTCGGGCCGTTTTGCAGGTCGGGAAACGACATCGATCCCGAGGTGTCGATCAGCAGCAGCAGGGGTTTTTCCGGCCGGGGACGATCGATGAATCGCAGCACCGGTTCAAACAACATGCAGACGAGCAGCGCGAGGGCGACGATACGCATCGCCAGCAGCGCCCCCATTTTCTTCCCGCCGAGTTGCGGCAGCAGGTGGATGTAAAACGTCGTCGAGAGAATCGTCAGGAGCAGGAAGGTCCACGCGAATCCGACGAACCGGG
>CAYUNS010000042.1:0-17466 GCA_964446155.1 uncultured Tepidisphaeraceae bacterium | reverse complement strand
GCATCGCCGGCAGGGCGAGGATTGAAATGGTCCCGACCGTCCCGATGAGAACCAGGAGGAATTGGATCGACGCCGGTTTTCGCCACGCGCGTCCGGCCACACCGTAGGACAGCAGCACGCCCGCCGCCACCGCGCAGACGAACATCCACAAATCCCACCCGCTCTGCCGAACAATCTCAAAGGTCCAGTTTGCCACTCAAGCCTATCTACAGTCGGCTGGGGGAAATGTTATGCGTCCGCGTCGCCGTTGGCCTCGCCGGCGATGAATCGCCGCACCGTTTCGTTGTCGGTCGTGCGGATCTCCGCCGGAGAACCGTCGAAAATGAGCTTCCCTTCATGCAGCATCACGATGCGGTCGGCGATCTTGAAGGCGCTCTGCATGTCGTGCGTGACGATGATGCTGGTCACCTGAAGCTCGCGTTTGAGCTTGATGATCAGTTCATTGATGACATCCGACCGGATCGGATCGAGTCCGGTCGTCGGCTCGTCATAGAGGATGACCTGCGGGTCCATCGCGATCGCGCGAGCCAGCGCCACCCGTTTTTTCTGCCCGCCGGACAGTTCACCGGGCATTTTGCCCTCGATGCCGGGAAGGCTGATCATCTCCAGTGTTTTCTGAACGATGCTCTGGATTTCCGCGGTGGATTTGCGGGTGTGCTCGACAAGGGGGAAGGCGATGTTTTCCCCGACGTTCATCGAATCGAACAGCGCTCCCATCTGGAAGAGGAATCCAAACCGCGTGCGGATATCGACGAGCTTCCGCTCGGGGAGGGTGTCGATCCGGCGATTCTCGAACCACACCTCGCCGCGATCGGGCTTCAGCAGCCCGACGATGTGCTTGAGCATCACGCTCTTGCCGCTGCCGCTGGCGCCGATAATGACGAGGCTCTGCCCGGATTCGATGTTCAGATCGACGCCGTCCAGCACGACAAGCTGGCCGAAGCGTTTGTGGATGTCGCAAAGTCGAATCAGGGACATTGAATCCGAGCCAGAAAACCGCCGGCCGAAGGCGCGTCGCGCCCCGGCCGCCGTCGTTAATTGAATACGCCCCGAACGCCGTACAGCGATTCATACATTGCTCGGAGCAGGTGCGCGAAGAAGAAATTGAGCACGATGATCGCAATGAAGCTGGTGACGAAGCTTTCCGTGCAGGCTCGTCCCACGCCGCTCGCGCCGCTACCGCAGTGAAAGCCCTTGTAGCAACTGACCAACCCGATCGCGCCGCCGAAAAACACGCTTTTCGTCAGCCCTTCCATGATCTGCCAGGTATCGACGCCCTGCGCGGAATACATCCAGTAAGGCGATCCGGGAATCCCCAGGAACCGCGTCGAGATCAACCATCCCCCGAGCACCCCGAGCAGGTCGCTGTAGATCGTGAGCATCGGCAGGAGGATGACGCATGCGAGCAGCCGCGGAACGACGAGAAACCGGATCGGGTCCGATCCCATGACCCGCAGGGCGTCCAACTGCTCGGTGACGTTCATCGTCCCCAGTTCCGCGGTCAGCGCTCCCCCGATGCGTCCCGCGAGCATGACCGCCGCCAGCACCGGACCAATCTGCTTGACGACCGAGAGGTTGATGATGCTCCCCATGCGGTCTTCCTGCCCGATCGCCTTGAAGGTCGAGTACGATTCGATCGCCATCACCATGCCGATGAACGCTCCCGTGATCGCGATGACCGGCACGGATCGCACGCCGACCTCATACATCTGCGGCAGCAGCAGCCGCCAGGTCCGCCAGCGCAGACCCGATTCGATCAGCCACATGAACGTGCGCCCGACAAAAACCCAGAACTCCCCGAACGCCTCGATGAGATCGCGCGTCGAATGGCCCAGTCTTTCAATCGCCTGCCTCGACATGAGGGGCATGATAAGGAGGGGGACGTGGAGAGGCAATTGAATGAAACCCTCCGAAACCGCATTCCGCGTATCTTGCAATTTCCGCGTGTTCCGCTAGTCTTTCGCGCAGTTGAGACCAGTGCGTGCGCGTTCGGTCGATGGGAGATCGCCGCACCTGTCCGCAAGGGGCCGCTACACGGAGGTAGCTATGAACACGTCGATTCGGGCGATCCTTTCGCTCATCCTACTGGTCGGCATCGCCGGCTGCGCCGATGTCATCACCTATGCCAATGACGCGCACGACGAAGGGCTGAAGCTTTACAAGCAAGGCCGCTACGCCGACGCCGCCGGCGCGTTTCGCAACGCGGTTCGTCAGCGCCCGCAGAAATACGAATCCCACTACTGGTTGGGCAAAAGCTACGAGCAGCTCAATTCGCAGCAACTGGCGATCCAGGCGTATGAATCCGGGTTGAGCGTCATGCCCGTTTCCGTCGCCGGCAAGTTCGACAATGAATTCAAGATCGAGTTGATCGATGCCCTGGCGCGGATGATCGCCCGAAGCGACAATCGCGACGCCGAACTCACCCGCCTGGAGGACAAGGCCAACGCCACCCCCACGCCGGAAAATTATTGGCTTCTCGCGAAGATTTACCGTTACGACAATGATGCCGATTCAGCGATCAATGCCTACAACCAGGCGAGAAACCTCGGCCCGGACAATTTTGAAATCGCGCGGGAATATGGTCTGTACCTTGAGCAACTCGGGCAGGCCGACAGCGCCGAAAGTACCCTTCGCCGCGCTTATCAGCTCAATAGCAATGACCAGCAGGTGGCCGCCGCGCTGCGGCGCCTTGGGGTGATCCCGGGCCTCAGCCTGAAGGATGAGGACGCCTTGGCCCAGCCGATGCTGCCGCGCGGGCCGATCCCCGAACCGGACCTTCGGCGCGGACCGACGCCCAATTATCGTGAGACGCCCGTTCGTCCGATCGACGAACCGGTCGTCCAGCCCGACGCCGGCCAGGCCCCGCGCGATTGAAGCATCGAAAAGGCCTTTTCGATCCCATCGCCGTCCGCCGTGCCCCGCACGACAGGCGGCGAGCGTGTTTCGGGAGGAAGTCGCCGCCCCGCGCCAATCGCGTCCAGGGGCGAAATTCCCGCGTTTTTTCATTCATTTGAGACGGTGGGGGGGATTCGACTATGATGGGCTTCTCAAACGACAAACTGCGGGAGGAATCCTGCGGCCGATGAAACATGCGACGAAAACTGTATCTCGAAACCTTTGGCTGCCAGATGAACGTGCTCGACAGCGAGCTGGTTCTGGGGCAGCTTCGCGCTCACGGCTATGAGGCCGTCAAGGAACCCGGGCAGGCCGATGTCATCCTCTACAACACCTGCTCCGTGCGCGAACACGCCGAGCAGAAGGTCTGGTCGCGCCTCGGCGAGCTGCGCGATCGCAAGAAGCGGGAGCCGGGTCTCGTCATCGGCGTCATCGGCTGCATGGCCGAGCGCGATGGGACCAACCTTTTCAAAAAATTCCCCCACGTCGATCTGCTCTGCGGGCCGGGCGAGTTGGATAAGCTGACCGGACTCGTTCACAACGCGGTCGTCACCAGTACCGACGAGCCGGCGGTGCGAAGGCGGCGGCAGGTCGCCCTGATGGGCGCGAACGTCCGCCGGTCCAGCACGCTCGCGGCGGCGGAGGATCACCTCGAATTGCTCGATCTCTCCCGCAGCGTCTCCCCCGGCGATGATGTGTCGCAGGCGTATGTCCGCATCACGCGCGGATGCAACAAGTTCTGCACCTACTGCGTCGTGCCCTACACGCGCGGGCCGGAGGTACATCGCCCGCCTCGGAACATCATCGATGAGGTGCGCAAGCTTGCCGACGCCGGCGCGCGCGAGGTGACGTTGCTCGGGCAGACGATCAATCACTATCACTATAAGCACGAGGACGGCCGAACCACCTCCTTCGCCGAACTGCTTTACCAGATTCACGAAGCTGTCACGGATCTGCCCCGGCTGCGCTTTGTCACGAGCTATCCGCGCGACTTCACGGATGAAGCCCTGATGGCGATGCGCGACTGCGAACGAATCTGCCGTTACCTGCATGTCCCCGCGCAAAGCGGCAGCGACCGCATCCTCAAGCTGATGAATCGTGGCTACACCAGCGGCGAGTATCGGGATTTCATTGATCGCGCCCGGGCGTTCATGCCCGACGTCAGCATCGCGAGCGATTTCATCGTCGGATTCCCCACCGAGACGGACGAGGAGTTTGATCAGACGGTTGAGATGGTGAAGTATGGTCGGTTCAAGAACAGTTTCATTTTCAAGTATTCTCCTCGGCCGGGCACGACGGCGATCGACCGCTTCGAGGACGATGTGCCCGAGGACATCAAGCGCGACCGCAACAATCGCCTGCTGGCGACGCAGCAGGAAGTCTCCGCCGCCGGCAACCGCGAGTTGATCGGGAAGACCGTCGCAGTGATGGTGGAAGGCGAGAGCAAGCTGGTGAGCAGGCAAAGCGCCTATCCCAGGGCATCGGGGACGGTGGAGCTGGGATGGGCCAGATCGAGCGCCGCCGCTCCCGTCGCGACCGCGCCGAGCACGCAGCTCATCGGCCGAACGATGGGCGATCAAGTCGTCGCCTTCGACGGTGATTTGTCCCTGAAAGGCCGGATCGTCGAGGTCGAAATCACCGATGCGCGCAATATGACGCTGGTTGCCCGGATGACACAAGCGGCGATCCCGTCTTAAACCCTCTTGCCGTGAATCGCGACATCGCAATCGGCCGCCCATCAGCACTGTTCGATTATTGCTGGCGCAGGCTGGCACGCGGGGCAGAAGTGCGTCGATCGTCCCGCGACCACGATACGAACCAGGGGGCGCTTGCAGCGGGCACAGGGCTGGCCGGCACGATCGTAAACGCGATGGAGTTTCTGGAACGCGCCGGCGTCGCCGTTGGCGTCCATGTAATCGCGCAGCGTGCTGCCGCGATGACGAATGGCGCGGCGGAGAATCCGCTTGATCGCGCGGGTGAGCGTTTCAATCTCTTCCCCGCCCAGCTCATTGGATGGAATCAGAGGATGAATCCCGGCCTCGAACAGCGCTTCGTCCACATAGATGTTGCCCAGACCGGCCACCACGGATTGATCGAGCAGGGCGGTTTTAATGACGCGGGCGGTTTTGCCCAGCGCCCGCGCCAGTTGCGATGAACGCATCGTCAACGGCTCGGGACCGAGCCGATCATCGTCGGCTTCCGTTCCCAGCCACCATATCCCGCCGAAGCGGCGCGGATCACTGAATCGCACCTCGAACGCCTCGAAAAACAGCACGAAATGCGTGTGGAGCCGGCGGGGTGCGTCCGGGGGATCGATGGTCAGCCGACCGGTCATGCCGAGATGGATGTAGAAGCGGTTGTCGTCGCCCAGCCCGAAGACGATTCGCTTGGCGCGGCGCTCGATGGACCGGATGGTCCGCCGATCGAGCCGGGCGCACAGATCGCAGCCGGTGGGGGTGAGGATGTCGCCGCGCATCAACTCGGCACGCCGGATACGCCGACCGACGATATGCGGACGAAGCGTTTCAACCACGGTTTGAACTTCGGGGAGTTCGGGCATTGCAACTTTCCTGTCCGGGGCGCGTCCAAACCATTTGAGACGCAGCGCCGGGAAGGATACTATAATCCCAGTGAAGGGAGTCGCGTTTTTCGACAAGCCGCCAATTTCGTCCCGGCCTTCCCGCCCATGGGGTCGTGCATCCGTCTGAACATTTCAACACAGGAGTCGTAAATGGACTCGAAAATCGGCCTCGCGCAGTCACAACCAACGGATCTCGCCGGTGAGGAACTGGCCGCGGTTGAAAAGCTGCAAAAGAGCTATCACAACATGAAAACCGAGCTTGGCAAGGTGATTGTCGGGCAGGATGCGGTCATCGAGGAACTGCTGATCTCGCTGTTCTGCCGCGGCCACGCGCTGCTTGTCGGCGTGCCCGGTCTGGCCAAAACGCTGCTCATCTCCACGCTTGCGAAAACCCTGGGATTGAGCTTCAGCCGAATCCAGTTCACGCCCGATCTCATGCCCTCGGACATCACCGGAACGGAAGTCATCGAGGAGGACAAGACCACCGGCGGGAGAAGCATGCGCTTCGTGCGCGGCCCGGTCTTCGCGAACGTCATCCTCGCCGATGAGATCAACCGCACCCCCCCCAAGACGCAGGCCGCGCTGCTCGAGGCGATGCAGGAGCACCAGGTCACCGCGGGAGGCAAGCAGCATCGCCTGCCGCAGCCGTTCTTCGTCCTCGCGACGCAGAATCCAATCGAGCAGGAGGGAACCTATCCGCTCCCCGAGGCGCAGCTCGATCGGTTCATGTTCAACATCAACGTCGGATATCCGACGGAGGAGGAGGAGTTCCAGATTGTCCGGCTGACCACGCAGAGCCGGAAAATCGAGCTGGAGCATGTGCTCAGCGGCGAGGAGGTCGTCGCGCTCCAGGAGATCGTCCGCAAGGTTCCGGTCGCGGATCATGTGATTCGCTATGCGCTGCAATTTTCGCGGTTGACGCGACGGACGGAAGGCAACGTGCCGGATTTCGTGAATGAATATGTCGGCTGGGGCGCCGGCCCGCGCGCCAGCCAGTATCTCATCCTCGCCGGCAAGGCCCGCGCCCTGCTCAAAGGCCGCTACCATGTCAGCACCGAGGACATCCGCCAGGTGGCGCTGCCGGTGCTGCGCCATCGCATCGTCACCAACTTCAACGCCGAGGCCGAAGGCGTCAAGAGCGACACCATCGTGAAAAAGCTGATGGATTACATCCCGCGCCAGCAGTATGACGAAGCCGACAGGAACCTCGGACGGCTCATCAAGGATCAACCGGCGGCGTAAACTGACGAGGAGGTCATACCGATGACGGCAGACAACCTGCGCGAGTTCAAACACAAGACGCCGTTCAAGCTGTTTACGATCCACATGAACGACGGCGGCACGCAATAACGGCGTCCGATTGGCTTTGACGGCACGCCGAGAGGCGTTGCGGCGATAGGTATGTCCGAAACCATCACCGATTATCGCAAGTACCTCGATCCGCGCACGCTGGCGCGGATCGGCTCCCTCGATCTGCGCGCGCGACTCATCGTCGAAGGACTGATGACCGGCATGCACCGTTCGCCTTACCAGGGCGCGAGCGTCGAGTTCGCCCAGCATCGGCAGTATGTCGCCGGCGACGATATCCGCCATGTGGACTGGAAGGTGCTCGCCAAGACCGATCGCATTTATCTCAAGCAGTATCTCGAGGAGACGAATCTCAACCTGATCTGCATCGTCGATGCCAGCGAGTCGATGGGGTTCGGATCGGTCAAAGGCGATGACGGCGCGACATGGACGAAGTACGACCATGCGACCGCGATCGCGGCGTCGCTGAGCTACATGGCGATCCAGCAGCAGGATTCGGTGGGGCTGGCGATTTTCGACCAGGCGCTGAGCCGCTATTTCAAGCCCAGCAACTCGCCGGGGCAGTGGAAGGTCATCACGCAGGAACTCCAGCAGGTTCCGCGGTTGAACAAGACCAACATGGGCAAAATTCTCGATCAGATCGCCGAGAAGCTCACCCATCGCAGCCTCATTGTGCTGCTCAGCGATTTCTTCGACGATCTCGACGGCATCCGAAAAGGCCTGCGTCACCTGCGCTACAAGAAGCACGAGATGATGGCGTTTCAGATCCTCGATCCCCAGGAGATAGAGTTTCCGTTCGAGGAGGTGACGTTGTTCAAAGGGTTGGAGGGGCTTGGGGAGCTTCTCACCGAGCCGCGGGCGCTGCGGGAAGGATATCTCGATCAGTTGCGAAAATTCACGGAGGAATTTCGAAAGGTCTGCCGCGGGATGCACATTGATTTCACACGGATGAGCAGCGGGGACGCGCTGGATGTGTCGTTGAGCAATTTCCTTGCGACGCGCGCGGCGACGATGAAGTAGGATGGCGCGCCGTTGCGGCACGTGACGGAGCGGCGAGCAGACTCGCGGGTTGAATGGGGGAATGGATCGAGCATGGTTGTGAATGTGATCGGCAACATCCTCGCCTTTTCCTTTGTCACGCCGGCGTTTGTCGTCGCGGGTCTGGCGCTGGCGGGGATTCCGATCCTCATTCACATCCTGAATCGCCGGCGGTTCAAGACCCTGGATTGGGCCGCGATGGAATTCCTGCTTCGTGCCATGCGGAAGAATCGCCGGCGAATCCAGTTCGAGCAATGGCTGCTGCTGGCGACGCGATGCCTCGTGTTCGCGCTGCTGGGCTTCGCGCTGGCCAGGCCATTTGGATGCCAGGGAAGCGGTGTCGCGTCCGCGCTCGGGCAACGCAGCGGCATGCACGTGTTCGTCATCGACAACAGCTATTCCATGGCGTATCAAGCCAATCGTCCCGAAGCGAAAACGCATCTCGATCAGGCCAGGCGACTGGCGATCGGTTTGGTCGATCGGCTTGGCGCGGGGGGGGAAAGCGCCGCGGTGATTGTCGCCGGCCAACCTGCGGCGGTCGTGGTGCACAAATCGACGGACCTGGAAGGGGTCCGAAGCGCGATCGAGCGCATCGAGCAATCCGCGTCCGGGACCGATCTCGCCGGGGCGCTCGAGTTGGCGCTGCAAATCGGCAGGGACAATTCCACCGAGCCGCGCCTGAGCTTGTACCTCTTCACCGACGCCACCCGCAGCGCCTGGGAAGGCTCCTCGGCGGCGGCGCTGGAGCAGGCGGGGCGGGAACTGGCGTCGATCTATCGATTCACGCATTTCAATCTCGGCCGCAACGAGCAATGGAATCACGCGGCGCTGGATGTCCGGCCAGTGAATAATCTCGTCACCACCAAGCTGCCTCCCGAGTTCGTCGCGAATGTGAAGGGATACGGCCCGGGGCCGGAGTCGCACCTGATCTGGAAGCTGGATGATCGTCCCCTCAGCGGCGGTGGGACGATCGCGCTCGATCCCGCGACGCCGGAGCAGTTGCAATCGCAGGTGAGCTTCCGCACCGGAGGCGCGCACACCCTCAGCGTGACGCTGCACGGCGACGATCGATTGCCGATCGACGACGTCCGTCACCGCGTGCTGGATGTCGCGGCCGAAATGAAGGTGCTGATCGTCGAAGGAGAGCGCGGGATCAACCCGCTGGGCGGGTCCGCGACCTTCCTCGAACTGGCGCTGGCGCCGCTGAAGGAAGCGGGATCGAACAACAGCGGCGGGCGCACCAACAGCTATGTCCAGCCGGAAACCATCAGCGACCTCGAGCTGGGCAATCGCGTGCTTCACGACTATCGCGCCGTCATCCTTGCGGGTGTCGGGCAGATTCAGCCCGCGCAGGCGGACCAGCTCCAGCGGTTCGTCAACGACGGTGGGATGCTGATGCTCTTCATGGGGGAATCGGTCAGCGGCGACAACTACAACGCCACGCTCCTGCCGCGCCGGTTGCTTCCCGGACCGATGACGCGGCGAGTGTCGGTCGCGTCGGATCAGCACGGATACCTGTTTGATTTTCGTCCCCGCAATCCCCATCCACTGCTGAACGCGTTTCGCGACGAGGCCAAGTCCGGGTTGAACACGGCGCAGGTGTTCGCCTATTGGCAGGTGGATGTCGCCCCGGACGCGAAGGTCGAGCGGGTGCTGGATTACCTTCCCCGGGAAGGCGCGCCGATGACCGGGGAAGCGAGCAGCGCCTCGCAGCGCGACCCCGCGATCACGGTGCATTCCGTGGGGAGCGGGCGAGTCGTCTTCTTCTCGACCACCGCCAATCCCGACTGGACCACATTGCCGGTGAAGACCGCATATGTCACCCTTATGCACGAGTTGCTCGCGGGCAGCGTCAGCACGCCGGATCGGTGGTTGAACCTGTCCGTCGGGGAAGCGCTCGAGGTGCCGTCGTCGGTGAAGCTCACCATCGCGCCGGAACTGACCGATCCGGCCGGAAAAACCGTCGTTCTCACCCAGGCGACCACCTCGGAAGGCAGCGCGGCATACCGGAGCGAGGCGCTTTCCCTGCCGGGGTTGTACAAGCTGTCCACTGGCGTGGCGGAGTATCCCGTCGCGGTGAATCCGCCCGCGGATGAAGCCGACATCCGAACACTGAACAATGAAACTCTCCGCGCCGCGCTGGGTGGAATCGGCATGGTGCTTGAAGGCGACACGCTCCCCCCGATCGCCTCCTCCATCGAGGACGGCAATGATTTCGGCTGGAGCGTCATGATGATCGTTCTGGTGCTGGTCGGTCTGGAGAGTTTTATGGCGATGCGGTTCGGGCATTATCGGAGATGAGACGGCCACAACATGACGAGTGACGGGTGACCAATCAATTCATGGAAATTCTCCTGGGCCTTGAGCGCGGCTTTCTGAGCCGTGAAGGGGAGTTCGCGCTTCAATTCAATCCGCAATGGCCAGGGCAGGCGTATGTCGGCGCGGGGCTGTGGAATTTTCTGCTGGTGGTGTCGTCGCTCGCGCTGGTGGTCTGGATCTATCGCCGCGAAGGGCGATCCCGATCGGTGAAGATCGTGTTGGGGGCGATTCGGATGCTGCTGCTCGGGTTCGTGATCGCGCTGTTGAATCGGCCGGCGCTGACGCTGGGGCAGAGCCATGTCGAGCCGTCGGTCGTCGCGATCCTGGTGGACGACAGCGTCTCGATGCGCGTGCGCGATATTGAAATGACGGGTGAGGCCGATCCGTTGCAGGCGCGTCTTGACGCGGCGGTGCGGTTGCTGTCGGAGGGGGATCGCGCGCTGATCCGCGAATTGTCGCGCCGGCACAATCTCCGGATTTACCGCTTCAATCGCGACGCCGAGCCGATCTTCTCCATCGAGGGAGCATCCGAGGGTGGTGTCGAGACCGGCGAGGCCACGATCGACGCTTCGGCCGACGAGGCGCTCGCCGGTCTTCAGCCCACCGGGCAGAGTACCCAGGTCGCCGACGCCGTTCTCACCGTGCTCAAGGACTTGCAGGGGCAGCGGCTTGCGGGCGTGGTGCTGCTCACCGACGGCCGGGAAACCCCCGCGCGCCCACCGACGGAGAAAATCGCGATGGTCAAGGATTACGCGGTGAAGATTTTCCCCGTTCCCGTCGGGTCCGACCGCGCGCCGATGAACATCGCGATTCAGTCCGTCAATGTCGAGGAAAGCGCTTTCAAGGGCGACATTGTCAACGTGCGCGTCGCGGTGCGCGGGACGGGATATGATGAGGATCATCCCGCGACGCTTCGGCTGATCGACCGCACGACCGGCGCGCCGCTGCGCGGCGTGGATCGGCCGAATGCCGATGCCCAGGTTGCCCTCGCGTCCCCCGTCGAGGTCGAGCTTCAATTCCTTGCGGAGGAGGAGGGAACGCTGGATCTGCTCGTCGAGGCCGTCGTTCAGCCGGGCGAGATCGATGAGGAGGACAATTCCCGCGCCGTGCAGATCGCGGTCCTCGACGCCCGGATCAACGTGCTTTATGTCGATGGCTATCCCCGTTGGGAATACCGCTATCTCAAGAACGAGATGATCCGGGAAAAGACGGTGGTGATCAGTTGTCTGCTGACCAGCGCCGATCCGAGTTTCGCGCAGGAAGGGGACCGACCGATCAGACGGTTTCCCGAGAGCATGGATGAAATCATGCAGTATGACGTCGTGCTGTTCGGCGATGTCGATCCCCGGCAGTTTACCGACGGGCAGCTTCAACTCGTTGCGGATTTTGTCGCCAACAAGGGAGGCGGATTCGGCATGATCGCCGGGCCGCGCTGGTCCCCGATCGGGTATCGCAATACGATCGTCGAGGCGATCCTGCCGGTGGGGATTTCGCGCGTCGAGGAGGAAACCGGAGCGACCATCACCACCGGATTCCGGCCGGTGCTGACGCGCGACGGAGCGCAGTCGAGCATCTTCCGGTTTTTTCCCAATCGCGAGCAGAACGAGAAATACCTGAAGGACGAGCTTCAGCAGCTTTTCTGGTATTCCCGGGGTGTCCTGGCCAAGCCGGGCGTGGGGGAGGTGTATGCCGAGCATCCCAACGACATTTCTCCGGATGGACGCAAGGCGCCGATCCTGGTTGTCGGACGATATGGCGCGGGGCGCACGCTGTTTTCCGCGATCGACGATTCCTGGCGATGGCGCTTCTACACCGGGGAATCCATCTTCGACACCTACTGGGTTCAGCAGCTTCGATACCTCGCCCGCAGCAAAAAGCTTGGACAGCGCGGCATGACCCTGACCGCATCCCGGCCGAGCTATGAACTGGGCGACCAGGTGCGATTGAACCTGCGCGTGCTCGATCCCGAACTTTTGCGGCAACTTCCCAACCAGCTTGTCGTCGAAGTGATGGATGAGAGCGGCAATCTCGTCCGCAGAGAAAATTTTCAGCGGCAGGAAGGACAGCTCGAGCTGTATACAATGTCGTATACGGCCGATCGCGTCGGGCGCTTCAGCGTGCAGTTGCCCCCGGTGACGGGAGGAGCGAGCCTGTTGAACGTGCCCATCGAGGTGGTCGTGCCGCGCCTCGAGTTGATTCAACCGCAGGTGGATCGCGCCCTGTTGACGCGGCTGGCGTCGGAAACGCTCGGGCAGGTCGTGCCGCTTGCGGACGCGCGGGACACCCTGCCGGGGTTGATCCCCAGCGCCGCGAAGATCATCCCGATCACCGCCAGTCAGCGGTTGTGGGATGCGCCGCTGGCGCTGGCGTTGTTCGCGCTGTTGATTACGACGGAATGGATCGTTCGCAAGATGTATGGAATGGTGTGAGCCGTCCGGTTTCCCTTGCCCGGTCGATTGTTGCCGGTGATTCGTGGGAAGCCGGATCGTGAAATGAGGTGACGTATGTCCCCAACGATGCTGATCGATGCACTGCAAGGCGTTCGCCGGCGGGTGCGCGTGCTGGGCGTTGCGTTTGGCGTGGGCATCGTCCTCACCGCCGCGGTGGGATTGCTCCTGTTGACGGTTCTTCTCGACTACATGCTGAATCTTCCGGCCTCGCCGCGATTGCTGCTGATTCTCGCGTCGATCGGGGGAATCGGATTCGCGCTGTATGAATGGATCATCCGGCCGCTGGCGTCGCGGCTCACGCTGGGCGATATCGCGGGGCGGCTCGAACGCGCATTTCCACAGTTTGATGATCGCCTCCGCAGCACGGTTGATTTTCTGGGCGGCGGAGTGCCGGGATCGGAACTGATGCAGGATCGCGTCGTCGGTGAGGCGTCGCGGATCGCGCAGGAGGTGGACCTTCGGCGGGCGGTGGTGGCGCGCCCGGTGGCGGCGTCGCTGGGAACGGGCATCGGCGCGATCCTGATCGCGGCGCTGCTCGCGTGGGTCGTGCCTCCACAATATTTCCAGATCGCCCTTTCACGATTGCTCACCCCCTTCAACGGCGAGGCCTGGCCGAAACGTGTGCAGATCGATCTGGTTGGGGAGATGCCGCGACGCGTGCCCGTCGGGCAGCGCGTCGAGGTGAAGATGCGACTGCTCAAGGGGGACAAGCCATCGATGAGGGCACTGGTTTACTATCGTTACGGCGATGGGCCGGAGCAGCAGGAATACATGACCCGCGCCGCCGACGGAACCTATGTCGCCTCGCTCGACGCGCGCGCCGATCACGACCGTGGCGGTGAGTTGCGCGTGTGGATGAAGGCCGGCGACGATTCGATGGTCCTCGATCCCATCACCGTCGTGCCGCGCCTCGCGGTGCGATCGGTGACGGCGTCGATCCAGCCGCCGCCTTATGTCGATGCCTCGCAGCATCCAGATCGCCAGTACGATCTCACCCAGGCGCCGGCCGTTCTGGCGGTGGGATCGCGGGTGACGTTGCACGTCCAGTTCAACAAGCCTCTCGAGGGCGATGTGATGATTGAGCCTTCGTCGGAGGAAGCCAGACCACCGCAGGCGACCATCGAGCCGGCCGCGCCGTTCGGCGCGGCCATCACCTGGGCTGCGACGGACTCCCTGCGGTTTCATCTTCGCGCCACCGACACCGATGGATTTCGCAACATCGGGCTGGAGGAATATGAGCTGATCGTCCGCCCGGATCAGAATCCGACGGTGCAGATCGATCATCCCAGGCGGAACGAGGATCGCACGCCCGTTGCGACCATCCCTCTCGATGCGACGGCCGAGGATGATTACGGCATCCAGTCCCTGAAGCTCGTCGTCAATCGCCTGGACGATCAGAAGCGATGGGAGATCGACCTGGTGACATCGGATGGCCCGGTGCAGGGCGTGGAGTGGCGGCGGATCGAAGGCGTCGGAGATCGTCGGCGGTTTCGGATGAACTACGCATGGGATCTCGCACAGCTTGCCGAGGCGGATCTGCGGCCCGGGCAGGTGCTCGAGTATTTCATCCTCGCGCAGGATAACTTTTATCTCAATGGCGAGTCGCACGATCCCGTGCCCAGCGGAAAGCTGCGCATCAATCTCATCAGCCAGGAACAGCTCGTCAACGCCGTCACCCAGGAGCTGCGCAACCTCGCGCACCAGGTGAACGAGGTGCGCAACAATCAGAACCGCACCATGGAGGAGACCGCCGGTCTCCAGAAGGACACCGAGGGCAAGCTGGCGCTGGACGCATCGGATCGCGCCGTCGCCGAGCGCCTCGCGAACCAGCAAAGCACGATGGCGTCGCAGACGAAGCAGTTGTCGAACAAGCTGGGTGCGATGCGATCGCGCATGGAGGAGAACAAATCCCCCGCGGAGGATCTCCAGGGCACGATGCGCGAGGTGGAGGAGCAACTGGACAACGCCGCCGAAGGGGCGATGAAACGGGCGGCGAACGAGATCAACGCCGCGAAGGACCAGAACGCCGCCGAGCAACGCAAGGCGACGCTGGAATCCGTTGGGCGCGATCAACAGGACGCATCCGATCAGCTTCAGCGGGCGCTGGATCGAATGGGCAATCTCGGCAGCCTTCAGCAATCGATCGAACGGGTTCGGCAATTGCTGGAGCGACAGCGGGAAGTCTCGCGCAGGACCGCGGAGATCGGCCGGGAAAATCTCGGCAAGCGCCCGGAAGACATGTCTCCCGAGGATCGCCAGAAGCTCGAGGACAACGCCGCCGAGCAGGAGCGCCTGGCAAGGGAAACCGAGAAGGCCATGGACGAGATGCGGGAGATGGGCGAGCAAATGGAGAAGAGCGATCCGGCGACGGCCGACGCGATGAAGAAAGCCGCGCAGACCGGTGGACAACAGCAGGTGTCGCAGAATCAGCAGAAGGCCTCGCAGCAATCGCGGCAAAACCGGCAGTCGGGCGCGCAGGCGGCCCAGAAACAGGCGGAAATCGGGTTGCAGATGATGCTGTCGGATCTTCGCGCCGGTGAACGCCGCAAGCTCGAGGAGTTGCAGAAGAAACTCGCCGAGTTGCAGCAGCAGATCGCGCAGCTCATCCGTCGCCAGGCCGGTCACAACCTGGACAACCTTTCGATCCAGGGACCGGACATCATTGCGGCAATCGAGGAAAATCTGCGCGAGGAGCTGCTCGCCAAGGCCGAACGCATCAAGGAGGCGCTGCCGCCCGTGCCGACGTTGCCGCAACTGTCCGGCGGGCAGGAACTGACCGAACGCAACACGCGCGACATCGGCAAAACCGCCGAGGACTTCCCCGACGGCGCCGCGGCCGCCGCCCATCTGATCCGCGCCGCCGGACGCATGGAGCGGGCCATCGTCTCCCTGCGCGAGCGCAAGCTGCCCGACGCCTATGCCCCTTCGCAGGTCGAGGCCCTTGCGGCGCTGGAGGATGCCAGGCGCAAGGTGGATGAGCAGCAGGCCGAAGTCACCGAGCAACTCGACAACCAGCAGAAGGAAGCCATCCGACAGGCGTACATCAAGATTCGCGAGGAGCAGGCCGCACTGAATCGCGAAACCGCGCGCATCGAAGATGCGCGCCGGGGTCCGGAGCGAACGCTCGATCGCCCTGACGCGATTCGCCTCGGCAAGCTCCCCGGCGAGCAGGGAGCGCTCGGCGATCGCATCGGGGAGATGGGGAAAGACCTCGAAGCCCTCGGCAGCATCGTCTATGTCTGGGCCAACAAGGACATCGTCTCGGCGATGAGCAAGGTGAAGGAGCGGCTTGGCGAGCCTGACACCACCAGGCCCACGCAGGATCGACAGGCGAGGGTACTCAGGCAGCTTGACGCGATGATCGAAGCTCTCGTGGTCAAGCCGAAGGAGAGCCGGTTCGAGCAGGGTGGTGGCAGCGGCGGTGGAGGGGGACAATCCGCGGCGAGGCTGCCCACCGAAGCGGAGTTGCGGTTGCTCCAGGGATTGCAGGCGGACATCAACGACACGACCAGGGAGATCGATGCCGCCGCGGCGAAAGACAAGGACCGCCTTGGTGAAGTCGGTGAGCGGCAGGGGGAGATGCGCGACCTGCTCGATCAGCTTCTGCGCACCGCGTCGCAGGGCAAGGTGCGGCTCCGCCCCGAGCCGGACAACCGCGACATGCTTCCCGAGGAAGCCGGCATCGACGCGATCGAGGATCAGGAACTGGAGCAGGATCTCCTTGCGGGCGATCCCAATGCCGAGGGAATCGAGAAGGAGACGAATCTCATCGGCGACCGCATGGCGCGATCGAAGCAGCGGCTGGTGCTCAACAAGGATCCAGGCAAGGTCACGCAGGCGATCCAGGAGCGGATTCTGCTGGATTTTGACGATCTGATCGACCAGGCACGGCAGCAGCAGCAACAGCAATCGCAGGCCAGCACCGGCCGGCAGCAGGGCGAGCAGATGCAGCAGCGTCCCGCGGGGGGAGCGCAGCCGGATAATCAGCAGGCGGCTTCAGGCGTCCAGCAGCCCGCTGGAAGTGAAGCCGCGACGGAATCGACCGTACGCCCCGGCGGCGATGTCGTCGCCGATCTTTCCGGTGAGCTTGCGGAAACCATGAGCGAATGGGGTGCGCTCACCCCTCGCCAGCGCGAAGCCATCATCGAAAATTCCGGGGAAACGACCGTTGAAAAATACCGCAATCTGATTGAAGACTATTATCGTTCGTTGGCGATCAAGGGAAAAGAATGAAGCGGCATGAAAAAGATGGCGACGGCGGCGATGCCGGACGTTTCCGCCGGGAGATGGATGCGAGAGATACTGATGCGATGCGCATGGTTTGAAAATTTCGCGGTGGTCTTACTGGCGTTGTTGGTGGGCGGGGCGCCCGCGCTGGGGCAGGAGCGGGCGCGCGGTCGCTCCGCGCCGCGCGCGGAGGGGGGAATCGCCGATCGGCCCAACCAGGTGCGCGGGGATGAGATCACGCCCCAGCAGCGCGAAGCGGTGGAGAAGGGGTTGGCGTTTCTCGCGGCCAAGCAGTCCCCCGACGGCAGCCTGGGCGCCGGCGGGGGATATGGCGCGCAGGTGGCGGTGACCTCCCTGGCGGGGCTGGCGTTCATGTCGGCGGGCAATCTCCCCGGACGTGGAAAGTATGGGGACAACGTCGAGAAATGCGTGCAGTTCATCCTCAATTCCGCGCAGGAATCGGGGCTGCTCGCGTCGGATCAGTCGCATGGCGTGATGTATTCGCACGGCTTCGCGGCGCTGTTTCTCGGCGAGGTGTACGGGATGACCGGCAACGAGGAAGTGAAGGAAAAGCTCCAGAAGGCGATCCGGCTGATCCAGAAAGCCCAGAACGATGAAGGCGGCTGGCGGTATCTGCCCATTCCGTAT